>DVLJ01000022.1 GCA_018715565.1 Candidatus Ventrimonas merdavium
GTTTAATAGGAAATGCAATTTCCTAATAAAAAAAGCAGCATCGGATTCTTCCGCTGCCACTTTTCTTTTCCCTGATATTCCCGTATATGCAAGGGATCTCCAGATCCCTACACTTTAAAGCGATCCCCCACCCCCCAGATCGTCTCGATATACTGAGGCTTCGCCGTATTAAACTCGATCTTCTCCCGGATCTTCTTGATATGGACCGTCACCGTGGCGATATCGCCGATGGACTCCATATCCCAGATCTTGGAGAACAGTTCTTCCTTCGTGAACACGTGGTTCGGGTTCTGGGCCAGGAACGTTAAGAGGTCGAACTCCTTGGTGGTGAAGTTCTTCTCCTCCCCGTTCACCCACACCCGGCGGGCCGTCTTATCGATCTTCAGGCCCCGGATCTCGATGGTCTCGTTCTCCGGACTGCCGCTGCCGATCAGCCGCTCATAGCGGGCCAAGTGGGCCTTCACCCGGGCCACCATCTCGCTGGGGCTGAAGGGCTTCGTCATATAGTCGTCGGCACCCAGGCCCAGGCCGCGGATCTTGTCAATGTCCTCCTTCTTGGCGGAGATCATGATGATCGGCGTATTCTTCACCTCCCGGAACCGCCGGCAGATCTCAAAGCCGTCCAGCCCGGGGAGCATCAGATCCAGGATCAGGAGGTCAAAGTCCTCATCCAGAGCCCGGGTCAGGCCGCGGCTCCCGTCTTCCTCCAGCTCCACCTCAAAGCCGCTCAGCTCCAGATAATCCTTTTCCAGTTCCGCGATCGCGGTCTCATCTTCAATGATCAATATCCTGCTCATTCCTGTACCACCTCCTGATATTTTCTCAGCACCAGATGCATCTCGGTGCCGATCCCTTCCTTGCTGGTCGCCCAGATCCGTCCGCCGTGGTCCTCCACGATCTTGCGCACGATGGAAAGTCCGATGCCGCTCCCTCCCTGCGAGGAATTGCGGGAAGCATCCGTCCGGTAGAACCGGTCAAAGATATACGGCAGATCCTTGGTTGCGATCCCCCGGCCATTGTCCTCGATCTCGATCTGGATAAAATCCCCCACATCCTTGATGCGGATATTGATGATGCCCCGGGGCTTGTCCAGGTACTTGACCGAATTGCTGATGATGTTGTTGATCACCCGCTTTAGCTGCTCCGCGTCGGCGATGATCTCCACATCCTCCGCCACATAGTTAAAGAAGCCCAGCTCGATATTCCGGGATTCCAGCTCCAGGCCCACCTCCTCGGCGCAGTCCCGGAAATAGCTGTCCACGTTCAGTTTTGCAAACTGATAGGGGATCTTGTTGGTGTCGATCTTGGAATAGAAGGTGAGCTCGTCGATCAGACGGTCCATATCGTTGGCCTTGTTGTAGATGGTGCGGATGTACTTGTCCAGCTTCTCCGGGGAGGAAGCCACCCCATCCATGATGCCCTCCACATAGCCCTTGATGGCAGTGATGGGCGTCTTCAGATCGTGGGAGATGTTGCTCAGCAGCTCCTTGCTCTCCAGGTCATACTGGACCTTCTCCTCTGCGTTCTCCTTCAGCCGGATGCGCATCTCTTCAAAATCCTGGCAGAGCTCGCCGATCTCGTCGTCCTCCTCTACCTCTAAGGTAAAGTCCAGGTTCCCGTCCCGGATCTTCCGGGTAGCCTCCTGCAGCTTGTTCAGCGGACGTAGGAACGAACGGTACACCCATACGGTCATCGCCGCGCAGATAAAGCCCAGCATCATGATACCGGAGATCACCATCTGGATCACCAGGGCCTGTACCTCCGGCCCCATCTGGCTGAGCTGGTTGAACTGCTGGGCCACGAACATCCGGCCCATGAACAGGACCAGGCTCACCAAAAGCACCGGCAGCAGGCTGAACGTCAAAAACGCAATGCCAAGGCGTGTCTTTAATTTCATAAAAAATGCACCTCTTTCAGGCAGACTCCTTCCTGCAGACCCCTGCCCATAGGAATAGTATACCATAAGAAGTGCATGGAAAGTATAAAATGATTCTAAAATAATCGCAGGCTAGTTGCCGCATTCGATGCTGATCTCGTTGAATTTCTCCAGGATATCCTCGATCAGGACCGCCTTTTTCTCCTCGCCCGCCTTGTCGATGACCGCCTTTCCCTGGTGCATCATCAAAAGCCGGTCCCCGTATTCCACGGCGTAGCGCAGGTTGTGGGTCACCATGATCGTAGTCAGGTGCTTCTCCCGCACGATCTGATCCGTCAGCTCCATGATGATCTCCGCCGTCTTCGGATCCAGGGCCGCCGTGTGCTCATCCAGGATCAGGAATTCAATGGGCGTCATGGTGGACATGAGCAGGGCCATGGCCTGCCGCTGCCCGCCGGACAGCACGCCTACCTTGACGTTCATCTTGTCTTCCAGGCCCAGTCCCAGGGAGCGCAGCTGCTCCCGGTAGCCGTCGATCCGCTGCCGGTTCGTCCCCAGCCGCAGGTTAAAGGGCTTGCCCTTGTTGTCCGCCAAAGACATATTTTCCAGGATCGTCATGGACGGGCACGTGCCCATGGCCGGATTCTGGTACACTCGCCCGATCCGCCGCTGCCGCTTATACTCCGGCATGGATGTGATATCCTTGCCTCCGATGCGGATAGAGCCGGCGTCTAAGGGGATGCTCCCGCAGATCAGGTTCAGCATGGAGGTCTTGCCGGAGCCGTTGGAGCCTACCACGGAGACAAACTGACCGTCCTCGATGGCCAGGGAAAAGTCCTCGAACAGGCACATTTCATTCACCGTTCCCGCGTTGTAATACTTATGGATGTGGTTTAATTCAAGCATGGACCTTCACCTTCCTCTCTTTCCGGTTGCTGAGCACCAGGATCACCAAAAACAGCGCCGCTGTGATCAGCTTCAAGTCGGAGGCTGCCAGGCCGAAAGCAATGGCGATGGATACACAGGCTTTGTACACGATCGTGCCCAGGATCACCGCCGTAGTCGTTTTCACCCAGCCAAGACGGCCGAACAGCTTGGTCCCGATGATCACGCTGGCCAAACCCATGACCATGGTGCCGGTACCGGTGCTGATCTCAAAGAACCCTTTCTGCTGGCAGTACACACAGCCGGACAGGGCTACGAAGCCGTTGGACAGGGCCAGGCCGATGATCTTCACCATGCCTTTGTCCTTGGCCAGAGAGGTGACCAGCACCTCATTGTCCCCCACTGCCCGGAGCAGGTAGCCGGAACGGGTCTTTAAGTACAGATCCAGCAGCACCTTGCAGACGATCACGATCACCAGCAGGATGATGGTGATCAGCCAGGGCTGCAGAGACGCCGGGACCCGCTCCTGCAGGAAGGCATTCTCAAAAATGGTCTCCTTGCTGAAGATCGGCACATTGGACTTGCCGGCGATCCGCAGGTTCACGGAATATAACGCCGTCATCATGATGATCCCGGACAGCAGGTCCCGGACCTTGAACTTCACATGGATGATGCCGGTGATGCAGCCGGCCAGGACGCCCGCCCCAAAGGATAAGAACAGGGTCGCCGCCGGATGGACGCCCTTCAGGATCAGCATGGCCGTGACCGCCGCCCCCATGGGAAACGTCCCGTCCACTGACAGATCCGGAAAATCCAGGATCCGGTAAGTAATATAAAGTCCCAGGGCCATGATCCCGTAAATAAGCCCTTCTTCCAAAACACCGATCACGATCGACATGTAGTTCCTCCCCGTTCTTCTCTGTTCCGATCATACCTGCGCGGCCCCGCAGGTCCGCCGGGCCGCGCCTGTCATCCTGTTATGCTTCCTTTTCTGCGCTGTCGTGCCGCTCCGCTATGCGGCTCTGCGCTGCTGCTCCGCCAGGCGGCTCCGTGGAGCCGCTCCGTCAGGCTTCTCTGCTATATTACTCTGCGGTGATCTCGTCAAATAAGGCCGCCGCATTGTCTGCCAGCTCTGCGGGGATGGTGATCCCCAGGTTCGCTGCCACCTGGTTGTTGCCGTAGAAGGACGCCTGCTCGATCACCTCAAAGTTCATCTCGCTGGCCTTCTTCTCGCCCTTTAACACCTGGGCCGCCATCTTGCCGGTCTGCTCGCCTAAGCTGATGTAATCCAGCCCCATGGAAGCCAGGCAGCCGATCTTCACCTGCTCCACCTCGCTGCCGAACACCGGGATGCTCTTCTTCGCCGCCTTGTCTAAGATCACAGGCAGGGAGCTGACTACGGTGTTGTCGGTCAGGTTGTTGATGCAGTCTACCTTCTCCAGCAGGGAATCCGCCGCCAGGGGGATATCTGCCGCGGAGGAAACGCCGCTCTCCACGATCTCAAAGCCGTAAGCCGGAGCCGCCGCCTTGTACTCGGCAATGGCGGATTCGGAGTTGATCTCGCTGGTGCTGTACATGATGCCGATGGTCTTGGCGTCCGGGAGCAGGGTGCGGATCATCTCCAGCTGGCTCTCCACCGGGAGCTTGTCGCTGGTGCCGGTGATCTCCCCTACCGGCGTGCCGTCCCCGCTTGCCAGCTCTGCCAGGACCGGATCCGTCACCGCCGTATAGATCACCGGTACGTCCGTGTTCTTCGTGGCGCTGTAGGCGCTCTGGGCGATGGGGGTGGCGATCGCGCAGATCAGATCCACGTCCTTGGCCAGGAAATTATCCATGATCTGGCTGGCGGTCCCGCCGTCGGTCTGAGCGTTCTCATACAGGATCGTTAAGTTGGTTCCCTCGGAAATGCCTTCCTCCGCCAGGCCCTGCAAAAAGCCGGTGCGGCAGTTATCCAGAGAGCCGTGCTCCGCAAACTGGCCGATGCCGATCACGTAGGAAGCGTCTCCCGCTTCCCCTGCGGTCTCCCCTGCTTCCTCGCCGGCAGATGCCGCCTCGATCGCCGCCGTGGTATCCGCGGGAGCCGCCGTGGTGCTCTCCCCGCTGCTGCCGGAGCATCCTGCCAGGACCATCGCCGCCATCGCCGCTGCCATCACAGTCTTCATCTCTCTGCTCATCATTTTCTTCATCATCATCCTTTTCCTCCTCAAACATGATCTTTCCTATGGATCTTGGGTCCATAGAACCCGTTCCGGATGAGGCAGGGGAGCTTTGCGCGGAAGGAATGCCTCCTTTCGACTTTCGGAAAAGGATCCCCAAAAGGCCTTCTCCTAAAACAGCATTTCCTGAAATAAAAAACGTCCCAAATACAGTTCCCTGTATTTGAGACGAATCCTATCATCCGCGGTACCACTCAAATTGGCCGAAGCCCACTTCATCCGTATACAAACATATACGCCACCAGATAACGGTCGTGGTCTCCGTCAGTCCCTACTCCCGGATATCCGGTTTCAAAACTGCCCTCGAAAGTCCATTCAGCAAGTCCGTCCATACCGCAATCCCACCGCCTGCGGCTCTCTGTGATCTCCGGAGCAAGCTTACTCCTCTTTCTCAACGGTTTTGTTATGTATTAATCCATATGATAATCCAGAGACCTGGATTTGTCAACCATTTTTTTCAGAACTGTGCTGCCGCCCTACAGGTTCAGCCGCTCGTAGCTGCGGGACAGATACCGGGCCATCTTTTCCTTGAGCGCCTGGTGCTCCGGGCGTTCCAGCTCCGGGTCCTTATCCAGCATGGCGTTCACCTCCTGGGACACGGTCTTTAGCAGGTTGGCGTCGGTAAAGATATCCGCCAGCTTAAATTCCAGGTCTCCGCTCTGGCGCAGGCCGAAGATATCCCCCGGTCCGCGCAGCTTCAAGTCCTCGGAGGCGATATAGAAGCCGTCGTTGGACCGGTTTAAGATCTCCAGCCGCTCCTGGGTGCCGTCCTGATCAGAGCAGTTCACCATGATGCAGTAGGACTGATGGGCGCCCCGGCCCACCCGGCCCCGCAGCTGATGGAGCTGGGCTAAGCCGAACCGCTCCGCATTCTCGATCATCATCACCGTGGCGTTGGGCACGTTCACCCCGACCTCCACCACGGTGGTGGAGACCAGCACCTGGATCTCTCCGGCGGCGAACCGCTCCATGATCCGGTTCTTCTCCCGGCCCTTCATCTTGCCGTGGAGATATTCCACACAGATAGACTCCGGCAGTTTCTGCCGAAGCAGCTTGGTATAGTCCAGGACGTTCTCTGCCTCGATCATCTCGCTTTCCTCTACCATCGGACAGATGACATAGGCCTGGCGGCCCTCCTCCACCTGGCGGGCGATGAACTGGTAGGCATTGTCCCGGTAGCTTTTATCCACCACACAGTTTTTTACCGGCAGCCGCTCCGCCGGCATCTCATCGATCACGGAGATGTCCAGATCTCCGTACAGGATGATCGCCAGGGTCCGGGGGATGGGGGTGGCGCTCATGACCAGCACGTGGGGCATGCCGCCTTCCCCGTCGCCGCCCTTATTGCCCAGGGCCTCCCGCTGCCCTACGCCGAACCGGTGCTGCTCGTCGGTGATCACCAGGGCCAGGTTGTGATAGTGGACCTTTTCCTGGATCAGGGCATGGGTGCCCACGATGATGTCGGCCTCGTGGGACGCGATCTGCTCATAGGCCGTCCGCTTTTCCTTCGCGGTCATGGAGCCGGTCACCAGCACGGCCTTTTTCCCGATCCCATACGCCGCAAACAGGCCGGTAATGGACTCGTAATGCTGCTTTGCCAGGACCTCCGTCGGCGCCATCATCGCTCCCTGGAAGCCGTTCTCCGCCGCGGTGAGGAGCGCCAGCACCGCGATGATCGTCTTGCCGGAGCCTACGTCTCCCTGGATCAGGCGGTTCATCACCAGGCCGCCGGACAGATCCCGCTCCACCTCCGTCAGGACCTTCCTCTGGGCCCCGGTCAGGGCGTAGGGGAGCTTCGCCAGCAGTCGATGGACCTCCGGAGCCGGTTCCATCACGAACCGGCTCCGGCACGCCTGCCGCTGCTCCTTTAACCGGCGCACAGCGGTCAGGAAGAACAGAAATTCATCAAACACCAGCCGCTTCCTGGCAAACAAAAGCTCCTGTCCGTCCGCCGGGAAATGGATATGCTCAATGGCGTAATTATACTCGGCCAGCTCATATTTCTGCCGCAGATATCCCGGCAGATACTCCCGCTCCATCTCCCGCTGCTCCAGGGCCTGGGTGACCGCCCGGACGATGGCCTTGTTCCCCAGCCCCCGGGTCTGGCCGTAGATGGGCTGCATGGAATGCATCACGCCCTGGTACTGCTCCGGCGTAAAGATCTCCGGCTGCTCCATGGTCAGCCGGTTGTTCTTCTTCACCACCCGTCCCCGGAAGATGAGATGGCTCCCCATCTGCAGGGTCGTCCGCAGATACGGCATATTGTACCAGGTCAGCTGCAGCGTCCCGGTCAGATCCCGCACCGTGGTCACGATGATCTGGATATTCTTGAACCGCCGGACAGACGCCGTCTTCAGCAGCTGTCCGGATACTGCCTGTACGGAGCCTTCCTTCACCTGGCCGATGGGCACCGGCTCCTCGTAAGCGTCGTAAGCCCGGGGATAATAGTGGAGCAGATCCTCTACGGTCTCCACGCCCAGGCGCTGAAACAGGGCGCCGGATTTCTCCCCGACGCCCTTTAAGCTTGTGATCAACTGTTCTGTCTTCATCTCTGACTCCTGCTCCTGGGAGCGCTCCGGACCGCTTCCGGCCGCGCATCCCCACGCTGCTTCCTGTGCCCTTATTCTGCGGACATCAGGTAATAATAGATCGGCTGCCCGCCTGCCTGGACTTCCACTTCCAGGTCCGGGCGCAGCTTTCCGAACCGGTCTGCCACTGCCTGGGCCTCCTCCTCCTTCACGTCGCTGCCGTAATAAATGGTCACCAGCTCGCACTCATCCTCTGCCAGGGCCATCAGCGTCTCCACCGCCGTGGACTCGATGCTCTTTCCCGCCGCCAGGATGCCCCGGTCGCCCAGGCCGATGATATCCCCTTCGTGGATCTCGATGCCGTCCAGCACCGTATCCCGCACCGCATAAGTCACCTGACCGGTGCGGACGCGCTCCATCTCCTCCTTCATGGAGGCAAGGTTGTCCTCCACAGACATCTCTGGGATAAAGTTGATCAGGGCCGCGATGCCCTGGGGCACGGTCTTGGAGGGGACTACCACGATCTGCTTGTCCTCCACCAGGTACTTCGCCTGCTCCGCCGCCAGGATGATGTTCTTGTTGTTGGGCAGGATGTAGACCGTATCCGCGTTCACGCAGCGGATGGCCTCCAGCATATCCTCGGTGCTGGGGTTCATGGTCTGGCCGCCTTCGATGAGATAGTCGGCGCCGATGCCCTTCAGGATCTTAGCCAGCCCGTCGCCTACGGACACGGCGATGAAGCCGTAGGGCTTTCTCGGCTCCGCGGCCTTTGCCGCCTCCTCTGCCTTCTGCCGGGCGGCCACCTGCTCCGCGTTCTGGATCAGGCGCTCCTGATGCTCCTCCCGCATGTTATCGATCTTCATCCGGGACAGAGACCCATAGGTCAGGGCCTTCTGGATCGCCAGGCCCGGATCGTTGGTATGGACATGGACCTTCACCACATCCTCATCCGATACTACCACGATGGAGTCTCCGATAGACTCTAAATAGCCCTTGAACTCCTGCTCCGTCTTCTCGTCATACGGATGCTCCACATTGATGATAAACTCCGTACAGTAGCCGAACCGGATATCCGCTGTGTCCAGCTCCCCCCGGCCTGCCGCCGCTCCGTAGGACCCGGCTTCTGTCCGGGGCGCCTGGGATGCGGGGACCGCTAAGTCCACCTCCTTGCCGTGGAGGCCGTCTAAAGCGCCCTTGATGACCTGCATCAGCCCCTGGCCGCCGGAATCCACTACCCCGGCCTGCTTGAGCACCGGGAGCATCTCCGGGGTCTGGGCCAGTACCTGGTCCCCGTAAGCCGCCACCTGCTCCGCAAAGGCCAGGATGTCGTCTGTCTGCTCCGCAAGCTCCATGGCCTTCTCCGCCATGCCCTTGGCCACGGTCAGGATGGTACCCTCCTTCGGCTTCATGACCGCCTTATAGGCCGTCTCCGAGGCCCGCTCGAACGCTCTCGCCAGCGTCTTTACGTCAACCGCTTCTACCGTCTTGATCTCCTTGGTAAAGCCGCGGAACAGCTGGGAAAGGATGACGCCGGAATTCCCTCTGGCGCCCCGCAGGGAGCCGCCGGAGATCGCCTTGGCCAGGCTCTCCATCGTCGGCTCTTCCATAGCCGCCACATCCTTGGCCGCTGCCATGATCGTCATCGTCATATTCGTGCCCGTATCCCCATCCGGGACCGGGAACACGTTCAGCTCGTTAATCCACTCCTTCTTTGCCTCCAGGCCTTTGGCCCCTGCCAGAAATGCCTTCTGCATCAGCCTGGCGTCGATTACCTGTAACTGCACCGGTAGATCCTCCTTAATCTATCACTCGTACACCTTCCACATAGACGTTGATCTGCGCAACCTCCATGCCGGTGAATTCTTCGACCTTGTATTTTACATTCGCCATCAGATTGTCGCATACGGCGCAGATGCTCACTCCGTAGGCCACGATCACATGGAAATCGATCCGCAGGCGGTTCTCCTCGATCTCTATGCTGATCCCCTTCGTCAGGCTCTCCCGCTTCAGCAGCTTGACCAGGCCGTCCTTCATGCTGACGGCCGCCATGCCGACGATGCCGAAGCACTCCACCGCCGTCATCCCCGCATACAGAGCGATCACGTCCGAGCTGATCTGGATCTCGCCCAGTTTATTGTTAATCCGACCTTTCATAGAACCCCTCCATATTCTGCTTTCTGCTGTGCTCCTATGACCTGTCCAGTATACCACAGGTCGCAGGCACTGTCCATTCGGACTTTCCCTTTCCCCTGGAATTCCTACTTTATCCGGATCCTTCCAGGACCCAGATTTTGTCTGAATTATCTGATTCTTTTATTTTACCAGTTTCCGCCGGATTCCTCAATAGTTTTCCGCCAGAGAAAACTTTTCCCAAAAAACAAAAAATTGTGCTTGCAAAATCCCAGAGTATCTGGTATCATACATATGTTGTGGTCACCGTGCAGGGACCAAGTACCGGGTTAAGGAGGTGCAATCATGGCAAAATGTGCAATCTGTGAAAAGGCTGCTCACTTCGGCAACAACGTGAGCCACTCTCATAGACGTTCCAACGCGATCTGGAAAGCAAACGTAAAATCTGTTAAGGTTAAAGTTAACGGAGGCGCGAAGAAGATGTATGTATGTACTTCTTGCTTACGTTCCGGCTTAGTAGAGAGAGCATAATGAGGCAAGTGAAAAAGACTGTCATGGACGGTGTAAGGCCGGCATGACAGTCTTTTTTTCTTTTCACGCTTCTAATCCATCCGGTCATCCGCAGAACAAGTGATACCCTACCACCAGGCATCCGATGATAAAGATCAGGGTGGTCAGCGTCTCCGGGATAAACAAAAGAAGCGTCATCCCCATTCCAAAACAAAACAGCATCAGGCCGAAGACACGTTTCATGCCGCTCCTCCAGTTTCCAGAGTCCTATCTTATCCTATGCCGCTGTCCCAAAATTGATGCGCTTCTCTGCTCAGCCCTTCCGGCGGCTCTACTTGCCGTCGTCCCCGGCTGCCGCCAGATCCTCCGCCGCCTCCATCGCTTCCGGAGAGATCTCCCCCTCCTTCTTCCCGGTAAACTTATTGACAAGATCCGGCACCATATCTAATACCTTGGTCACCGCATCCTGCTGCTTGATGTTCACCAGCCTGGTCACCCCATTCTGGATCACCAGGACGGCGCTGGGGCTCATCTTGGCGCTCATGCCTCCGCCTCCGTTGTGCTTGGCGTTGTCCGCAAAGGAACCGGCCGCCATGCCGCAGGTAACGTCTACCAGAGGAAGGATGATGGCGTCGTCCACCTTCACCGCCTCTCCCACCACGGTCTTGGTGGTCACAAACTGGTCCATGCCCCGGAACAGGGCTTCGATTGTCGTTGCAAAATGATTCTCTGCCATAGTCGTTCCTCCTCTATACTGCCCGCCATGCTCTCAGCAGTTTTCTAAAATTACGGTCTGCCAGGACCCGTCCCGCGATCACCAAAAGAGGCGCCACACGGATGCGTCCCCGCACGTCCAGATCCCCATCCAGGACCTGCTCCTCGAATACCGGGATCAGCGTCAGGGTCTTCGCGTAAAATCCATAAAAGGGGCTGACATACATCAGCACCTGGCCGGTCTTGGACGGATCGTCGAATCCGAACTGGACGGTCCCCCGGATCCTGCGGGGAAGGATCTGGCGGAGGGCCGCCCCCAGCTGCTTCTTTAAGTTCCGGAACGTCCTCTGGTTCTCCGGATCCCGGATAAAGGCCAGGATCTTGTCCCGCCGCCTGATCAGCGCCTTCAGTTTCCCACAGATCCCTGCAAATACAGCCCGGAGCCTTTTCCAGAGCCGTGCCGGGCGGAACCTCTGCCACAGGGGCTCCGACGCCGCCGACCTCCCGGCGGCCTTAGACGGCCCGGCTGACGCTGACTTCCCGGCAGTTTTTGAGGTCTCCGTCTCCGCTGGATGCCCTGCGGCTTTTACCGCTTCCGATACCGCTGGCTCCCCGGCAGTTTTTGACAGCTCTGCCTCCTCGAAATCCCCGGCAGCCCTTGGCGCCTCTGCTGTTCCGGTCTCCCAAGCGGAGTCCTCCGGCTCCCCGGCTCCTCTTGCCGTCCGCTCCCCTGTGTCCTTCGGCTCTGGGGAAGGCTCCTCACCCTCCCCCCCGTCGGCCTCGTTCCCGGATCCGCCGATGCGGATGCCGCACACCCGCACGTCCACGGTCAGTCCCTCGTCATAGGAAACCTGGCAGGACAGCAGGTGCAAAAGCCAGCTGGCTCCCGCCCGGACCACCGGCCTGCCGTGGAAGGATCCGCAGAGCCGGTAGCGCAGCGGCACGAACAGCACCAGCAGCAGGACCGCCAGGATCAGTCCCAGCAGGACCAGCAGCACGATCCCCAACACTTTTAAGATAGCCAATAATATCCCTGCCATGAACCTTTCCCAACCGTTCTCAATCTCTTATCCCTTCCGCCCCGGAGGAGCTCTCCTCTCCCGGGCCTCCAGGCCGCTGCCGCCCACACTGCAGGAACGCCGCCAGGTCAAAGCCGCCGGTCATACGGTACATATCGTCGATCATCTGACGGGTCACCGAAAGGGCCTCCCAATATGTAACCGCGATCCCCAGGATCAGCTTGTCCTCATCCCGGTACGGCGGCAGAAGGAGCATGGGCGCCGGATAGATATCAAGGATATTATCCCCATTTTCCGGCGGCGTAATCACATAGACCTCCGGCTGGAGCTTCTGCTCCCGGATGCCCCGGATAATGGCAGCCCGGCGCCGCTTCGCTTTCTCTCCCACGTACAGGTGGTCGTACCAACGCATACTTATCCCTCAAAATCTTCCAATGTCTTCATCCACTCCTCCAGGTCAAAGCTGTCCCGGCGGATCAGAGCCGTCAGATACAGCTTGCAGGAGGATTTCTCCGCCTCATCGCTGCAGACGTCCAGGCTGTTCCGGATATAGTCCCGCACCGCCTCCAGGGACGGGAAGCTTAAGGGGACCATGGCAAGGGTATCCGCCATCATCACCCGGGCGATCGGCTTCCGGACCGAGGTAAGGACCGGATCCATCACGGCCTGGTAATCCTTCATAGCCGCTTCCACATCCTGTCTAGTCACTGCCCGTCCCGCCTTTTCTGTCCCGGCCTTCACCGCGCATCCGGTATCCTGGCCTTCGCCGGCCTCTCCGCCGCCGTTCAGCGCCCGGATCACCCCCTCCAGCTCGTCCACTTCGGCAAAGGAGCTGGTGGAAAGGAGCTGTTCTACGCAGCGTCCCTTCTTCTCAGAAAGGTCCTCGCCCTCCCGGTATGCCGGGGCAGGCGTCAGGCGCAGGAACTTCTCGTAGTAGGATTCCTGCATGCCCTCCATGTGGTACAGCATGTCCTCCAGCTTCTGGGGGATCTCCTTCTCGCCGCTCAGGAGATATTCCTCCAGTCCGGCCAGCAGGGTGCGCACCCGGCTGTCCTCTCCGGCTTTCACCGCCGCGTCCCCGGCCACCAGGCTTAAGGCGCACATATCGTTGACCATATCCTGCATCACCTGGAAATGCTCGGAAAGCTCATACAGAAGCTCCCCTGCCTCCTGCAGGGCGCCCATGGCGTCGGTATAATCCACTTCGTCCACCACAGCCAGATCCAGATCCCGGACCTCATTAAGCCTCTGGGCCAGCTCCGGGTACATCGTCTCTGCCTCCTTATGCAGCCCGGCGATCCCTGCCTCCTTCAGCAGATCCAGCTTCTGCTCCAGGGCGCTCAGCTCCGATCCCACATAGGCCATCAGGCCTTCCTCCATCATCCCGTAATATTTCTGGCGGGTCATCCGCAGGGGAAGCCGCTCGATGACCTCCGATACCCGGCTGTTCACCTCGGCGGCGCCGGAGCCCTCCCGGATATACTGGACCAGCTGGTCCGTCAGATCCTCATCGGAGATCTCCTCTTTATCCGGATCCGGCTCTTCAAACCGGTCGTTGATCCGCTCAAAGGCAGTCTCGTAGACCTGGAACGCGTCGGTAAAGCTGACGACTGCTTCCATCTCCCGGATGATCCGCTTCCGGAGCCCGCTTGCCTCGGCTAAGACCGGCTCCCCCTTCAAAAAGCGGCTGAACACCTCCATCAGGTCCCGGTGCAACGCCTCTACCCGCTCATTGCCCCGGGTAAAGGGGAACGGCGATCCGTCCGCATACATGTACGCGTTTAACGCCATCCTGGATAACGAATATCCGTAAACTACAGTTGCCTGCTTTTTCCATCTCTGTGTTGCCATACTGAAATCCCCCATTATCGATAATTGTCTAAAATTGAACGTCTCAGCAGATCCAGGGCCTTGACCACTGCCTGCTCCCGGATCTTCGCCCGGTTTCCCTTGAACTGGAACTGCTCTACCCGGACCTTATCCTTCATGTAGGTAGCGATATACACCAGTCCCACAGGCTTCTCCTCGCTCCCTCCGTCCGGTCCCGCGATCCCGGTCACTGCCACACAGGCGTCGCAGTCCGTGGCGAACACCCCGCCGGTCGCCATCTCCCGCGCCGTCTGCTCGCTGACCGCCCCGTATTTTTTCAGGGTAGCCTTGCTCACATCCAGATACTTGCGCTTCGCCTTGTTGGAATAGGTGATGAACCCCTCCCGGAATACCTCCGACGCCCCGGGCACGTTCACCAGCCGGCCGGCCACCAGGCCGCCGGTACAGGACTCCGCCGTGGTCACGGTCAGCTCATACTTCTGCAGCAGCCGCACCACCGCTTCCTCCAGCGTCTCCTTCTCCTTCACGGAATACACAAAATCTCCCAGCCGGCTCTTGATCTCCTTCACCACCGGCTTCAGCAGCCGCTTGGCTTCCTCCTCGCTGGCCGCCTTGGCCGTCACCCGGATATGGACCTCCCCGGTCTTGGCGTAGGTGGCGATGGTCGGGTTTTCCTGCCGGTCGATCAGATCCAGCAGGCTGTCCTCCACCTGGCTCTCTCCCATGCCGCAGACCTTCACCATAGCGGAACGGATCACCGACGGCTGCTTCTTCTCCAGATACGGCCGCACCTGCTGGAAGAACAGGGGATACAGCTCCCCCGGAGGTCCCGGCAGCAGCACCGCCGCCTTCCCGTCCTTTTCCAGGATCAGTCCCGGCGCCGTGCCGTTGTCATTGTCCAGGATGATGGCCCCTTCCGGCACGATGGCCTGCTTCCAGTTGTTATCCGGGATCACCTTGTAGATGCTGTTCTGGAAATACTGCTCGATCCGCTTTCTGGTATGGGCGTCCTCCACCAGCGGAAATCCCATGACCTCCGCGCAGACCTCCTTTGTCAGGTCGTCCTCCGTAGGCCCGAGGCCGCCGGTGAGGATCACCACGTCCGCCCGGCCCAGGGCCGTCCGGATCACCTCCGCCAGCCGGTCGTGGTTGTCCCCCACCACCTCCTGGTGGTACTGGGACAGCCCCAGCAGGGCGCACTGCTCTGCCAGGAACTGGGTGTTGGTGTTGACGATGTTCCCCAGCAAAAGCTCCGTTCCCACGGATATCAGTTCTGCAACCATGTTACATTTCCCCTTCCGTAATCACTTTATGATTCTTTGCAATGTAATCCACCAGCGATACCACAGTCAGGATCAGAGCCACCCAGGTGCAGATCCCTGTGATCAGGGACAGGGCCTGGATATCTACGATCATCAGGACCACCGCGATCATCTGGAACGTGGTCTTAAACTTTCCCCAGTAGCTGGCCGCGATGACGATGCCCTGCTCTACAGCCACCAGGCGGAAGCCGCTGATGATGAATTCCCGGCTGACGATGATGATCACCATCCAGGCCGGCAGCTGCTCCAGCTGGATCAGGCAGATCAGCGCGGAACACACCAGAAGCTTGTCCGCCAAAGGATCCATAAACTTTCCAAAATTGGTCACCAGGTTATACTTGCGGGCGATCTTGCCGTCCAGCATATCCGTCAGGCTGGCGACGATAAAGATCGCCGCGGCCGCCCACCGCAGAGCCGGCTCCGCCCCGCCCTTTGCCAGAAGGCACACCACAAAAAACGGGATCAGGATCACACGCAGTACCGTTAATTTATTCGGCAGATTCATCATATACCTCCCCGATCAGATCGTATTCCATCGCACCGGTCACCTTCACCCGGACAAAATCTCCGGACATCAGCAGTTCCCCGGTATTCACAAAAATATATCCGTCCACGTTGGGCGCGTCCATGTAGGTCCGCCCCACGTAGGCCGCCTCATCGGCCACCTTGCCCTCGATCATCACATCCAGGACCCGGCCTACCATGGCCTCAGAGTGTTCAAAGGCGATCTCCTGCTGGAGCTCCATCACCTCGTCCCGCCGGGCCTCCTTCACGTCCTCCGGGACCTGCTCCAGGAAGGACGCCGCCGGCGTATCCTCCTCCGCCGAGTAGGCAAAGACGCCCAGCCGCTCGAACTCCATCTCGTCCACGAAGGCCATCAGCTCCTCGTGATCCTCCTGGGTCTCCCCCGGGAATCCGGAGATCAGGGTGGTCCGCAGGGCGATGTCCGGGATCTCCCGGCGCAGCCTTCCGATCATCTCCCTTAACTGGGCCTGATCCGTGCGCCGCCCCATCCGCTTTAGGATGCGGTCGCTGGCATGCTGGATCGGGATATCCAGATAATGGCAGACCTTCTCCTCGCTCTTGATGGCCTGGATCAGCTCATCGGTGATCTCTTCCGGATAACAATACTGGATGCGGATCCAGTAGATCCCCGGGATCGCCGCCAGGCGCCGGAGCAGCTCTGGGAGCATCTTTTTCCCATAGAGATCCACGCCGTACAGGGTGGTCTCCTGGGCCACCAGGATCAGTTCCCGGACGCCCTTTGCCGCCAGGGACTCTGCCTCCGCCGCCAAACGCTCCATGGGAACGCTCCGGTAGCTGCCCCGCAGGCTGGGGATGATGCAGTAGGTGCACCGCTTGTCGCACCCTTCCGCGATCTTTAAAAAGGCGTAATGGCCTCCCGTGGTCACCACCCGCTCCGCCGCCACCTCCGGCAGGCGGTCAAGATCCTCGAACCGGCTGACGCTCTCGCCCTCCAGGACCCGCTTCAGTACATCCGAGATCTCATCGTAGGAGGAGGTGCCTAAAATGCCGTCCACCTCGGGGATCTCCTTAAGGATCTCTTCCTTGTACCGCTGGGCCATGCAGCCGGTCACGATCAGGGCCTTGCAGCTCCCGCTTGTCTTAAGCTCCGCCATCTCCAGGATGGTGTTGACGCTTTCCTCCTTCGCGTCGCCGATGAAGCAGCAGGTATTGATGACGATGATGTCCGCCTCCTGCTCGTCGTCCGTAAAGGTGTAGCCGTCCCGGGTCAGAAGCCCCAGCATCATCTCGGTATCCACCAGGTTCTTGTCACATCCCAGTGACACGCACAATATCTTCATAGATTTCTCCTGATTTATGGAAAAAGCCATCTCGCGGTACTTCTGAGACGGCTCTGCTCCTTTCTTCTTCGTATCCTGCGCCCTGTCCGGGCCGCTTACTATTCTCCTACGGTTCCCTCGGTCTCCGGCGCCGCTTCGTCAGACTGGATCTCTGCCTCCGCTTCCTCTCCGGCCTCCTCGGCAACGACCTTTACCTTCCCTGCATACAGCTCCTGTACGGCAACGGACAGCGGCTTCTTGCCTGCCGATCCGGGGATCATCGGGTCTGCCCCGGCGATGATCTGTCTGGCCCGCTTCGCCGTAGCCAGGACGATGGAATACCGGCTCTGCACCACCGGCTGCTCTCCCGGCTCTACCTCACTGTTCACTGCATTGATCAAATCCGCATAGGATGGACGTAACATAATATAGGCTCCTTTCACTCCCGGTCTTCCGGGGATCATTATGATAGATTGCTTTATAAGATCGCTTCATGATCGATCGCGAGATCAAACGCTGGAAACCAGCTCTTTTAATTCCTGCTTCATCGCGCTGATGAACGCTCCGTTCTCAGAGACCCTCTGATGCTGGTCCTGGATCAGCTGGTGCATCTGCTCCACACAGTCGTCCAGCACATCGTTCACCAGGATATAATCATACTGGTCCATATACTCGGCTTCCTCTGCCGCCCGCGCCAGCCGGTCCCGGATGACGTCCTCGGTCTCCGTTCCGCGGCCTACCAGCCTTGCCTCCAGCTCCTTAGCCGACGGCGGGGTCACGAACAGCAGCAGCGTGTCGGGGAACTTCTCCTTGACCTTTAAGGCTCCCTGGATCTCGATCTCTAAGATCACGTCCTTCCCGGCGGCCATCTGGTCGAACACATACTGCTTCGGAGTGCCGTAATAATTCTTGACATAGCAGGCATGCTCGATCAGGGCGTCCTCCCGGATCATCTGCTGGAATTCCTCCTGAGTCAGGAAGAAATACTCTCTCCCGTGCACCTCTCCCTCTCTGGGCTGCCTGGTGGTAGCCGAGATGGACAGGGCGTACCGCTCCTCATACTTCTTCAGGAGCGCCTTCATCAAGGTTCCCTTCCCCGCTCCGGAGAATCCGGAAACCACTGCCAAAATCCCTTTTTCACTCATAGCGACTGCTCCTGCTCTTATTCAATATTCTGGATCTGCTCCCGGACCTTCTCGATCTCCGTCTTCAAGGCGATGGCCTTGTCCGAGATCTCCAGATCCGTAGACTTGGAAAGGGTCGTGTTGGCCTCCCGGTTCATCTCCTGAGCGATGAAATCCAGCTTCCGTCCTACGCTCCCTCCCTGGGTCAGCTCCCGGCGGACCGCGTCAATATGGCTGCGCAGCCGCACCATCTCCTCATCTACGCAGATCTTATCCGCAAAGATGGTCACTTCCGCAGCGATCCGTCCCTCATCGATGGAGGCGCTCTCCAAAAACTCCCGGACGCGCTCCTCTAACCTGCGCCGGTACTCCGCCACCACCGCCGGAGCGTGGCCGGTGACAAAATCCACCAGCTCGGACATATAGTCCAGCTTGCCCAGCAGGTCGTCCTTCAGCTTCTCGCCTTCCAGGACCCTGGACTCCACGAACCTCTGCGCCGCTTCCTCTATGGCTTTGGACAGGATCTTCCACGTCTGCTCCTCATCCTCCGGCTCCTGCTCCATCGTCAGGACCTCGGGCATCCGGGCCAGCCGGGATACCGTCATATCGTTGGGGATCCCAAACTCCTGCTCCATGCGCCTGGCGTACTCCATGTACTCCGACGCTAAAGAGGGATTGTACTTCAGGCACAGGTTCCCGTCGGTATAATCCTCGTAATTGATGAACACGTCCACCTTGCCCCGCTGGATATACCCCTTTAACAGGGTGCGGATCGCCGACTCGAAGTAGTTGAACTTCTTGGGCATCTTGATACTTAAGTCCAGATACCGGTGGTTGACTGCCTTCATCTCAACCGAAACCTTGTATTCCTCTGTCACGATCTCACATCGTCCAAATCCGGTCATGCTCTTGATCATCTGGATCGCACTCCTTTTGCCATAGTTGGTTTTATTATAAGTCAAATGGAAAAACAAGTCAACTTGTAAGTTGTAAATCTGACCGGAATCTTGTATAATCATAATGTTTCTGTTTTGAGACATTTCTCCGGCCCGGGGCTTTGCAAAGCCCGCCCGGAAGCATAGAAAAGGAGTATCCCTATGGCATTTGACGGAATCGTGATCGCGGATCTGGTACATGATATGAAGACAAAACTGGAAGGGGGCAAGATCAACAAGATCGCCCAGCCGGAAAAGGACGAGCTGCTGTTCACCGTGAAGAACAACCGGGAGACCCTGCGGCTCTCCGTATCGGCCAACGCCTCCCTGCCGCTGATCTATTTTACGGACACCAACAAGCCCAGCCCCCTGACGGCCCCCAACTTCTGCATGCTCCTGCGCAAGCACATCGGCACGGGACGGATCCTCTCCGTCACCCAGCCGGGCCTGGAGCGCATCATCGAGCTGACCATCGAGCATCTGGACGAGATGGGGGACTTATGCCGCAAGCGGCTCATCATCGAACTCATGGGCAAGCACAGCAATATCATCTTCTGCCGGGAGGACGGCACCATCCTGGACAGCATCAAGCACATCTCCGCCCAGGTCAGCTCCGTGCGGGAGGTGCTGCCGGGACGGATGTATTTTATCCCCCACACCGTGGATAAGGCGGATCCTTTGACCGTGACCGAGGAGACCTTCCGAAAGCTCCTGACAGAGGCCCCTATGCCGGTGCAGAAGGCCCTGTATCAGCGGCTCACCGGCATCAGCCCCATCATCGGGACGGAGCTGTGCCATCTGGCCTCGATCGACGGGGACGTGCCCGCCGGCCAGCTGTCCGGCGCGGAGCTGACCCACCTCTACCGGATGTTCTCCCTGATGATGGAGGACGTGCGGGAAGGCCGCTTCACCCCCAACATCGTCTATGAGAACGGAGTTCCGGTGGAATTTGCCGCCGTGCCCCTGACCTGCTTCTCGTCCGACCGTTTCCAGCACAAGGAGTTCTCCTCCATCAGCCGGCTCCTGGAAGCCTATTATGCGGAGAAGAACACGGTGACCCGCATCCGCCAGAAGTCCGTGGACCTGCGCCGGATCGTCCAGACCGCCCTGGAGCGGAATTACAAAAAATACGACCTGCAGCTCAAGCAGCTGAAGGATACGGAAAAGCGGGACAAGTACAAATTATACGGAGAACTGCTGAACACCTACGGCTATGAGCTGTCCGGCGGGGAGAAGGAACTGGTCTGCACCGACTATTACTCTGGGAAAGAGGTGAAGATCCCCCTGGACGACCAGCTGACCGCCCGGGAGAATTCCCAGAGATATTTTGAAAAGTACAGCAAGCTGAAACGGACCGCCGAGGCCCTGGGAGAGCTGACCCAGGAGACCCGCCGGGAGATCGATCATCTGGAGTCCGTCAGCGCGGCCCTGGACATCGCCGTGCGGGAGGAGGACTTAGTCCAGATCCGGGAAGAGCTGATGGAGTTCGGTTTCATCAAAAAGCGGCCCGCAGGGGGCAAGAAGCCGAAGATCACCAGCCGCCCCTACCACTACCGCTCCTCCGACGGATTTGATATCTATGTGGGCAAGAACAACTACCAGAACGAGGAAGTGACCTTTAAGCTGGCCTCAGGCAACGACTGGTGGTTCCACGCCAAAGGCATCCCCGGCTCCCACGTGGTGGTGCGCACCGAGGGGAAAGAGCTGCCCGACCGGACCTTTGAGGAAGCCGGCTCCCTGGCCGCCTGGTATTCCAAGGGCCGGGGCAATGAAAAAGTAGAGATCGACTACATCCAGCGCAAGCACGTAAAAAAAGCCGCAGGCGGCGCCCCCGGCTTTGTCATCTATCACACCAACTACTCGCTCATGGCAGAGCCAAAGCTGGAGCTGCCGGAAGCCGAGTAGCCGCCGGAAGCTTCCTGGACCAAAAGAGGACAGTCCCCATCGGATGCGGGAACTGTCCTCTCTTTTTATATCCGCTTCTGTCTAAAGCCGGGTCAGTGCTTCGGGACCATCACTTCCATACCGCCCATATACGGCTGGAGCACCTTCGGGATCTTCACGGTGCCGTCCGCCTGCAGGTTGTTCTCCAGGAATGCGATCAGCATCCGGGGCGGAGCCACTACCGTGTTGTTCAGGGTATGGGCAAAATACTTGGTCTTATCCGGGCCTTCTACCCGGATCTTCAGACGGCGCGCCTGAGCGTCGCCCAGATTGGAGCAGGATCCAACCTCAAAATACTTCTTCTGTCTGGGAGACCATGCCTCCACGTCGCAGGACTTGACCTTCAGATCCGCCAGATCGCCGGAGCAGCACTCCAGGGTGCGCACCGGGATATCCAGGGAGCGGAATAAGTCTACGGTGTTCTGCCACAGCTTGTCATACCACATGGGAGACTCCTCCGGACGGCATACCACGATCATCTCCTGCTTCTCAAACTGGTGGATGCGGTACACGCCCCGCTCCTCGATGCCGTGAGCCCCCTTCTCCTTCCGGAAGCAGGGAGAATAGCTGGTCAGGGTCTTGGGGAGCTGGTCCTCCGGGGTGATGGTATCGATGAACTTCCCGATCATGGAGTGCTCACTGGTACCGATCAGATATAAGTCCTCTCCCTCGATCTTATACATCATCGCGTCCATCTCTGCAAAGGACATCACGCCGGTCACCACGTTGCTCCGGATCATGAACGGAGGCACGCAGTAGGTAAAGCCCCGGTCGATCATAAAATCACGGGCATAAGAGATCACGGAGGAATGGAGTCTGGCGATATCGCCCATCAGGTAATAGAACCCGTTCCCCGCTACCCGGCCTGCCGCGTCTAAGTCGATGCCGTCGAAGCGCTTCATGATATCCGTGTGATAGGGGATCTCAAAATCCGGCACCGCCGGTTCGCCGTAGCGCTGGATCTCCACGTTCTCGCTGTCGTCCTTGCCGATCGGCACGCTGGGATCGATGATGTTGGGGATCGTCATCATGATCTTCAGGATGCGCTCGTTGTACTCCGCTTCCAGGGACTCCAGCTCTGCCAGACGGCTGGCATTGGCCGCCACCTGGGCCTTCACGGCTTCCGCCTCGTCCTTCATCCCCTGGCCCATCAGCTGGCCGATCTGCTTGGACAGCTTGTTGCGCTGGGCGCGGATCTCATCTCCCTCTGCCTTGGCGGCCCGGTTCTTCGCATCAAGCTCGATGACCTCGTCCACCAGCGGCAGCTTGTCAAACTGGAATTTATTCTCAATATTCTTCTTTACGATCTCCGGATTCTCCCGGACAAACTTCAAATCTAACATGACGTCCTCCTGTATTCCCTCCTGGAGCCTCTGCAAAAACCGGCGGTTCCTGCCGCGTCCAGTCTGTTCCTGACTATCATACTACACTTTTTGCAGAAAAAAAAGCCCCTGATTGTTTTTTCCCCCGGGAAAACGTCCTGTCTGTCCTCAGATCCGGAACCAGAATCCGGATTTTTTCAGCACCGGACGCACTGCCGCATAGACGATCACCACCACGATGGTGCCTGCGATCGCGTTGATCAGGGTCACCCCCGCCGCCCAGGTGGACATGATCGCCGCCGCGTCAGCCTGGACGCCCAGCAGGTACTTCTTATAGAAATACCCGAAGATCGGATCCATGATCACGTTAAAGCCCAGAGATACGACCGATGCGATCAGAGACCATTTTAAAATGTACTTCTGGTCGTGGTCCTCGGAGATATGGGCCACCCGATGGGCGATGAAGCCTGCGATCAGCCCGATGCAGAGCTTCAGGATAAAGGTCTTGGGGGCGCTGGTGATATAGACCGGATCTAAGAGATCCGCGATGGTCATCCCCAGGGCTCCCGCCACGCCGCCGTAGCCGCCGCCTAAGAGCAGGGCCGCCAGCACGCAGAAGTCGTTGCCGATATGCAGGGCCACATAGTCTCCGCCGAAGGTGGGGATCGGGATCTTCAAAAATGTAAATGCTACATAGCACAGGGCCGCCATCAGCGCGGTCACGACCAGCTTGTATACCTGACTGTCATTGGTTCTTTTCATTGCTGCCACTCCTTTGTTGGGTTTGTTTTCCCTATGATAGCACGCGTGTGGCTTGCAGCAAATATCCAGTTTATCACGTTTTGACCAGTCCAGTTTTTTCTGACTGTCTTTAGTCCCGCGACTCCACGCACAGCAGGATCCCTTCGTCAAATTCCAGCCGGGCCTCCTCCTCTGCCAGTTCGTTGCTGATGCAGAGCCCCACTTCCACTCCCTGCCGGATATCCTTCTTGTTCAGGGGATATCGGAACCCGGTGAGGGTGATGCCCTTCACCTCCTCGGTATAAGGCAGGAACGAGACGTATTTGCCCCAGAGCTCCTCCCGGCGGAAGGTCTTCCCCGCATCCACCAGATAAGCCCGGTTCTGCCTGTCCACCAGCCAGGCTTCGATCCCCCGCTCCAGGCATCCGTACAGCGCATGGAGATTGCCCAGCAGATGGTCCAGCCGTCCTCCGGTGGCCCCTAAGAACACGATCCGCTCACAGCCCAGGGTCAGAGCCCGGTTCCGGGCCAGCTCCGTATCCGTCTCATTCTTCTCCGGCTTATGCTGCTCCCAGACGATGAACGGCATCTGCCGGTACTTTTCCAGGACCGCGCGCTCTGCCGTATCAAAATCTCCTACGATATAGTCAGGGACGATCCCCAAGGCGTCCGCCGCCTCCAGTCCCCCGTCCACGGCGATCACCTTGGCAAAGGATCCCCGCTCTAAAAAAGACCGGGCGAACGCCAGGTCCAGCGTTCCGCCCGTGATGATCAGACATGACCTTTTTTCAGCCATCATAATCGTCCTTTCTCCCCGCTCCTGTCCTGGAGAGGGCCTTGTTCCAGCAGACATGCCGCCGGTCTCTTACGAATACCGGGTGCTCACGAATACTGGGCGAACAGCTTCAAAAATGCTTCCACATTGGCAGCGGCATCACCCTTGTACACGGCAGAGCCGGCTACCAGGATGTTCGCCCCGGCCTTCAGCAGGCTCTCGGCGTTATCCAGTCCCACGCCGCCGTCTACCTGGATATCGGTGGAAAGTCCCCGCTCATCGATCATGGCGCGGAGCCGCTTCACCTTTTCCAGCACGTAAGGGATGAACTTCTGGCCGCCGAAGCCCGGGTTCACCGACATGAGCAGCACCATATCCACCTCGCCTAAGATCCACTCCACCGACTCTGCGGGAGTGGCCGGATTCAGCGCCACGCCGGCCTTCATCCCCAGCGACTTGATCTGCTGGATGGTCCGGTCCAGATGGCGGCAGGCCTCCTGGTGCACGCAGAGCAAGTCTGCGCCGGCCGCTTTCATGGCTTCCGCGTAGCGCCCCGGCTCCTCCACCATCATATGCACGTCAAATACTTTATCCGTACAGGAACGGATACTCTGGATCACCGGCATGCCAAAGGAAATGCTGGGCACGAACATGCCGTCCATCACGTCAATATGGATGTATCCCGCCCCCGCCCGGCTGACGGTCTCCACCTCGCTCCTTAAATTCCCAAAATCTGCCGCCAGGATGGACGGCGCCAAAATGTACTCCATGTGCGATCTCCCTTATCCATTTCTTCTTGTCAGTATTTCTTCCGGTTCTTTAACTCCTGGTAGAGCAGGACGTAATTCTCATAGCGGCTCTGGCCGATCTTCTTCTGGGCCACGGCCTCCTTGACGCCGCAGTCCGGTTCGCCGATGTGGACGCAGTCCGCCTGGAACCGGCAGCCCTCGCCATAGTCCGCGAATTCCGGGAAATAGTCCTTTAGCTCCTCCGGCTCCATCTCCTCTAAGTACATGGAGCTGAACCCCGGGGTATCCATCAGGTACGTATCTTCCTCCACGCAGAACAGCTCCGCGTGCCGGGTCGTATGCTTCCCCCGCTGGATCTTCCGGCTGATGCTCCCCGTCTCCATGGCCGCCTCCGGCTGGAGCAGGTTGGTCAGGGAAGACTTGCCTACGCCGGAGGGCCCGGCCAGAATCGTCGTCTTCCCCCGCAGGAACCGGCGCACCGCTTCCACGCCGGTCTGCTCATAGGTGCTTAAAAACATCACCGGATAGCCGGCCGTCTCGTAGATCTGCCGGTACTCCTCCTGGCGTTGGCTGCCGAGATCGGTCTTGTTAAAGCAGATGGTCACCGGGATATCCTGGGCCATCATCATGATCAGGAACCGGTCCAGCAGGTTTAGGTTCGGCTCCGGCTGCGTGACGGCAAAGACCACCAGGGCCTGGTCCACATTGGCCGAGGCGGGGCGGATGAGCACGTTCTTCCGGGGAAGGATCTCCTCGATGGAGCCCTCCCGGTCCTGCTCGTCCAGAATGGTAAATTCCACATTGTCTCCCACCACCGGGCGGATCCCCCGGTTGCGGAAGATCCCCTTGGCCTTGCAGGCATAGACCTGGCTGCGGCCGTCATGCACATAATAAAATCCGGCGATCCCTTTGATAATTTTCCCTGTCATTGTCCTCTTCCTGTTAATCCATGGCAAAGAAGGTCAGCGGATAGGTCTTGATGACCGCCCCGGAGTCCACATCCACGATCTCCAGGCATCCCTGATCCGTTCCGTCTATGCTTTCAATGCTGGTGTAGTTTACCGGCAGCAGCACGTCGCCCTTGATCGTGACCGCGCTGGTCAGAACCTTGTACACCGGGTCGCTGTCCGTCCCCTGGCGCAGGCGGATCATCACCGTCACGCTAGAGCTTCCCGCTCCCGGGCCGATCAGATTGCTTAAGTCGTACACCTCGCTGATGGACGCTACATACCGCTGCTTCGGCGCGGCGGTCATCTCCTCCGGGCCGCTGCTGACCACGTAGCTGATCTTGCTCCCCGGCGCCAGGGGCGTCCCCGCGCCGATACCCTGGCTGATGACCGATCCTCTGGGCACCTCCGCGCTGGACTGCACGCTGGTATCTCCCGGAGACAGTCCGGACTCCGCTAAAAGGGCGATCGCCTCCTCCTCCGGCTTTCCTACCAGATAAGGGGCGGGTACGGTATCCACATGGGGGCCGCTGCTGACGAACAGCTTCACCGCCCCTCCGGCCGGCACCTGCTCCGGCTCATAGCGGATGACCCTTCCCTTCTCCACCGTATCGCTCTCTTCCTCGGTCAGGCTGACCACCAGGCCTTTGCTGGTGAGGAGCTGCTCTGCGGCTGCTCCGTCCAGCTCCTTTACCCCCAGCTTTGTCAGATCGATCTTGTCGGAGCCGTTGCTGATCACCACGTTCACCGTGCCGCCCTTCTGGACGATCTCCCCTTCCTCTGGATCCTGACTGGCCACCAGGCCTTTTTCCACGTCGTCAAAGTAGGCGTAGGTGCGCTTCATGGTGATAAAAGCTTCCTTCAGCTGGGCTTCCGCCGCATCCTCCGGAAGGCCCACGATGCCCGGCATATACAGCTCTGTACTGCTTAAGCTGCCCTCACCGCCCAGGGTCACATCCGCCGGTGCCTCCGTCGCTGCCCCCGGCTCCCGGGATCCGGTCCCCAGATGGAACAGTCCGCCCAGCCGGGAAAATACAGCGATCAGGACTGCCACGATGATGATGGCTACCAGGATGCCGGCTCCTGCCAGGAGCCGCTCGATGCCAGGGCTGGCCCCGTCGCCGTCGTCCCGGCTGCCGCCGCGTCCTGTGCCTGGCCTCCCGCCTCTGCCGCCGCTTCCATTCCTACCGCCGTTCCTGCCGGTATTGGAGGAGATCCTGACCGGTTCCCGGTCCTCCGGGTAGGGGCGTCTCGTGGCTGCCTCCTCGTCAAAATCCCGGGCCAGGTTCCGGGTCAGCTCCAGCTCCAGCTTGGACCGGTTCCAGCCCTTGATCTGGCTTAACTCCTCACCGGAGATCTGGACCGTCTCTCCTCCCATCCGGCTTTCCTGGATCCGATCCTGCATCCGGGGATTGTCCTGGACGTATCCGCCGTCTGACTGGACCAGGGCCTTGCGCAGGTCGGCGATGACCTCGTTGGCACTGGCGTACCGGCGCTCCGGCTTTTTCTCGGAACACTTCAGGATGATCCGCTCCAGGCTGGCCGGGATCGCCGGCACATACACACTGGGCGGCACCATGGCGTCCTCTAAGTGGGCCAGCGCGATGGAAACCGTATTCTCTCCCTCATAGGGCACCCGGCCGGTCACCATCTCATACATGGTGATCCCCAGAGAATAGAGGTCGCTGCGCTCATCGCTGAACCCGCCCCGGGCCTGCTCCGGCGAAATGTAATGCACCGAGCCCATGGCCGCGGAGCTTAAGGTCTGAGCGGACACCGCCCGGGCAATGCCAAAATCCGCCACCTTCACCTTCCCGTCCCGGGAGATGATCATATTCTGCGGCTTGATGTCCCGGTGGATGATATGCTGCTCATGAGCCGCCGCGATCCCCTGGGCCACCTGGATGGCGATGCCGATCGTCTCCATCGGCTCTAAGCGGCCTTTCTTGGCGATATAATTCTTCAGGGTGATGCCCTCCACCAGCTCCATCACGATATAGTGGAGTTTCCCCTCGTCGATGACGTCGTATACGCCCACGATGTTCGGGTGGGTCAGCCCGGCCGCCGCCTGGGCCTCCATCTTGAATTTGCTGACAAAATTGCTGTCGTTGCAGAACTCCTCCTTCAGCACCTTGATGGCTACCATCCGGTTCAGCTTATGGCACTGGGCCTTGTAGACCACCGACATGCCGCCGGAGCCCACCTGCTCTAAGATCTCATAACGGTCCTGCAAGAATGTTCCTGGTCTCAGCATCATAGGCCCACCTCGCTTATCTGCGGGTCAATGAGGACCACGGAAATATTGTCCACGCCGCCGCTGCGGTTCGCCGCCTCCACCAGGCACGTGGCCTTCCGGGCAACGCCCTCCTCAGAGCGGATGATATATTCCATCTCCAGCTCGTCCACCATATTGCTCAGTCCGTCTGAGCACATCAGTATGTAATCCCGGCTCTTCAGCTTCAGGGCGAACAGATCCATATCCACGTCCGGAGCCGCGCCTACCGCCCGGGTGATGATGTTCTTTTTCTCCATATAATCCCGGCTGCCCCGCCGCATCTTGCCCAGGGCCACCAGTTCCTCCACATAGGAGTGGTCCTTGGTCACCTGCTTTAATTCCTCCCTGAGGAGATACAGGCGGCTGTCGCCGATATTGGCCACATAAAGGACGTTCCCTTTGATCGTCGCCACCACCAGGGTACTGCCCGCTCCGGACAGATCCGGGTTCTGGCTGGCCTTCTCATAGAGGGCGCGGTTCACCCGCCGGATCCCTTCCTTCAGGATCCCGTGCACGTCCCGTTCCGGATATTCCTCGCGGAAAAAGGACACCAGATGCTCCACCACGAACCGGGACGCAAAATCCCCGGCCTTATGTCCTCCCATCCCGTCGGCAACGATAAACAGATTGTGGAGAGAGCCGATCGGCTCTGTCAATGCAAAGATAAAGTCCTGGTTCATACTGCGGACCTGTCCCACATCAGTCACTGCATAAGCGTCCATGTTCCTTTATGTCTCCTTCTCTAAAAAACTCTTCCTCAGCTGCCCGCAGGCTCCGTTGATGTCCCGTCCCATCTCCCGGCGCACCGTGGCGGGGATGCCGTGCTTCTCCAGATAGCTCTGGAACGCCGCCACCGCCTTTTTGTCAGACTGGACATAATCCCGCTCCTTGATGGGGTTCACCGGGATCAGGTTCACATGGCCGTGCATTGGCTTTAAAAGTGCGGCCAGCCTCCCGGCCTCCTCCAGGTTGTCGTTCACCCCCGCCACCAGGCTGTACTCAAAGGTCAGCCGCCGGCCGGTGATCTGAAAATACTCCTGACAGGCGTCCAGCACCTCCGAGATCCGGTAGCGGTTGGCGATGGGCATCAGGGTCCGGCGCACTGCGTCGTCCGGCGCGTGCAGGGACAGCGCCAGGGTCACGGAAAGCCCCTCTCTGGCAAACCTCCGGATCTCCGGCACTAGCCCGCAGGTGGACACCGTGATATTCCTCTGGCTGATATGGAGCCCCTTCTCATCGGAGATCATCCGCAGGAACCGCACCACGTTGTCGTAGTTGTCCATCGGTTCCCCGGATCCCATGATCACCAGGTTGGAGACCCGCTCGCCGGTATCGGCCTGGATACGGTAGACCTGCTCCAGCA
>DVLJ01000023.1 GCA_018715565.1 Candidatus Ventrimonas merdavium
CGGCATCACCCAGCACATCGGCGCATATACCGTAGATGTGCGCGGGCAGCAGATCACGTTCCTGGATACCCCCGGCCATGAAGCGTTCACGGCCATGCGGATGCGGGGCGCTCAGTCCACGGATATCGCCATCCTGGTGGTAGCTGCCGACGACGGCGTGATGCCCCAGACGATAGAAGCGATCAACCACGCCAAGGCCGCGGAGGTAGAGATCATCGTTGCGATCAACAAGATCGATAAGCCCAGCGCCAACATCGACCGGGTGAAGCAGGAGCTGTCAGAGTATGAGCTGATCCCCGAGGACTGGGGCGGCAGCACCATTTTCGTGCCCGTGTCCGCTCACACCAAGGAAGGCATCCCGGATCTGCTGGATATGATCCTGCTGGCTGCAGAGGTGAAGGAATTAAAGGCGAACCCGAACCGGAAGGCAAGAGGCCTGGTGATCGAGGCAGAGCTGGATAAAGGAAAAGGCCCGGTGGCCACCATCCTGGTACAGAAGGGTACCCTGCGGGTGGGCGACAATGTGACCGCCGGCGCATGCTACGGAAAAGTCCGCGCCATGATGGACGACAAGGGACGCCGGGTGAAAGAGGCCGGTCCGTCCATGCCGGTAGAGATCCTGGGCTTGAACGACGTGCCCGGAGCCGGCGACGTGCTGATGGCGATGGATACAGATAAAGAGGCCAGAAGCTATGCGGAGACCTTCATTGCAGAGGGCAAGAACAAGCTGCTGGAGGAGACAAAGGCGAAGCTGACCTTAGACGATCTGTTCTCCCAGATCAAGGCAGGCAATGTAAAAGAGCTGCCGCTGATCGTGAAGGCAGACGTACAGGGCTCCGTGGAAGCGGTGAAGCAGAGCCTGGTGAAGCTGTCCAACGAGGAGGTCGTGGTGAAGGTGATCCATGGCGGCGTAGGCGCTATCAACGAGTCCGACGTGACCCTGGCTTCCGCTTCCAACGCGATCATCATCGGCTTCAATGTGCGGCCGGATGTAACGGCCAAATCCATTGCGGAGCGGGAGAAGGTGGATATCCGCCTGTACCGTGTGATCTATCAGGCGATCGAGGACGTGGAGGCAGCCATGAAGGGCATGCTGGACCCGATCTTCGAGGAGAAGGTGATCGGTCACGCTGTGGTGCGCCAGACCTTCAAGGCGTCCGGCGTAGGCACCATCGCAGGCGCATACGTGATGGACGGAAAGTTCCAGCGGAACTGCTCCTGCCGGATCACCCGGGACGGAGAGCAGATCTTCGACGGCGCGTTAGCTTCCCTGCGGCGGTTTAAGGATGACGTAAAAGAAGTGGCCACCGGCTATGAGTGCGGCCTGGTATTTGAGAAATTCAACGATATCCAGGAAGACGATATGGTTGAGGCTTACACCATGGTCGAGGTGCCGCGCTAAACAGGTTTTGACAGGCGGCGGCCGCATCCTTGCGGTCCCGCCTTCAGGAAGGAAGCAGACATGCGGAAAAACAGCATTAAAAATACCAGGATCAACAATGAAGTGCAGCGGGAATTAAGCGAGATCATCCGCACGGAGATCAAGGATCCGCGGGTGAGCGCGGCCATGGTGTCCGTGGTGTCCGTTGAGGTCACGCCGGATCTGAAATACTGCAAGGCTTACATCAGCGTCCTGGGCAATGAGGAACAGGCGAAGGAGGCGGTCGCCGGCTTAAAGAGCGCGGTAGGGTACATCCGCCGGGAGCTGGCCCATCGGGTGAACCTGCGGAATACGCCGGAGATCACCTTTGTGCCGGACCAGTCCATCGAGTATGGGGTGACCATGTCCCGCCTGATCGACGAAGTGACCAAAGATCTAAAAGACTAGGGAGCGGCCCGGCGCTTCGGCGGATGCCGGGGAGCCGGGCTGCCGTATTGACAGCAGAATGTTGACCGATGAGAAATTTCAGGAGTTTGGAAAAAAGGAGAGGAGGCGTCAGATGAGCAGATTGCTGGAAATGATCCAAGAGGCGGAGACCATCGCGGTCCTGGGCCATGTGCGGCCGGACGGAGACTGTGTAGGATCCTGCCTGGCGGTGTGCAGCTATATCCGGGAGCAGGCTCCGGAGAAGACGGTCCAGGTTTATCTGGAGAAGCCGGACGGGAAGTTCGGGTATCTGAAAGGGTTTGAGGACATCAGCCAGGACGCGGCATCCGGGATCTCGTATGACCTGTGTATCTGTCTGGACAGCGGGGATAAGGAGCGGCTGGGCGCGTTCGGCGTGTATCTGGATACGGCGAAGGCAGGCATTTGTGTGGACCATCATATTACCAACCGGGGGTATGCCGGGGAAAATGTGATCTGCCCGGACGCCAGCTCGACCTGTGAGGTGCTCTGCGGACTGTTGGACGAGGAGCGGATCAGCCGGGAGACGGCGGCGTGCATCTACACCGGGATCCTCCACGACACCAACGTGTTCAAGAACAGCAATACTACGGCAAAGACGATGGAGATCGCGGGAAGGATGATGGCAAAGGGCATCGACTTCTCCCGGATCATCGACGAAAGCTTTTATAAGAAGACCTATGTACAGAACCAGATCCTGGGCCGGGCCCTGCTGGAGAGCGTCGTCTTTTTAGACGGAAAGTGCATCTTCAGCGTGGTGCGCCGCAAGGATATGGTGTTCTACGGCGTGGAAAGCTCGGATCTGGACGGTATCGTGGACCAGCTCCGGGTGACCGAAGGGGTGGAGGTGGCGATCTTCCTCCACGAGACGGAGAACCATGTGTACAAAGTGAGCATGCGCTCCAAGGCGCTGGTGGATGTCAGCAAGGTAGCGGCCTACTTTGGCGGCGGCGGCCATGTGCGGGCTGCCGGATGCACCATGAGCGGGAGCGTGTACGATGTGCTGAACAATCTGTCCCGGCACATTGAGGAACAGTTAAAGGCCGGCGAGGCGTAAGCCCGCCAGGAAAACGGGGGATGTGCGGCGTGCGGACGGCGGGCATCCCCGCGTCAGGATAAGGAGCAGGAGAGGGTTTGGACGGAATCATCAATGTGTACAAAGAGAAAGGCTATACTTCCCACGATGTGGTGGCAAAGCTCCGCGGGATCCTGCGGATGAAGAAGATCGGCCATACCGGGACGCTGGACCCGGAGGCAGAGGGCGTACTGCCGGTGTGCCTTGGGAAAGGCACCCGGCTTTGCGATATGCTGACGGAAAAGACCAAGACCTATCGGGCGGTGATGCTCCTGGGGGTGGAGACGGATACCCAGGATGCGACGGGGACCGTGACGGCATCCCGTGAGGAGGAGGCCATGGCTCTTTCGGAGGAGCAGGTGCGGGAGGCGCTGGAGAGCTTCTTAGGCGTATATCAGCAGGTGCCGCCCATGTATTCAGCCTTAAAGGTGGGCGGGAAGAAGCTGTATGAGCTGGCCCGGGCCGGAAAGGAAGTGGAGCGGGCGGCCCGTCCGGTGGAGATCCTGGAGCTGCAGGTGGAGGAGATCTGCCTGCCCCGGGTGACCTTTCAGGTGACCTGCTCCAAAGGCACCTATATCCGGACGCTGTGCTACGACGCAGGGCGGAAGCTGGGCTGCGGGGCCTGCATGGAGTCCCTTCTGCGGACCCGGGTGGAGCGGTTCTTGCTGGAGGACAGTCTGACCCTGGCGCAGATCGAGACCCTGCGGGACGAAGGCCGGGTGGAGGAGCATGTGCTCCCCGTGGACGCAGTCTTTGCAGAGCTGCCCAAGGCGGTGGCGGAGCCGGGAGACGGGGACAAGCTGGTGCGAAACGGCAATCCCTTCCCGCCGGACTCCAGGCTGTGCCGGATCCAGCGGATCCAGGAGAGTGCCGCCGGGGCGGACGGGAAGGGCGAGACAACCAGGAGTGGCGAACGTGCCGGGAACGGCGGGACCGGTCCATGCCCCCCGCGGATCCGGGTGTATGACAGCCGGGGAGAGTTTATCGGCGTGTACGGTTATGAGCAAGAAAAAGAGCGGTACAGACCGCAAAAAATATTTCTGGGAGGCAGGTAGCAATGGAGATTATCACCGGAACCCGGGAGTTTCAGCTGGAAGCCCCCACGGTGGTGACCATCGGGAAGTTTGACGGCCGCCACAGAGGGCATCAGAAGCTTTTGAAGGAAATGCTCCGGATCAAGGCGGAGCATGGGCTTCAGGCGGCGGTGTTCACCTTTGACATGGCGCCCCTGGGCGTGATGGCTGGAAAAGTCCAGACGGTGATCACCACCAATCAGGAGCGGCGCAGCAAGATGGCCCGGATCGGGATGGATTACCTGGTAGAGTACCCCTTTGATCTGGAGGTGGCCCATATGCCGCCGGAGGAGTTTGTGGCCGGCGTGCTGGTGGGCCAGATGAAGGCAAAGGCAGTGGTGGTGGGCACCGACTGCAGCTTCGGCTACAAGGGGGCGGGAAACGCCGCTCTGTTAAAGGAGCTGGCCGGCCGGTACGGCTTTGAGGCGCGGATCCTGGAGAAGGAGCAGGACGACCACCGGGATATCAGCAGCACCTACGTGCGGGAGGAATTGGCCCAGGGCAATATGGAAAAGGCGAACGAGCTGTTAGGCGAGCCATATGCGGTCCATGGCACCGTGGTCCACGGAAACCATCTGGGAGGATCGGTGCTGGGATTTCCCACAGCCAATCTCCTTCCGCCCAAGGAGAAGCATCTGCCGCTGTTCGGGGTTTACGTGTCCCGGGTCCTGGTGGGGAAGGACGCCTACGGCGGAGTGACCAATATCGGGCGGAAGCCGACGGTAGACGGATGCAGCCCGGTGGGAGTGGAGACCTTTATCATGGGACTGGATCAGGATCTGTATGGCACAGAGATCGAAGTCCAGCTGCTGCATTTCCTGCGGCAGGAGAAGAAGTTTGCCTCCCTGGAGGAATTAAAGCAGCAGATCGAGCAGGATAAGGAAGCGGCGCTGTCCTATGTCCAGGCCAGAAAGGGAGCATTTGGCCCGGGCGCGGCTGGGCAGGAGCCAGAATTTTAAGAGGACAGGGGAGGAAAGGAACATGTCTGTTGAGCTTGTAAGGACCTATCTGAAGAACTGGGATCTGGAAGACCGGATCCGGGAGTTTGACGTATCCAGCGCTACGGTGGAGCTGGCGGCGGAGGCAGTCGGCTGTGAACCGGCGCGGATCGCCAAAACGATGTCGTTTCTGGTCGACGGAAAGGCTGTGCTGATCGTATTGGCCGGAGATGTGAAGATTGACAACCGGAAGTTCAAGGATCAGTTCCACACCAAGGCCGCGATGGTGAAGCCGGAGCAGCTGGAAGAGCTGGTAGGCCATCCCATGGGCGGCGTGTGCCCCTTTGCAGTAAAAGAGACGGTAGAGGTCTATCTGGACGACTCATTAAAGCGCTTTGAAACCGTCTATCCCGCTGCCGGCAGCCCCAGCAGCGCCGTAAAGCTGAACCTGAAAGAGCTGGAGCAGGCATCCGGCAGCAAAGGCTGGATCGACGTGTCCAAGATGCGGGAATAAGGCGTCCGCCTGGCCGTCTCCGATGGCTCCGATGGTATACGATCTCTTCTAAAATATACATTCCAAAAGGATTGACGAAGGATGGCGAAAGGATTAGAATAGAGATAATTACCAAAGAGAAGGATAAGAAAGGAGACGGAGCCAGGAGGAGGAAAAGAAATGCAGGAAGACACCAGGCTGATCCTGGAGAAGCTGGAGGAACTCAGCCGCGACGTAAGAGGGATGAAAGAAGACATCCGAGAGGTCAAGAACGATGTGGCGGAGCTGAAGGCGGATGTAGCAGTACTAAAGACGGAAGTGGCGGAGCTGAAAGCAGACGTAGAAGTACTAAAGACTGATGTAGCAGTACTAAAGACCGAATCTGCGGCGCTAAGAGCAGACGTAGAAGTACTAAAGGCAGACGTAGAAGTACTAAAGGCGGACGTAGCGGAACTAAAAGCGGACGTAGCCGTTCTGAAGGAAGAGATGAAAGAAGTGAAGGAACGTCTGGACGGCGTGGAAGAAAAGACAGCGGGTCTCTCAATGGTGATGGAAAACGAGATGCGCAGGATGATCAACGTTGTCGCAGAGGGACACGGGATCCTGTTCCAGCGTCTTTCCGGTCTGCATGTGCAGGAAAAAGAGCGGGAAAAAACCGAGCTGCGCATCCTGAAGCTGGAAGCAGAGATGCGGATGGTCAAGTCTGCAGTAGGGATCGCGTGATCCTGCCGTGCCTTGCAAAAGAGTGATCGTTCCGATACAAAAGACAAAGGATCTTTCAATAGAAAAAGCTTTCCTGCCGGGGAGATCCCCTGGCGGGAAAGCTTTTTTCTTTCAACGGAGAATCCGCTTCCTGCGGGGCAGGCTTTTCCTAAAACATCAGCCTTTCACATACAGACGCTTGTTTTCGTATACCGGCTCAGACGTCAGCTCCAGCCCCAGCTTGGCGAACATCTTGATATCTACGGAGGACAGCATGACAGAGGTGTGCACCTGACAGCCGCGAAGCTTGGGGAGCTGTTCCAGGGCCAGGCGGGCGTTGGGATCGGTGGCCGCGCACATGGACAGAGCGATCAGTACCTCGTCGGTGTGCAGGCGGGGATTCTTGCTGCCTAAGTATCCGGTCTTGAGCCCCTGGATCGGTTCGATAAAGGCTGGAGAGATCAGGTGGACACCGTCTGCGATGCCGCCTAATTCCTTCACCGCGTTCAGCAGGACTGCGGCCGACGCGCCTAACAGAGCAGAGGTCTTGCCGGTGATGATCTTGCCGTTGGGAAGCTCCAGCGCCGCTGCGGGAGAGCCGTTCAATGCAGCCAGCTGGTTGGCGGCGGGGACTACCGGGCGCATGGAGGTGGTGATCTTGGCCTGCTTCATCAGCAGTTCGATCTTATACACCTCATCCTTGCTCCCCTGATCCTTCGCCAGACGGGTCAGCGCTTGATAGTAGCGGCGGATGATCTCCTGGCGGGAGGCTTCCTGGCAGGCTTCGTCGTCGATGATGCAGTTGCCCGCCATGTTCACGCCCATGTCCGTGGGAGATTTGTACGGGCAGTAGCCGTAGATCCCTTCAAACATGGAAGCCAGCACCGGATAGATCTCTACGTCCCGGTTGTAGTTGACCGTGGTCACGCCGTAGGCCTCCAGGTGGAACGGGTCGATCATGTTCACATCATTTAAGTCTGCCGTAGCGGCCTCATAGGCCAGGTTGACCGGATGCTTTAACGGGATGTTCCAGATGGGGAAGGTCTCGAATTTTGCGTAGCCGGCCTTGATCCCCCGCTTGTTTTCATGGTAAAGCTGGGACAGGCAGGTAGCCATCTTGCCGCTGCCTGGCCCTGGAGCGGTGATGATCACCAGAGGCTTGGTGGTCTCGATATAGTCATTCTTTCCATAACCCTCGTCACTGACGATGTGGGCGATGTTGTTGGGATATCCCTCGATGGGATAGTGGCGGTATACCCGGATACCTAAATGCTCCAGCTTCGTGCGGAACAGATCTGCCGTCGGCTGGCCCGTGTAGCGGGTGATGACAACGCTGCCCACATAGAGGCCCTTGTCCCGGAACTCCTGGATCAGGCGGAGCACGTCCACGTCGTAGGTGATACCCAGGTCATGGCGGATCTTGTTCTTTTCAATGTCGGCTGCGTTGATCGCGATCACGATCTCTGCCTGGTCTGCCAGCTGGAGGAGCATGTTCAGCTTACTGTCAGGCGCGAATCCGGGAAGCACCCGGGAAGCGTGATAGTCGTCGAACAGCTTGCCGCCGAATTCCAGATACAGCTTGTCGCCGAATTGGCTGATCCGTTCCCGGATATGTTCCGACTGCATGGTGAGATATTTTTGATTGTCAAATCCGATTTTCATATGTTTAGTACCCCTTTCCATGGATATGATTGTATCATAGTCTTTTTGAAATTGCACCCAGAAATGACAAAAATTGATGGGAATTTCCGCCTGTGGGTGCCAAGTCCCTGCGGAAAACTGGAAAATCAGGGGAAAAACCGGCGTTTTTGAGCGGAAAGTGGGGGAAAAGGCACATATTTTTTGCTTATTTCAGAAACATGTGGTATAATAACGGAGAACGTGCGGATCGTGCCTGCATAGACCCGCACCGCAAAAGGAACCCATTGGAACAGCGAAGGAAGCAATTACAAAGGAAAAGGATTGGACGATATGAAGAAGAGATATGGACGATATTTCTGGATCCTGTTCCTGCTGACCGTTCTGGTCCTGACCGGATGCGGGAAGATGGCGGATGTGAGCAAGCTGGCCACATCGCCGGAGCCGATCGTGGTGGAACGGGGCGAGACGAAGGAACCGGAGACAGAAGGAGAAGGAGTACCTGCAGAACCAGAGCTTCAGACCGAGGAAGTGGTGATCGATCCGACGCCAGTGCGGACGCCGACGAAGGTCAAAGGCATCTATATCTCCGCCTACGTGGCGGGAACCTCTAGTATGGTGGATAACCTGCTGGAGGAGCTGGACCGGACCGAGGCGAACACGCTGGTCATAGACCTGAAGGACGACTTCGGGCGGGTGGCCTGTCAGATGGATTCGCCCCTGGTCCAGGAGCTGGGATCGGTAAAGACCTACATCCCCGATATCGAAGGATTGATGCAGAAGCTGGACGAGCACGATATCTATGCCATCGCCCGGATCCCGGCCTTTCGGGATGCCTGGCTGGGGGAGGCGCGGCCGGACTGGTGCGTGAAGCTGTCGGACGGGAGCGTTTTTCAGGATCGGGACGGCAATGCCTGGATCAATCCGTATAAGCGGGAGGCCTGGGATTACCTGGCAGAGATCGCCATCCAGGCGGGAAAGCTGGGCTTTGACGAGGTGCAGTTTGACTACGTGCGCTTCTGCACGGAGGGCGGGATGAAGGACGCTGTGTTCAGCGAGGAGGACACCCAGGGAAAGTCCCGTACTGAGATCATCCTGGAATTCATGGAATATATGTATGATAGGCTGAGCGCAGAGGGGCTGTTCGTGTCCGCGGACGTATTCGGCGCGATCATCAACAGCGATGTGAACGCCAATTCCGTGGGCCAGATCTACGGCGAGATGGCAAAGCATCTGGATTATATCAGCCCGATGATCTATCCGTCCCACTATGCGGACGGGAACTATGGCATCGAGCATCCGGATATGCAGCCGTATGAGACCATCCGCGCGGCTCTGGACGATTCCCGGAAGGAGCTGTATTTTGCCGGCCTGGACGGAGACCATATCGCCACGGTGCGTCCCTGGCTCCAGGATTTTACCGCCAGCTGGCTGGCGAACCACATCCCCTATGGCGGCCCGGAGGTGCGGGCGCAGATCCAGGCAGTCTATGACAGCGGCTATGACGAGTGGTTGCTGTGGGACGCTTCCTGTAAGTATTCCTGGGACGGCCTGCTGACGCCGGAGGAAGCACAGGCAGAGACGGCCCGGATCGCAGAGTCCCGGGCAGCGCTGCCGGAGACCACCTATGCGCCGGAGACCACGGCGGCGCCGACGGCTGCCACGACCCCAGCGGAAGCCGCAGCCCCGGCGGCTGGGACAGACGGGGAAGGGACCGCGGGATCGGATGGCGCCCAGTGATCCCTGCCGATGTTAGAGAGGACCAGACCAGAGGAGATCTGCAGATGAGCAGGTCTCCTCTTTTTTCCTCCGCTCCTGGCGGAGCAGGCGCTTGACGGCTGCAGGGTTGTTCCCTTCCGGGGGGCGGCAAGTCCGGAAGGAAAGTCCGGAAGGCAGGTCCGAAAGGCAAGTCCGGAAGGAAGGTCCAGAAGGCAAGCCTGGAAGGGACTTTCCCGCCGGGGCTTGAAAAACTCCTGTCTACAGGGTATGATAGGGAAAGGATCCGATCAGGCAGAGAGGGCCGTTCCCTAAGCGGAAGGGGCGAAACGTCTGAAAGAGGGAGAAAAGGAAAAGACGGAGAAAAGAAAAGGAACAGACGGAGAAAAGACAAAGAGAAGACGGAGGAACAGAATGGAGCGGCAGATCCTTCCCGGTGAATTTTACCGGCATTTTAAAAATAAGCTGTATCAGATCATCGCGGTGGCGACCCACTCGGAGACGGGGGAGGCCATGGTGGTATACCAGGCGCTGTACGGGGATTTCCGGGTATATGTGCGTCCCTACGCCATGTTCATCAGCAAAGTGGACCGGAAGAAATACCCGGATGCGGAGCAGGAGTACCGGTTCGAGAAGGTGGTTCTGGAAGATGTGCGTACAGGACGGACATCCGCAGACGAAGACCCGGACCAGGAGCCAGTCTCCGGCCCCCATCCGGCCCTGCTGGAATTCATGGACGCGGAGTCGTTTGCCGGGAAGCGGGCGGCCCTGCGGAAGCTGGCACAGGAAGGGACCCAGAGGGAGTTTGACAGCATCTATCTGGTCCTGGATATGAAGCCAGAGCCGGGGAGCATCCGTGCCCAGGCGGCGGCTGTGGACCGGTTTTTAGCCATGCAGGAGCGGTACGACGGATCCCGCCTGCGCTGATGGGAGTATCGAATGGGATCCGGAGCCTGTCCGGCGGCCGGGAAAAGGAGCGGCCTGCCGGACGCACGCATGTTAGGAGGAAACGGTGTTTAATATAGAAGAAGAACTGAAAAAGCTCCCGGCCCAGCCCGGCGTGTATCTGATGCATGACGCAAAGGACGAGATCATCTATGTGGGAAAGGCGGTCAGCCTGAAAAACCGGGTGCGCCAGTATTTCCAGAGCAGCCGGAACAAGACGGCCAAGATCGAGCAGATGGTATCCCGCATCGCCCGGTTCGAGTACATCGTCACGGACTCGGAGCTGGAAGCCCTGGTGCTGGAGTGCAACCTGATCAAAGAGCACCAGCCGCGTTACAATACCATGTTAAAGGACGACAAGGCCTATCCGTATATCAAGGTGACGGTGGGGGAGGATTTCCCCCGGGTGCAGTTTTCCCGGACCATGAAAAAAGACAAGAATAAGTATTTCGGCCCGTACACCAGCGCGGGGGCGGTGAAGGATACGATCGACCTGATCCACAAGCTGTACCGGATCCGGACCTGCAGCCGGGTCCTGCCCAGGGACATCGGAAAGGAGCGTCCCTGCTTAAACTATCATATCAAGCAGTGCGATGCCCCCTGCCAGGGATACATTAACCAGGAGCAATATGGAGAGAATATTGCTCAGGCCCTGGAATTTTTAAGCGGACGCTATGACAAGCTGCTGACGGTGCTGGAGGAGAAGATGCAGGCGGCGTCAGACGCCATGGAGTTCGAGAAGGCCATCGAGTACCGGGATCTTCTGGAAAGCGTGAAGAAGGTGGCCCAGAAGCAGAAGATCACCAGCAGCAGCATGGAGGACCGGGACATCATCGCCATGGCCCGGGATGACCGGGAGGCCGTGGTCCAGGTATTCTTCGTGCGGGAAGGCAAGCTGATCGGACGGGATCATTTTCGGATGCGGGTAGCTACGGCGGAGAACACGGGACAGGTGCTGGGCAGCTTTGTGAAGCAGTTCTACGCAGGAACCCCGTTCCTGCCCAAGGAGCTGTGGGTCCAGGAGGAGCTGGAGGACCAGGAGATCATCGGCACCTGGCTCAGCACGCGGAAAGGGCAGAAGGTGCGGATCGTGGTCCCCAAGAAGGGTGAAAAGGAGCGGCTGGTGGAGCTGGCGGAGAAGAACGCGGCTCTGGTGCTGGCTCAGGACAACGAGCGGAATAAGCGGGAGGAGCTGCGCACCATCGGCGCCATGAACCAGGTGGCAGGCTGGCTGGGGCTGACCGGCGTGCGGCGGATGGAGGCTTTTGATATCTCCAATATCTCCGGCTACGAGTCTGTCGGCTCCATGGTGGTATATGAGAACGGCAAGCCGAAGCGGAGCGATTACCGGAAATTCCGGATCAAGACCGTGACGGGTCCCAACGATTACGCCTCTATGAGGGAGGTGCTGACGAGACGCTTCTCCCACGGCCTGGAGGAGATGGAGCAGTTAAAGGAGCAGGGTGTGGACGACCGTTACGGCAGCTTTACCCGGTTCCCGGACCTGCTGATGATGGACGGCGGCAGGGGGCAGGTGAACATCGCCCTGGAGGTGCTGGCGGAGCTGGGGCTTTCGATCCCGGTCTGCGGCATGGTCAAGGATGACAATCACCGGACCCGGGGCCTGTATTATCAGAATGTGGAGATCCCCATCGACCGCCATTCCGAAGGCTTCCAGCTGATCACCCGGATCCAGGACGAGGCCCACCGGTTTGCCATCGAATACCACCGGAGCCTGCGGAGCAAGAGCCAGGTCCGCTCGATCTTAGACGATATCCCGGGGATCGGTGACACCCGCAGAAAGGCCCTGATGAGGCAGTTCCAGTCTCTGGACGCGGTCAAGAACGCCTCGGCAGAAGAGCTGGCGGCCGCGCCGGGGATGAACCGGCGGGCGGCGGAGAGCGTATACGCCTTTTTCCATGGGGAAGGCCAGGCGGACGCGGTGATCGTGGAGGAGATGGGGTCCCTCATGAGAGAGAAAACCTAAGAGCGTATCCCATGGCCCATGGAAAACGATCCGGAGAAGATGCGGGATCCGGGGAAGATCCGGGAAATTCAAAAATTTCGGTGACAGAGCCTGTCAGATGTGGTAGTATGGATAGAAAGGCCCGGGATCCGGGAGCACCAGGGAAAGACCACCCCGGCGACGGGGAACGATAGAAAAAGGAGCAAGGGAACTATGTATGGGGTAACGATTACAGAACTGATCCATAAGATGAATTTGAAGAATCTCCTTCCAGAGATCGACACCGACAAGATTGTGCTGTCCCATCCGGACGTGAACCGCCCGGCGCTGCAGCTGGCAGGCTTTTTCGACCATTTTGACAAGGAGCGGGTCCAGATCATCGGTCTGGTGGAATCGGAGTATATCAAGACACTGTCCAGAGAGCGGAGGGTCGAGGTGTATGAGCGGCTCCTTTCCAGCGAGATCCCGTGCATCGTCCTGAGCCGGTCCCAGATGCCGGACGACGATATGCTGGATCTGTGCAAGCATTACAAGGTACCCTGCCTGGTCTCCGAGCAGAACACATCCGATCTGATGGCTGAGGTCATCCGCTGGCTGAAGGTGAAGCTGGCTCCCTGCATCAGCATCCACGGCGTGCTGGTGGACGTATTCGGCGAGGGCGTGCTGATCATGGGCGAGAGCGGCATCGGAAAGAGTGAGGCGGCGCTGGAGCTGATCAAGCGGGGACACCGTCTGGTCACCGATGATGTGGTGGAGATCCGCAAGGTCAGCGACGAGACCCTGGTGGGCCGGGCCCCGGATATCACCAAGCATTTTATCGAGCTGCGGGGCATCGGGATCATCGATGTGAAGGCGCTGTTCGGCGTAGAGAGCGTGAAGGACACCCAGAATATCGACATGGTGATCAAGCTGGAGGATTGGGACCGGGATAAAGAGTATGACCGTCTGGGCCTGGAAGACCAGTATACGGAATTTTTGGGCAATAAGGTCGTCTGCCACAACATCCCCATCCGTCCGGGCCGGAACCTGGCGATCATCGTAGAGTCGGCGGCAGTCAACTACCGTCAGAAGAAGATGGGCTACAACGCGGCCAAGGAGCTGTATAACCGGGTACAGGCGAACCTGGGCAAGAATATGATCTAAGGTCTGAAGGGACCGGGATCAAGATGAAAGAGCAAGGGATTGATAAGACCATGAACAGAATGACAGAGCGTTTGCTGCAGATCCTGTCCCCGGAGCAGGTGCGGACCGGGGAGCCGATGAGCAGCCATACCACCTTTCGGACCGGGGGACCGGCAGACTGGCTCGTCCGGCCGGAAGAGCCGGGACAGCTGGCCGGCGTGCTGAGCCTGTGCCGGGAGGAGCACGTGCCGTACTATATCCTGGGGAACGGCAGCAACCTGCTGGTAGGAGACGGTGGGTTCCGGGGCGTGATGGTGGATATGACCGGGGAAGGCTTCCGCAGGATCGCGGTGGAGGACACCCAGGTGCGGGCCGGGGCCGGGGCCATGCTCTCGGCAGCGGCCCGGGCGGCTTACCAGGCGTCCCTGACGGGCCTGGAGTTTGCGGCCGGCATCCCCGGCACCATCGGCGGGGCCGTGGTGATGAACGCAGGCGCATACGGCGGAGAGCTGTGCCAGGTCCTGACCCAGGTCACGGTACTGACCCCGGAGGGCCAGGTGGAGACCCTGGACGCAGGAGAGCTGGAGCTGGGCTACCGCACCAGCTGTATCCCGGAGCGGGGGTACGTGGTGCTGGAGGCGGCGCTGCAGCTGGCCCACGGGGACAGCGGAGAGATCCGCCGGGTGATGGACGACCTGGCGGCGAGGCGGAAGGAAAAGCAGCCCCTGGAATATCCCAGCGCAGGCAGCACGTTCAAGCGGCCGGAGGGATATTTTGCAGGAAAGCTGATCCAGGACGCCGGGCTGCGGGGCTATACGGTGGGCGGAGCCCAGGTGTCGGAAAAGCACTGCGGGTTTGTCATCAACCGGGGCGGAGCCACGTCCGGGGAGATCATGGCGCTGTGCAGGCATGTACAGGAACAGGTCAAGGCTCAGTTTGGGGTGGACTTGGAGATGGAGGTCCGCCGTCTGGGCGACTTTTCAGAACAGGACTAAGATCAGGAACGAAGGAAATTACGGAGGAGAACGATGAAGCTGGTGATCGTCACAGGCATGTCGGGGGCGGGCAAGTCCACGGCGCTCAAGATGCTGGAGGATATGGGATTTTACTGCGCGGATAATCTTCCGATCCCGCTGGTAGAGCCATTTGCCCAGCTGGTGCGCCGTCAGTCCTCCGGCTACGAGCAGGTGGCCTTAGGGATCGATATCCGCAGTGGGGAGGAGCTCCCTCAGCTGGCGGATGTGCTGGAGAACTGGAAGGTTAACCGGGTCCCGTATGAGATCCTGTTTTTGGATTCCTCTGACGAGATCCTGATCAAGCGTTATAAAGAGACCAGGCGTTCCCATCCCCTGGCCGGCCATGGCCGGGTGGACGGCGGGATCCGTCTGGAGCGGAAGAAGCTGGCCTTTTTAAAGGAGCAGGCAGACGTGATCCTGGACACCAGCCAGCTGCTGACCAGGGAGCTGCGCAGCGAGCTGGAGAAGATCTTTGTGGAGGACCGGCAGTATAAGAACCTGTTCATCACGGTGCTGTCCTTCGGCTTCAAGTACGGGATCCCGGCGGACGCGGATCTGGTGTTTGACGTGCGGTTCCTGCCTAATCCCTACTATGTGGAGTCCCTGCGGAACCATACCGGGGAGGAAGCCCCGGTGCAGGCGTATGTCCGCCGGGGAGGCACAGCCGACGCCTTTTTGGAAAAGCTGTACGATATGTTGGGATTTCTGATCCCCAACTATGTGCAGGAGGGCAAGAACCAGCTGGTGATCGCCGTGGGATGCACGGGCGGGAAGCACCGCTCCGTCACCATCGCAGGGGCGCTGTACCAGCATCTGAGCCGCCATGAGGAGTTTGGGATCAAGATCGAGCACCGGGATATCGACAAAGACCGGATACGGAAAGAGGAGAGATAAGGATGTCATTTTCCTCCAGGGTCAAGGACGAACTGTCGCGGCAGCTAAGCCCGGCAAGGCACTGCCAGATCGCGGAGATCGCGGCGATCATCAGCCTGTGCGGCCGGGTGCAGATCTCGGAGCACGACCGCTACCGCCTGAAAATCACCACGGAAAATGCGGCAGTTGCAAGAAAGTACTTTACATTATTGAAAAAAACATTTAATATAAGTACGGACGTTTCCATAAAGCAGAGCGGGGAAGCCCACAAAAGCCGCACCTATACGGTGGGGATCAGCCGGCACGAGGACGCCATCCGGGTGCTCCAGGCAGCCAAGCTGATCGACCGGTACGGCGAGATCGAGGAGAACCTGTCTCTGGCGCAGAACGTGGTGCTCATGCAGAACTGCTGTAAGCGGGCGTTTATCCGCGGGGCATTTCTGGCGGCCGGATCGATCAGCGATCCGGAGAAGTTTTACCACTTCGAGATCGTCTGTACGGCGAAGGCGAAGGCTGAGCAGCTTCAGGGGCTGATCCTGGCGTTCGGCCTAGACGCGAAGATCGTCCTGCGCAAGAAGTATTATGTAGTCTACATCAAGGAAGGAAGCCAGATCGTAGATATACTGAACGTCATGGAAGCGCCGGTAGCCTTGATGGAGTTGGAGAACATCCGGATCCTGAAGGAGATGCGCGGCAGCGTGAACCGGCAGGTCAACTGTGAGACAGCCAACATCAACAAGACAGTGTCTGCAGCGGTGAAGCAGATCGACGATATCACGTTCATCCGGGATACCATGGGCTTTGAGGCCCTGCCGGAGAATTTAAAGGAGATCGCGGCCCTGCGGCTGTCAAGACCAGAGGCGACCCTGAAAGAGCTTGGAGAAGCACTGGATCCGCCGGTAGGAAAATCCGGTGTGAACCATCGGCTCAGAAAACTGGGCAGCATCGCGGAGAAGCTGAGAAGCCAGGCTCCAGATGCGGAAGATTAAGATGCTTTCAGCAATGAGGAGGATGATTATGTTAAAGAAAAGCATTACCATTGGACTTACATCCGGCCTTGAGGCCAGACCGGTAGCCATGCTGGTGCAGATCGCGAGCCAGTATGACAGCCATATCTATGTGGAGAGCCAGACGGCCCGCGTCAATGCGAAAAGCATTATGGGCATGATGACCCTGGGTATGGGAGCCGGCGAGGTCCTTACCGTATCCGTAGACGGAGCGGACGAGGAAGCCGCTATGGCAGACATCGAGAAATATCTGACGGGCGGAAAGTGATCCTTTACATAGCGTATGGAAGACCCTGTGGGACAGCGAAGTCCTGGCAGGGCCTTTTTTCTTTGACGGCCTCATTGCAGGCATATGGGGGATGTGGTATACTAATCCTAAGTATGCAGTTTTTTGAAGGATAGGACAAAGGAGGAACCATTGTGGCGTTTACCCATCTGCATGTTCATACGGAATACAGTCTGCTGGACGGTTCCTGTAAGATAAAAGAGTTGGTGGCCCGTGCCCGGGAGCTGGGCATGGACAGCATGGCGATCACCGATCACGGCGCCATGTACGGCGTGATCGATTTCTACCGGGCGGCGAAGGAGGCGGGGATCAAGCCGATCATCGGCTGCGAGGTGTACGTATCCCCAGGCTCCCGGTTCGACCGGGAGACGGTAAGCGGCGAGGACCGGTACTATCATCTGGTCCTTCTGGCGGAGAATGATCTGGGCTACCACAACCTGATGAAGATCGTGTCCAAGGGCTATGTGGACGGCTTCTACTATAAGCCCCGGGTGGACTATGAGGTGCTGGAGACCTATCACGAGGGCATCATCGCCCTGTCCGCCTGCCTGGCGGGGGAGGTCCAGCGGTTCCTGAGCCGGGGGATGTATGAGGAGGCCTGCCGGTCGGCCCGCCGGTATGAGGACATTTTTGGAAAAGGGAATTTCTTTTTGGAGCTCCAGGACCACGGGATCCCGGCCCAGAAGACGGTGAACCAGGGCTTACTGCGGATGAGCCGGGACTTAGGGATGGATCTGGTGGCCACTAATGATATCCACTATATCCTGGCGGAGGATGCGGTGCCCCACGACATCCTGCTGTGCATCCAGACAGGCAAGAAGGTGTCCGACGAGAACCGGATGCGCTACGAGGGCGGCCAGTATTACTGCAAGTCCGAGGCGGAGATGCGGGCCCTGTTCCCCTACGCCCAGGAGGCCATTGACAACACCCATAAGATCGCCGACCGGTGCAATGTGGAGATCGAGTTCGGCGTGACCAAGCTGCCTCGGTACGACGTGCCGGAGGGCTACGACGCCTGGGGGTATTTAAATAAGCTGTGCCAGGACGGCATGGCCAAGCGGTATCCGGAGGACGACGGGACCCTGCAGGAGCGGCTGCGATATGAGCTGGACGTCATCCACAACATGGGCTACGTGGATTATTTCCTGATCGTGTGGGATTTCATCCATTTCGCCAAGTCCCACGGCATCATGGTAGGGCCCGGCCGGGGCTCGGCGGCGGGGAGCATCGTGGCCTACTGCCTGGAGATCACCAACATCGACCCCATCCGCTACGATCTGCTGTTCGAGCGGTTCTTAAACCCGGAGCGGGTGTCCATGCCGGATATCGATATCGACTTCTGCTTTGAACGGCGGCAGGAGGTCATTGACTACGTAGTGGAGAAGTACGGCAAGGACCAGGTGGTGCAGATCGTCACCTTCGGTACTCTGGCGGCTAAGGGCGTGGTGCGGGACGTGGGCCGGGTTCTGGATCTGCCTTACGCCCGGTGCGACGCCATCGCCAAGATGATCCCGGGAGACTTAGGCATGACCCTGGAAAAGGCCCTCAGGCAGAGCCCGGAGCTGCGGGAGGCCTACCAGCAGGACGACGAGGTCAAGTACCTGATCGATATGTCCATGCGCCTGGAGGGACTTCCCCGGCACACCTCCATGCACGCAGCCGGCGTGGTGATCGGCCAGCGGGCCATGGATGAGTTCGTGCCGTTATCACGGGCGGCGGACGGCACCATCACGACTCAGTTCACCATGACCACCTTAGAGGAGCTGGGGCTTTTGAAGATGGATTTCCTGGGCCTGCGGACCCTGACGGTGATCCAGAACGCGGTGGAGCTGGTGGAACGGGGCCACGGCGTGCATCTGGATGTGGAGCATCTGGATTACGACGACAAGGAGGTGCTGGCCTCCATCGGCACAGGCAAGTGCGACGGCATCTTCCAGCTGGAAAGTGCGGGCATGAAAAGCTTCATGAAGGAGTTAAAGCCGGAGAACTTAGAGGACATCATCGCAGGCATTTCCCTGTACCGCCCCGGCCCCATGGATTTCATCCCCAAGTATCTGAAGGGGAAGAACGACAAGGGGGCCATCACCTACGACTGTCCCCAGCTGGAGCCGATCTTAGGCCCCACCTACGGCTGCATCGTGTACCAGGAGCAGGTGATGCAGATCGTTCGGGACCTGGCGGGCTACACCATGGGGCGGAGCGATCTGGTGCGCCGGGCCATGTCCAAGAAAAAGGCTTCGGTCATGGAGAAGGAACGGCAGAACTTCGTCTACGGGAACCCGGAGGAAGGGGTGGACGGATGTATCAGCAGAGGCATCAGCGAGCAGACGGCGAACCGGATCTACGACGAGATGATCGATTTTGCCAAATACGCGTTCAACAAGTCCCATGCGGCCTGCTATGCGGTGGTGGCCTACCAGACGGCGTATCTAAAGTATTACTATCCCAGCGAGTTCATGGCGGCTCTGATGACTTCGGTGATGGACAATATCACCAAGGTATCCGAATATATCCTGACCTGCCGCCAGATGGGCATCGCCATCCTGCCTCCGGATATCAACGAGGGGATGAGCGGCTTCTCCGTATCCGGGGGAGCCATCCGTTACGGCTTGTCCGCCATTAAGAGCGTAGGGCGCAGCGTGGTGGAATCCATCATCCAGGAGCGGGAGGAGCACGGTCTGTTCACCTCCTTAGACGATTTCGTGGAGCGGATGAGCGGACGGGAGCTGAACAAACGGACATTAGAGAATTTCATCAAATCCGGCGCCCTGGATTCCCTGCCAGGCAACCGGCGGCAGAAGACGATGATTGCCCCGGAGCTGATGGACCAGAAGAACAAGGACAAGAAGAACTCCCTGGCAGGACAGATGAGCTTGTTCGATTTTGCCGGGGAGGAGGAAAAGGAACAGTTCCAGGTGACCATGCCCCCGGTGGCGGAATTTCCCAAGGCAGAGCTGCTGGCTTACGAAAAGGAGATCCTGGGAGTCTACCTGAGCGGCCATCCCATGGATGAATACCTGGAGATCTGGAAGAACAGCGTCACGGCCAGGACCACGGATTTTCTGGTGGACGAGGAGACCGGACGGGCGGCGGTGGCCGACGGGGCCAGAGTGCGGATCGGAGGCATGATTGCGGGCAAAGTGGTGAAAACTACTAAGACCGGCAAGATGATGGCGTTCCTCACAGTGGAGGATCTGGTAGGCTCTGTGGAAGTGCTGGTATTTCCCAGGGATTACGAGAACAAGCGCCAGCTGATGAACGAGGACGACCGGGTCTTCATCGAGGGGCGGGCCTCCATCGGGGACGACCCGGTGGGCAAGCTGATCTGCGAGCAGGTGATCCCCTTCGACGCGGTGCCCAGGGAGCTTTGGCTGAAGTTTGCCGGCAAGGACGAGTACGACGCCCTAAGCCCCCGGATCATGGACATTTTAAAGACTTCCGAGGGCAGCGATACGGTAGTCCTGTATCTGGATCGGGAGCGGGCGAAAAAAATCCTGCCTGCCAGCTGGAAAATCTGTGCAAATAAACCAATGCTGGAAGCCCTGAGCCGGGAACTTGGTGAAAAAAATGTCAAACTTGTAGAAAAGGGATTGAAAAGATAACGAAAATGATTTAGAATACATGTGGTTAATGAGAAAGAAATAAGTGGAAATAGAGTAAGCCATGTGGCGAACATACAGGAGGAAGCGGCTATGGCAAAACAGGTAAAGACAATCGGTGTACTGACAAGCGGCGGCGACGCCCCGGGCATGAACGCGGCGATCCGCGCGGTGGTGCGGACGGCGATCGCAAACGGCGTGAAGGTCAAGGGTATCATGCGCGGCTATGCAGGACTGTTACAGGAAGAGATCATCGATATGGAAAGCACCAGCGTTTCCAATATCATCTTCCGGGGCGGAACGATCCTTTATACGGCCCGGTGCCAGGAATTTACCACGCCGGAGGGCCAGCAGGCAGGCGCGGAGATCTGCCGGAAGCACGGCATTGACGGTATTGTGGTCATCGGCGGAGACGGTTCCTTCCGGGGAGCGGGAAAGTTAGCGGCCCTGGGCGTGAACACCATCGGCGTTCCGGGCACCATCGACCTGGATATCGCCTGCACGGACTATACCATCGGATTTGATACGGCGGTCAATACGGCCATGGAAGCCATCGACCGGGTGCGGGATACCTCCACCTCTCATGAGCGGTGCAGTATCATCGAGGTCATGGGCCGCAACGCCGGATATATCGCGCTGTGGTGCGGCATTGCCAACGGCGCGGAGGATGTCCTCCTGCCGGAGCGGTACGACGGGGATGAGCAGCAGCTGATCAACCGGATCATCGCCAACCGGAAGCGGGGCAAGAAGCATAACATCATCATCAACGCAGAGGGTATCGGCCATTCCACTTCCATGGCGCGGCGGATCGAGGCGGCCACCGGCGTAGAGACCCGGGCCACCATCTTAGGCCACATGCAGCGGGGCGGCACCCCCACCTGTAAGGACCGTGTATACGCCTCCATCATGGGAGCCAAGGCAGCCCAGCTGCTATGCGACGGTGCCAGCAACCGGGTCGTGGCGTACAAGAACGGCCAGTACACCGATTTTGATATCCAGGAAGCTCTTCAGATGAAGAAGGATATCCAGGAGGATCAGTTCGAGATCGCCCGGATCCTGGCTCTGTAAGGAAGACTGGGAAAACGGCACAAGATATGGTTATTTCGCCCGGCGGGGATCCCGCCGGGCATTCTTCGGGTTTAGGGGAAGGACAGACAGGAGGATTTATGGAGGCGAACGGGACAAATACGGTACTTTGCGGTTCTAACAGCTATGAGCGGAAGTATTATTTTAATGAAGCATTTGACAGCCTGCCGGAGCAGGTGAAGCGGCAGCTCCAGGTGATGTGCGTGTGGTTCACCGAGGAATGCGGGGGGATCCTGACCCTGGAATTTACAGAGGAGGGCGTGCTGGAATTCAAGCATACCACCTCGGAGTATGACGGATACTATGACGAGATCGGAGCAGACTTAAAGATCAAGCAGCTGCGCCGGGAGGGACAGGAGTTTTTAGAGGCGCTGGAGCTTTACTACCGGGTATTTTTCCTGGGAGAGGACGTGGAGGAGCCAAAGGCATAAGGATATGAGATTAACGATCGGAAATGTGACCCTTGCCAACAACCTGATCCTGGCGCCGATGGCCGGGGTGACGGACCAGCCGTTCCGGATCCTCTGCCGGGAACAGGGCTGCGGCCTTCTGGTGACGGAGATGGTCAGCGCCAAGGCGATCCTTTACAACAACCGGAATACAAAGGAGCTGCTTGCGGTGAGCGATGAGGAGCGGCCCATCGCGGTCCAGCTCTTCGGCTCTGATCCGGAGATCGTGGCCGCCATGGCCCACCGGATCGAGGATGGCCCCTACGATCTGATCGATCTGAACATGGGCTGCCCGGTGCCCAAGGTGGTGAACAACGGGGAGGGCTCGGCCTTGATGAGAGAGCCGAAGCAGGTGGAAGCCCTTCTTTCCTCCCTGGTGAAGGCAGTGAACAAGCCGGTGACCGTCAAGTTCCGCAAGGGCTTTGACGACGATCACGTGAATGCGGTGGAGATCGCCCGGATCGCGGAAAGCTGCGGCGTGGCCGCGGTGGCGGTCCATGGGCGGACGCGGGAGCAGTTTTATTCCGGCAAGGCGGACTGGGACATCATCCGCCAGGTGAAAGAGGCGGTGCAGATCCCGGTGATCGGGAACGGAGACATTTTCACGCCCCAGGACGCGAAACGGATGCTGGAGGAGACGGGCTGCGACGGGCTGATGATCGCCCGGGGCGCCAGAGGGAATCCCTGGATCTTCCGGCGGATCGCCCATTACCTGGATACGGGAGAGCTCCTTCCCCAGCCGGACGCCCGGGAGGTGGGGACCATGATCCTCCGCCACGCCCGGATGCAGGCAGAGTTAAAGGGAGAAGCCCTGGGGATGAAGGAGATGCGCAAGCACATCGCCTGGTATACGGCCGGACTGCGGGGATCCGCGGCTCTCAGGCGGCAGTGCAACACCCTGGAGACCCTGGCAGAGCTGGAAAAAATGCTGGCTGAAGTGAAAAGTTTATTTCCACTTTGAAAATGCCGAAAATAAAAGTGGCAATTACTCTTACAAAATTGGGGTAATTGCTGCTTTTTTGTTTCTTTTAGTGGAATTTAGTGTTACAATACATAAAGAAA
>DVLJ01000024.1 GCA_018715565.1 Candidatus Ventrimonas merdavium
TCTGCAGAAGGTCTACTCGATCTGGATCTGCATGAACGTGCCAGCCTATCAGGCAAACACCGCATCCTTGTATCATTTCCGGAAACGTGATATACTGGGACATATCAAACGAGACCCGAATGGATACGATCTGTTGAACGTAGTGATCCTGCGGTTCAACGACAACGCGGAGATCCAGGACGAGGTCCTTGGGATGCTCCAGGTGCTCTGCAGCGGGAAGATCACCAGAGAAGCGAAGCTGGAGCGTTTGAAACAGTATGGAGTGCGTGTAGATGATAAGATCGAGAAAGGGGTGACAGAGATGGGAGGATTTGCTGAAGCGTTGGTGCGAGAGGCGATGGCGGAAGGCGAAGCTCGAGGAGAAGCCCGTGGCGAGGCCAAGACACAGCGCATGATGTCCCTTAATATGCTGAAAGAAGGGATACCGGTGGAGACGGTAGCCCGCTGTGCGAAGACTTCGGTGGAAACTGTGAGAAGCTGGAGCCAGGAACTAACGGAGAAGTGATGCCGGCGCTGGTGAAAACGGTGAAAAAGATCGGTACAGATCATAACAGCTGACTTAACAAAAATGTGACAAAGTTCTATACTAAGCAAATGTCCAGTATGGACAGCAACTGCGATTTGATACCTAGAACAGGAGGATAGAACTATGAGAAGAATCCATTTGACAGCTGCGATCTGTATCGCGGCATGCAGCATGTCTTTAGTAGCGTGCGGCGGATCTGAGGCGCCGGAGACGACTGCGGCGACAGAAGCGGCAACAGAGGCAGCAGCAGAAGAAACTTCCGCAGAGGAGGAGACTGCGGAGGCAGCGGAAGAATCCACTGCGGAGGAGACGTCTGAGGCGGCCGCCGAAGGAACGGCAGAGCTGCGGATCGGCCAGGCATACGGCGCGGCCCATGGCAATAAGTGCTTTACCGTGGCTACCGCAGTGATCGACGGGGACGATACGATCGTTGCCGCATACATTGACGAGTTCCAGTTCTTCGATGAAGGGCAGACCGGTGTTCCCAACAGCGGATCCTTTATCGAAAAAGGCTATGTCGCGGAGGGACGGGTCCTGGGCTCCAAACGTGCCAACAATGCGTACTATTCCGAAAACATGGCGAAGGCTGGCGCAACGATGGAACTGGCGGCTAACTTTGACGGTCTCCAGGCGTTTGCGGCAGGCAAGACCATCAGCGAGTTAGAGGAGCTGGCTGGTAAGCCGGCAGAGGAAGTGGTTGATGCGGTAAGCAGCGCCACCCTGGCAGATACGGCGGGCTACATCGGCGTGATCGTGGATGCGGCGAAGGCAGCAGAGGAGACTCCGGCAGTTTCGTATGACGGGGATCTGGCGGACCTGTCTCTGAACATGGCAGTGACCGTGACCCACGGCGAGGACAGCTTCGCGCTGGCGGCAGTGTACGGCGACGGGAACGAGATCGTTCTCTCCTACTTAGACGAGTTCCAGTTCTTTGACGCAGATCAGACCGGCGTTCCCAACAGCGAGGCGTTTGCCGAGGCAGGAGATATTTCCGCAGACTATGTGCTGGGCTCCAAGCGTGTCAATGATGCGTTCTATTCTGCGAATATGGCGAAAGCTGGAGCAACCATGAACATCGCGGCAAACTACGACGGCATCCAGGCCTATGTAGACGGCAAGACCGTGGCGGAATTAGAGGAGCTGCTGGGCGGATCTGACGAGGAAGTGATCGACGCAGTGAGCAGCGCGACGCTCACCGCGATGCCGGGCTATATCAGCGCAGTGCTGGAAGCGGCAAAGTAAGAAGCGCCAGTGAGAAAGAGAGTAGCGATACTCTCTTTCTTTTTTTGCATGTCCGATGGGTTTTATGCTATACTAAACGGCAGAGCGGCGAGAAGAGAGGCCGGGAACAGAAGACAGATGCAGCAGACAGATACAGCAGACCAATACAGAAGACAATACAGAAGACCAATACAGGAGCAGGAGGGATACGGATGGAGCAGACAGGATTATTTCGCAGATTTGCAAAATATGCGTGGCTCAGCGTATGCGGGATGATCGGATTATCCTTTTACATTCTGGCGGATACCTTTTTTGTGGCCCAGGGGCTAGGGAGCAGCGGCCTTGCCGCCCTGAACCTGGCGATCCCCGTCTACAACGGACTGGCGGGCGTGGGTCAGATGCTGGGCATGGGAGGCGCGATCAAATATGCGATCTTAAAGAGCCAGAACGAGGAGCAGAGGGCCAATGTGCTCTTTACTAACACGATGCTCCTGGCGGCCGGGTCATCGGTGCTGTTTGTCCTGGCCGGGCTGTTCGCGTCGGACTGGATCACGGCGGCTCTAGGGGCGGACGCCCAGGTCTATGCCATGACCCGGGTCTATCTGCGCACCCTGTGCCTGTTTGCGCCGGCATTTATGCTCAACTACGTGCTCCAGTCCTTTGTGCGCAATGACGGCGCTCCCCAGCTGGCGATGGCGGCTCTGATCAGCGGCAGCCTGGTCAATGTGGTGCTGGATTACGTGTTTATCTTCCCCTGCGGGATGGGGATGTTCGGCGCCGTTCTGGCTACCGGGTTCTCCCCGGTGACAGGGATCCTGATCATGCTCCCCTACTGGTTCGGCTCCCGCCGGGGCTTTCGGTTTGTAAAGACTGGGCTTGTGGGAGATCAGGTAAGGTCCATCCTGTCCCTGGGCTTCCCCACCCTGATCGGACAGCTTTCCTCGGGGATCACCATCATCACGTTTAATACGATCATGCTCCGGCTGGCCGGCAATCTGGGCGTAGCCGCCTATGGAGTGATCACCAACATCGCCCTGGTGGTGGCGTCGGTCTATAACGGGATCGGGCAGGGGATCCAGCCCCTGATCAGCGAGTCCTACGGGCGGAACCGGATGAAGGAGGCAAGACAGGTGCTGGCCTACGCCATGATCACCATGGCAGCGGTCTCCGGCTTGCTGTACGTGTGTCTCTGGGGCTATGCCGAGCCGATCGCGGAGGTGTTCAACAGCGAACATCTGGCGGAGCTTAGGCAGAGGGCGGCGGAGGGGATGAAGCTGTATTTCCTCTCCAATCTGTTCCTGGGCTTTAACACCATCCTGGCCATGTTTTTCGCCGCCACGGAACGGGTCATCCCGGCTCATGTGCTGTCCCTTCTGCGGGGCCTGTTCCTGATCGTGCCGGCGGCGTTTTTCATGGCGTATGCCTGGGGCCTTACCGGTGTGTGGCTGGCGGTCCCGGTCACGGAAGGGACGGTGGCGATCCTGGGGGCGGCGGTATATCTGGGAAAGAAACGGGACCGGGCGCGGCGCCGGGAGCCGGGCTGAGAGCCGCAGCAAGAGCCGTAGTGCCGTAGTAAGAGCTGGAGTAAGAGCCAAAGCAAGAGCCGCAGCAGAGCCGGACCAGAAGCAGGCTGGTCTGCTTACCGGATGACCCCGCAGCCGATCTTTTCGCCGGAATTCCCGGAAGGCTGGGAGGTAAAATCGTCCCGAAGGGCATGGATGACCACAGAGCGGCCCAGGATATCGGAGATCCGGAACCGTTTGTCATAAAATGCGCCCCAGGCATAGCCCTGATTGCCCATCAGCGGCAGCAGGTCTCCGGCGTGGTCCGGGTGCAGGACCTTGGCGCGGGTATAATGCTCCCCGGTATTCATAAAATGGTTGCTGCAGTCCCCCATCTCATGGATGTGCATGGCGTAAAAATCTGTGGAGCCCGGGACCTGGACATTCGGCAGGCCAAAGACCTCCGCCTCTACCAGGACCCCGCCGTAAGGGGTCTCATAGAATTTGACCAGCCCGCTTAAGTCCGGCGCCGCCGGGCCTCCTGTCACCCAGGCCGTCGCCTGGGGGCGGTTGCCTTCTAACAGATTTAAAAATGCCGTTCTCGGTGTTTGCTGTTCCAGCATGGAAAGTCCTCTCTGAGGATACGCTTTGCTGTTAGGATATGCAGGATCAGGGGGAACGTGTTGCATTTCGTGCTGCATCGATGGGGAAAACAGCGCCATTTTAAGAAAAACAGCAGCAGACCCTGGTGTGCGAAAACACAAAAAACCTCGTATCTAAGCGGAAAACGCATCGATACGAGGCTCTTAGGATAAGCAGATGACGGGAATCGAACCCGCCTCCTCAGCTTGGGAAGCTGATGTTCTACCGATGAACTACATCTGCATGTCACTAAGTATACTACAAAGTTTCAAAAATTTCAACTTAACAAATGAAAAAATTTGCGATAAAATAATTTTTAAATCGACAAACCTGGAAAAAGACGAGGAGGAGAGGTCATGATGCAAAGTCAGATCACGAGAGAGCAGGCGCTGGAGCTGCTGAAAACGTACAATCAGGAACCGTTCCATATTCTTCACGGGTTGACTGTGGAAGGTGTGATGCGCTGGTATGCCAGGGAGCTGGGATACGGCGGGGAGGAGGATTTCTGGGGGATCACCGGTCTGCTGCACGATGTGGATTTTGAGCAGTATCCGGAGCAGCACTGCCAGAAGGCGCCGGAGCTTTTGCGGGAGGCAGGCGTGGGAGAGGATATGATCCATGCGGTCTGTTCCCACGGCTATGGTCTCTGCAGCGACGTAGAGCCGGAGCATCTGATGGAGAAGGTGCTGTTTGCGGCGGACGAGCTGACGGGGCTGATCGGCGCGGCGGCGCGGATGCGGCCGTCTAAGAGCACGAAGGACATGGAGGTTTCCAGCCTGAAGAAAAAGTTCAAGGATAAGCGGTTTGCCGCCGGCTGCTCCCGGGATGTGATCCGGACCGGCGCAGAGCGGCTGGGCTGGGAGCTGGACGAGCTCTTCGAGAAGACCATCGAGGCGATGCGGGACTGCGAGGATGCGGTGAACGCGGAGATGGAGCAGCTGTAGGCCTGCGCGGAACAAAATCAGCGGCGGAAGGCGGAGAAAGCCTGCGGCGCGGTTGAATTTTCCCGGTCTATATGCTATACTGTCCCATAGAACGAGTGAACCAGGCTGGTCCTGGGGACCATAAGGGTAAGATTGCGAATAGGAGGCCGAATCGATGGAATTGATGGTGATGGGCGCCGCCCTGCTCCTGCTGATTTTGTTCGTAGTTGCCGTGGTCGTTTCGACGGTGGCCGGTACTGTAGGGTCCGGGATCATCGACGACGAGGACAGCGAGGAGATGTAAGCGCGGGGCTTACGGCAGACGGAGCGGAACAAGGAACATTGGAAGGGGATCCTGCGGCGCAGGGTCTCTTTTTTGTCCCTTAGGAGACGGCGCTCTGGGGAATGGACCCGACAGAGACCGGAGCAGCGGCCCGGGATGAGAAAAAGGAGTACGAGCACGATGAGTATTTTAAATGTAGAACACGTAAGCCACGGCTTTGGAGACCGGGCGATCTTCCAGGATGTGTCCTTCCGCCTGCTGAAGGGGGAGCACATCGGCCTGGTGGGAGCGAATGGGGAAGGAAAGTCCACATTTATGAATATCATTACCGGGAAACTGCAGCCGGATGAGGGGACTGTGGAGTGGGCCAAGCACGTGCGGGCCGGGTATCTGGACCAGCATACGGCGCTGGAAAAGGGGATGACGATCCGGGATGTTTTAAAGAGCGCGTTTGCTTTTCTCTTTGAGATGGAAGACCAGATGAACGCCATCTGCGACCGGATGGGCGAGGCTTCCGAGGAGGAGATGACCGCCATGATGGAGGAGCTGGGGACGATCCAGGACCTGCTGATGGCCCATGATTTTTATGTGATCGACAGCAAGGTGGAGGAAGTGGGAAGGGCCTTAGGCCTGCAGGAGATCGGGCTGGACAAGGATGTTTCCGAGCTTTCCGGCGGCCAGCGGACGAAGGTCCTTCTGGGAAAGCTCCTTCTGGAAAAGCCGGATATCCTGCTTTTAGACGAGCCCACCAACTACCTGGATGAGCAGCATATCGAGTGGCTGAAGCGGTATCTGCAGGAGTATGAAAATGCATTCATTTTGATCTCCCACGACATCCCGTTTTTAAACAGCGTGATCAATCTGGTGTACCATATGGAGAACCAGAAGCTGGACCGGTATGTGGGGGATTACGACCATTTCCGGGAGGTCTATGAGGTGAAGCGGGCGCAGCTGGAGGCGGCTTACAAGCGGCAGCAGCAGGAGATCGCGGAGCTGGAGGATTTTGTGGCCCGCAATAAGGCCCGGGTCTCCACCCGGAACATGGCTATGTCCCGCCAGAAAAAGCTGGACAAGATGGAGCTGATCGAGCTGGCCAAGGAGAAGCCGAAGCCGGAGTTCCATTTCCTGGAAGCGCGGGCCGCGGGGAAGCTGATCTTCCAGTGTACGGACCTGGTGATCGGCTATGACGAGCCCCTGACAAGGCCTTTTGATCTGACCATGGAACGGGGGGAAAAGCTGGTCCTGAAAGGGTCGAACGGCATTGGAAAGACCACGCTGTTAAAGAGTATCCTGGGGCTGATCCCGTCCCTGGAAGGGCAGGTGGAGCTGGGAGATTATCTGTTTACCGGCTACTTTGAACAGGAGATGCCCCAGGGGAATACCAGCACCTGCATCGAGGAGATCTGGAAGGAATTCCCCTCCTATACCCAGTATCAGGTGCGCTCCGCGCTGGCAAAATGCGGCCTTACCACCAAGCATATCGAGAGCCAGGTGCGGGTCCTTTCCGGAGGCGAGCAGGCGAAAGTCCGCCTGTGCAAACTGATGAACCGGGAGACCAATGTGCTCCTCTTAGACGAGCCTACCAACCACCTGGATGTGGACGCAAAGGAGGAGCTGAAGCGGGCCCTTTCCGCCTACCGGGGAAGCATCCTTTTGATCTGCCATGAGCCGGATTTTTATGAAGGCTTTGCTACGAGAGTGGTGGATTGCAGCCAGTTCTGTCTGCGGGGATAAAGGGGTTTTTGGAAGAACCTTGAAGACAGAATGAGGCTGTGAATGAGCGGCGCTCCTGCGAGGATCTGGGCAGGAGACGCCGCTCGTTTGCGGCTGCGGCGTTGGGACCATGTGACGTTGGGACCATGCGGTACTGAAACCATGTGGCACTGGAATTATGCGGCTTTGGAACCATGCGGCGCTGAAATCCCAGGTGCAGACGTATCCGCGTCCGGATGTCGATTTTTGTCGAATTGATTTTGGTAAAATTCACGAATGGGAATTCCTTGCAATCCGGCGCCGGATGTGTTATGATACTCCCACGAATCCAAAGATCTTACGATTCTCATCGTTTCCGAGATCCTATGCTCAAGAAGATCGATTCCTTGAGCGCTCACAAAAGACGTAAAACGAAGCATAGACTTAGGCTGACGGCTATCTGTATGCCGTGGGCTTTGTATACCTATTTCTGGCAGTTCCTGGCAGTCTTGGGGCCGTTTTCCCTGTTGGGAGAGCCGCCTTGTCTGTTCATTCTTTCATTCTGAACATATCCCAGAATCAGGCAGACCAAAGAAGGGATCCGCGGATTGCGGTGGACAAGAAGGGGGATTCAGCAAAAACGCAAGGAGGAGTTTGTATGAGGGAGTTAAGGGCGCTTTTTGGGAAATGCAGGACCGCCGCGGTTCTAACTGCTGCGCTGATCGTTACGGCATGCCTGCCGGGGCCGGCGGCGTGGGCGGAGCTGGCTTTGGGGAGCAGGGCAGAGATGAACGCGGTGAAAATGGCGTCAGGATCGGACGGGACGCCCCGAAGGGCGACGCCGGGGAGCGCGGCGGAGGAGATGACAGGGGCGGAAGCGGATACAGGAGCGGAAGCGGGCCCAGGAGCGGGAGCGAGCGCAGAGGTGGAAACGGGCGCTGAGACGGGGGAAGTTCTGCTGGCTACGGCGGCGGATCTGCGGGCTGCGCGGTCGATGGGCACCGGGGATCTGTGGGAGGACTGGCAGGGAGATCAGGATTTCCGCGGGGAGGGGACCCGTTCCTACCCGTACCAGATCAGTACGGTCCGTCAGCTGATGGGCCTTTCTGAGGCGGCTGCAGGCGGGGAGGATTATGAGGGCGTTTATTTTGAACTGACCCGGGATCTGGATCTGGCAGGCCTGGAGACAGATTATGGGAACTGGAACCCTATCGGCTGGTATCAGAACGCAGACGAGCTGTCCGGAGCGGTGGAGCATCCGTTCCGCGGCCATTTTGACGGCGCCGGCCATACGATCCAGGGCCTGCGGATCATCCGGCCGGACCGGGAGCTGGCGAATGTGGGGCTGTTCGGCGCTGTAGACGGCGGCTCCGTGAGGGATCTGACGGTTGAGGCGGAGGAAGTGCAGGGCGCGGACAATGCGGCGGTGCTGGCTGGGATCCTGACCGGCGGAGCGGTCGTGGAAAACGTGGAGGTATCCGGGACGGTGATCTCCCATGGGAACGCCGGAGGGATCGCCGGGGAGGTGTCTGGAGACGGGGCGTCCTGGCGGGATGGCGGCGTGGTGATCGAGAACTGCCGGGCGGAAGGGATCGTGCTCATCGGCCTGGAGCCACGGGGCGGCGTGGGCGGCATCGCCGGGACGGTGGACGGCGGCACTCTGCTGGATAACGTGGTCATTACCCAGAACGGGGATACGGACCGGATCCAGAGCAAGGGATACGTCGGCGGGATCGTGGGCGTGATGAGGGACGCAGGCGTCTATAATTCTTATGTGAACGGCACCATCGGAGGCAACGGAAGCCAGGCTGTGGGCGGTATCGCAGGCAAGTATGAAAGCGGAGAGCTGATCCTGGCCCGGATGGCCGGGACGATCGCCCGCACCAATCAAGGGGCGGCTTCCCACGAAGGTACGTTTGTGGGGACCCGGGACGTGGGGGATCCGTTTACCTATGGGACCGAGCGGGACAGCGACCTGGCCTATCTGTTTACCACAGGGGCGGACCGGGCCAAGCGCGTGATCGGAAGTAATCTGGACGGGGACAACAGCTTTACCCGCGACGCCCACATCGGCTGCTGGACGGATCTGGAACGGAAGTATGTGCTGGTGGAAGGCCGGAACGAATACGGCTGCGGGGACCGGTATTTTTATGAGGAGCTGGAGGACGGCGTGCGCTATCTCATCACCCAGAAGCTGGGGCGGGAATTTACAGCGGATGGATATGCGGAAGGCCTGCCGTTCCGGCCGGATCATTTTGCGCCCGGCTATATGGGAGAACCGGTGCGGGGCTATCTGGTATCCATTCCCCGGATCGACGCCCGCAATGCCAACGGGACCTTCGATACGGATGTGGCGGTGCTGACGGCGATCCCGTCCTCCGGGAATACCTACTACCGGGAGATGAGCCAGGACTATGCCGCAGCCGTAGCACCAGGTGTGGTGGTAACGGTGACGACGGCCCCGAAGGACCGGGGAGAGGACCGGTATCAGATGATCCCGACGGAAGGGGAGAGCGGCGGCGTCCGGCCTCCTACGTATCAGACGGAGACCGGGGAGACTGCGCCAATGCAGTATGTCAGCGGCGGCGCCTATACCTTCCGGATGCCTGCCTGTGATACTACGCTCACCGCGGAGTATGAGAAGGTCACCACAAAACTGACGGTGGATCCTGGGGAGCTGGGATTCCAGATCGTGATGACCCGCAGCGGCGACCGGAAGCAGCCGTCGGTGCTGACGGAGGTAAAGACGGAGGACGGAGTCTTGATCGCCCGGTACATAGACGGCGTGCTGGACCAGTCTGTGGAGGTCCAGCCGGTACGGGTCCATGCGGAACACAATGGGACGGGCCAGACCGCGGACCGGAGGGTGCGATGGAGCGTGGACGACGAGGATCTGATCAGCAATCGGTCGGAGCCGGGGTATACGGAGACGGATGGGATGATCCTTCCGGATCCTCAGTCGGACTTTGTCCAGGGGACCCTGCAGAAGTGCCTGCAGGATCAGGCTGACAGCGGATATCGGGAGGCGATCGGAGATACGGTCTACACCCGGTATGCTGTGCTGACGGCTTCTACGGATCCCGACTCCTCTGTGGATCACCGTCCGGTGTATGCCAACTGCCGGGTAAAGGTACAGTTCCAGATCCTGGACCGCACCACGGTCCGGGTAGAGCGCATGGAGCTGAACCTTCCGGAAACGTACTTTACCATAACCCGGCGTCTGACTGGCAACGCCAGGAATCCTCAGGAGACCATCACCTGCTCGGAGCCGGTGGTCCTGACAGCCTCTCTGAGCCCGGAACGGCCGTTTTATAAAAATGTTGCCTGGGCGGACCAGAACAGCGGGAAGTACCTGCTGCTGAGGTCTTTCGGAGAGACGAATCAGGACTGCCGTCTGGAAGCCCGGTATGATCCGGCAGGCGAGGCGAACCCGGCCTGGATCCAGAACCTGATCCTGTCAGACCGGGCGAAAAAAGCAGCGGATCCGGCAGCGAAGGCGGAGGGGGCCGGATCGGTCACAGAGACGGTCACGGCAGTCAGCGAGGACCAGACGCACGGGATCATATCCGCCAGCTGTCAGGTGACCATCCGTTTTGAGACGGTTGATGACACGGTATACCGGGTTTCCGGAGGTAGCTCCAGCGGCGGAGGCGGCGGGGGCGGAGGAGGAGGCAGCTCGAAGGGGGTGACTACGGCTGGCGCGGTGCATGCCTCCGGGGACTCCCTGCCGACCTATGTGGTGACTGGGACCTGGTTCCAGAATGGAGACGGGCAGTGGATGTTTGCCGACGAGAGCCGGATCTATACAGGGGAATGGGCGGCGGTCCACAATCCTTATGCCGATCAGGCCGCTGGACAGCGCCCTTATGACTGGTTCCTGTTTGACGGAGCGGGCTATCTGGTCACCGGTTGGTACACGGATGCAGCGGGGGATATGTTCTATCTGCATCCGGATCCGGACGGGACAAGAGGACGGATGTATACGGGCTGGCATTGGATCGGAGGGAACTGTTATTATTTCCAGGAGCAGTCCGATCCAGAGACTGGACAGGTCTGCGGCGCGCTTGGCCGGAATGTGACTGCACCGGATGGCAGCCGGACCAATGAAGACGGTGCCTGGATCGTGGACGGCGTGGTGCAGGTGCAGGCGGCGGGGCCGGAGACAGATGCAGGAGGCGGTCATGGAGCGGCGTAGGTGGGAGCGAGGGCTGGCGGTCCTTTTAGCTGCGGTCCTGGCCGGACTGAGCGCGGCGGTTTCCTTTCCGGTCGGCCGATTCCCTGCCTGGGGCTTTGGACTGGTGTTTGCCAATTCCGGGCAGGCGGGCCATCCCTATATCCGGGGGCGGGTGGAAGGAGAGGCAGAGGAAAGCTGGTTTTTGTGCCTGGATCAGGGGGCTTCGGCTCACAGCGATTACGATTATTCCCGGGTGGACGCAGACGTGGATTATGGGAATGGCTCCCAGTGGGAGAAAGAATTGTTCTGGGCATACATCCTGGCCTTCGGAAGCTGCGACGGGGACCAGTCTATGGCCCGGTATGCGGGACAGATCACGAAGGACCAGGCGCGGGACGTGGCCTGGAGGGGGGACGTGCCGGAGGAGGTGACGGAAAAGCTCCGCAGTTTTATGGAGCTGCGGGAGGTCCCGGACGGCTGCAAGAATGCAGATGACATTTATCAGGCAGTCAGCAGCTATGGAACGCCGGAGACGGCGTTGGGGGTGTCCAGACTGCTATCTGGTCCGAATACCATCAGTGAAGAGAAGCTGTATGAGATCGCAGGCCTGGACAGCGCGGCCTCCTTCCGCCGTTACTGCCAGCTCCGGGTGGTCTCTCCAGAACAGGGAAAGTGGACGAACCCCAGCACCGGAACAGAATTTACAGCCCGGATCATCCAGGAAGATAACGGAGATTTTCGGGTCGGCTACGGGATGGCGGATGGGACAGCCCCGGCTGCAGGGGAGACCGCCGGGGCGCCTCCGATCGTGGTGCGGGTGGATTATGATCCGGCTGTATGGAGCATCCGGAATATATCCGGAAGGATCGAATATTTCCAATGTAAGATCCCCGGCGCCCAGCGGCTGGCGCGGGTAAAGGGGCAGGAGCAGGTGACCCCGGTGGCGTTTTACCTGACCACCTCTTCCGGAAGCTCTGTCCGTCCGCCGGTAACGCCGGACGGAAGCGGGGGAGGGGACCGTTCCTATCGGATATACCGCCATGAGGAGACCTTTGAGAGCCATTATCTGGTGGATCTGACGAAGCGGGACTATGAGACCGGGAATCCCTTGCAGGGATCTGTGTGGCAGTGTCTGGAGGCTTTCCCGGACCAGGTCCGGCTGGGAGACGATGAGGAGGACGGCGGGCTGCGCCGGGAGAATATGCGGGAGGAGCCGGTGGTGTGGAGCGACTGGCTGGTATTTGAGGAGGACATGGTCACCGATGAGACTGGGGCGATCTCCCACGAAGACCAGCGGTACTATGATTTCAGCCAGCAATACTGCAATGGCCATCCGCTGCCGCCGGAACCGGACGATGACGACGATGGGGAGAGCGAGGATCTGTGGGCCGAATGGGAGGCAGCGGTAGCGTCCTGTGAGCGCAGGGAGGCCGCCGCCATCCCCGGGACCTTCCACCACTGGCTCTGCGGGTCAGAGTCCGAGCCGTCGGAAGCGGAGGCGTTTGAACGGTCCGGATGCCGGGCGAACCGGGATGCGGCCTATGAAAATTTTATCGGCCTGCGTTATTCCTATACATTTCGGGAGACCCAGCCCCGGGATGGCTATCTGCTCCATGGCTCCGGCCACGGGGAAGAGGTGCCGGTGGAGATCATTACTACGGCTTCTTGCGAGGCAGGCCAGGAAGCAGAGTGGACTGCCTGCAGCAATGGGGATATCGTGGTGAGCGGACATGTGAATAATCTGCTCTTTGACGGGAGACGAGAGCGTGGGGAGAGCCGGGAGGGAACGGACAGTCAGGAGAAGGCGGAGACACAGAACCACTACCTGCGGGAGGTCTATGATCTGACCTGGTGGCAGAAGGCTGGGAATCTTTTGCGGAGCTGGGTGGGCCTGCCGGAAAAGGAGCCGGACGGTTCCGAGGCGCTCCAGACGGTGGTAACGATCCAGGCGGAGCCGGTGGACAGGATGGAAGAGGGCAGCGGGCCGGAGACAGGGACCGCCTCCAATGCTCTGCTCTCTCGTGCAGCATCCTCCGCCGTGTTGTCTGTTGATGCAGAGCGCACGGATACGGCGGTTTCCCTTGCGACTGCATCGGATACGGCAGAGGAGCCGGAAGAAGTCTGGGAGGACGAGATCTTTTTAGTCAATGATCTGGACGGGAGCGGAGGATTGGCTACGTCCAGTGATGCCCAGGAGATTGGGATACCGCCCTATCAGCTGGATGCCGCCGCAGCAGCCAGCCGGATGGATCCCCAAGAAGAGGAGGACTCTGGGGCCGTGCGGATGCAGCTGGAGGAGGGAGCAGCCAGTTGGAACATCGCTCCGATCCTGGATACCCAGCCAGCGATAGGGACCGGTGTTTCAGGAACCGCTGTCTCACGGACACGGACCGCCGCCGCAGGATCCCAGGCTGCCGCAAGGCGTTTTGACGGGTCACTCCACAGCTGGATCGTATACGATATCCGTGTGCCTGGAGAGATCCATATCAATAAGCGCGACCGGGAACTGTTAGCAGGAGAGTCGGACCGGTATGGATCGGAAGGGGATACGCAGGGAGACGCGACCTTAGAAGGCGCGGTATATGGACTGTTTGCGGCAGCCCCGATCTATCATCCAGATACCCGGCGGGGAGACGATGGATCCGTGCTGGGAGGTACGGGGATCGTATTTGATGCGAACGACCTGGTGGCAGTGGCGGTAACGGATCACAAAGGGGATGCGTCTTTTACCACGATCACGCAGGTCCCCCACAGCACCTACGATTATTCCAAGAGAGAAATCGTGGTCAGCGGAAAGGCTTACCCTGGGAATCTTTATGATACCGACGGATACCGCAAGGAGTATGAGGAAGAGGAAACGGGGCGTCTGTATGAGGATCATCTGGAGCACAATGGCGATTACTGGATCGGACGCCCCCTGCTCCTGGGAAGCTATTATGTGAAGGAGCTATCCCGTTCCGAGGGATATGAGCTATCCGTCACGGGCCGGGAAGGGGAGATCACCAATGTGACGGAGGAGACGCGGGAGCAGTACGGCGGTACGGAGGATGCCTGGTCCCAGTCTGTGGGGACAGCCTGGATCCGGGAGCCGCTCCAGTACGCCGCTACCTTCCCAGAACGGAACGAGACCTATGGGAACCGGGAAAACCTGCTGTATTTTGAAGTGGGATCTCATGAGACGGTCCATGGTTATGACGTGGTGATCGATGGGATCCCTGCCGGAGCGGAGATCTACTGGGACAACACAGAGCTGACCCCGGTGACAGTCCAGGTCCCGGTAAATGGCCGTTGGGAACCGGCGAAGGAAGAACCTCTTTATGAAACGGCAGATTCCGCCGCCTTGCTCAAGCGAGACAAAAACGGGATGCCTATCCCGGATGAAGAGGCAAAGCCGACGATCCCAGTCCCCTATGTGGATTATGCAGAACCGGCCAGACTGCTGGAGGACGGAGGGACAGCAGAACCGGCAGACCAGGTGCGCTGCCAGGCGAAATGGGAGGATACAGAGGAGAATTTCTACTATCTAAAATGGGAACTGGAACAGATGCTGCGTCAATTAGGGGCAGAAACTCCCCGGGACGAGAAGGGATATTCTTCTGCCGCCCGTCCGGTCTTCGATGAACCAGACAGCGGCGGCTGCGGCGCGCCAGAGGTAACTGTGCGGGTCGCCGGCGTTACCTCCAACGGATCCTTGCTGCAGGGCATCCTGGACTATTTTGCAGGGAACCGGATCTATACCTACGGAAGCCTGCAGGCGGTCCAGGCAGAAGGAGACGATTGCCTGGTGAAGCTGGCAGTCCGTATGACGCCGGAGGACCGGACTCTTTATGAGACGGATGATTCTGGGGAGCTTAAGGCAGTCTATGTCTACAAACCCAACCAGGCCACAGGCCGGCTCGTCCTGCGCAGATATACGGGACAAGCCGTATCCGCAGCTCCGGCTGCGGCCGGGAGCAGAAGGTATTTTGTCCAGTTAGTGCCTGATTTCACCATTGGAGCGGACGGTAAGCCGGTGGATCGGATGGATTTTGAAAATTCCGATGACCGATACCTCCATTATGTCCCGGGGGAAATCCTATATGATTATTGGACCCAGGATCCTGACGGTCAGTGGGTGGGACACAGCCCGGTGGCCAGGATGCAGTATGTCTATGATCTTGAGGAGCGGGTGGTGGAGGAAAGCCGGATCCATCCTTCTAAGGTGCCTGTGGTTGCATCCAGGGAGGAGGTGTCCGATCCGATCGGTAGCACTTACGCAGTCTATCAGGCCAGTTCTGGGCAATACCGCCTGCATGTGGGCGCTGGGGACCGGGATCTATCTGGTTCTGCTGTGTCCTCGTTCACCATGGTTTTAGAAGATGGACGCCGCACGGTTACCGCAGAGGATATGGAGAAGCTTGGCGCGGGAAATGTGTGGGAGATCCAGGAAGGCGACCGTCTGCTCTTATCCGAGTATCTGATCCGGGTGCAGGGAGCGGGAGTGGGCGTTTCCGTCAGCGATGGATTTGATACGGAAATGACCTATATCCTGAGCCAGGATCTGGTGTATCAGGGCGGATATGATCTTGCAGAAGACGGCGGCACGCAGGAACACCCGCTGCTGCCGGAGGAGCGGGTCATCAAGCAGCGGATCAAGGTGACGAAGAACGTGGAGGACGGTCCCCATCTGGCACATTTCCGGTTCAAAACCTATTTAAAGTCGAACCTGGAACGGCTGTACCGCGACCGGGATGGGACGGTTGTCTGGCAGGATCAAAGACCGGGCGGGCAGGATCGGACCGCGCAGGAACAGTTAGAGGCCAACCGGGCTTATCCTGGATTGGCGAATCCGATCTACACCAAAACAGCTTCGGATGATGGGAGAGAGTATGAACGGATCCTGGAAACCCTTTCTGGGCAGGGGGAGGAAGCGCCGTCCTATCATTATGAAAAGTTTTTCGATGCCATCGACGTGGCGAACCAGGATCAATGGGACGAACAGACGCCATATTTTACCAGTGGACGGCCCTTGGGAAATGTTTGGAACCGTACACAGGACGCCATCGAGAATACGGCGGTTTCCGATGCGGTCCGTCAGTTTGCCATTGATTGGTATCTGGATGAGGAGGTGGAAAAGCTGGTCCTGCCGTTTGGCGGCGGGGGAGCCTTTGGCGAGCTGGGAGCGGATGGGGCGGCAGCCTGGGAGGACGATTCCCGAACAGATGCAAAACCAACTTACGAAGCAAGTGCAGGCAGCACCGCCTACTCGGACCAGCTGTATGACCAGGCCCTGAGGGCTGCGGTCCTTCGGGCGGAAGATTATCTAAAGCCATTTTTCGCTTATGATCTGGATGCGATCTATGGGATCGCCTGGGATCCGGAGGCAGGCGGGGGTGACGACGGCGACGATACGACGCTGTCGGCGGATCAGCTGTCGCCAGATGGCGGACCAGAGCATGCGGGATATTATTTTGGCATTTCCGAGTACCTGCCTTATGGAGTCTATGTGGTCGTGGAGCAGCAGCCGAAATTCCGCGGGTTGGGAGACCTGCAGAACCGGCATTATTGGAAGGACCAGCCTAGAGAGGTCGTCGTGCCCTCTGTTTACGGGGGCTATGAAGGGAGCCAGCAGGTGCCCGAGATCTGGAGCAGCTATTACGAGGAGGATGGAGCGTATGCGGCCAGGCTGGTTCCCTGGAGTATGACTGCGCCCAGGGACCAGGAGGCGGAAAAGACGGATCTGGCGCCCCATCCGGATGGTTCCAGCTCGGGAAAGGGGTATGGATACGGAAAGTTCTTTGACCGCCGCTTCCGCGCGTTTGTCCGTCTGGAAAAGCTGGACGCCGAGACCCATGAAGCGCTGCTCCATGACGATGCGATCTTCCAGATCTACCGGGGCAAACGGGAGGAATCGCCGGACGGGGATGGAACACCGCTGTTTTATGAAACAGACACGATGATCTCCGGCACCCGGGAATTCCTGGAAGCCATGGGAGCTGCGGATATCCGGCCTATGGCACGCGGGCGCAGCTGGCTCGACTGGCTGACCGGGGCGGAGTATGGTCCCGGCAACCGATATACGGGGATGGTGCCTGCAGGGACGCCGGTGTGCCAGGAATCCGATCAGATCCTATTTTCCGGCGATTCTGGAGATGGGGAAGTTATCTGGCGGGCGCTTTCTACGGTTTATTCAGGAAATATGCCGGCAGCGGGAGACAAGACGGGGACCATATTGGAACAGCGGCAGCAGAATGCGGGATATCTGGAGACGCCGGAGCCGTTGGAAGCCGGCGTATACGTCCTCTGCGAGAAGAAGGCTCCGGCCGGATATGCCAGAAGCCGCCCGATCGCTCTGGAGGTCTATTCGGACCGCGCAGCTTATTATCAAAGCGGAGGGAACGGAGAACGGACGGCCGCTGCGTTGTATGAGCGGCAGGAACAGCCTCGCGGATGGGATGAGCAAGAGAGAGAGCCGTCCGTTTTGAGGCAAGAAGGAGAAGGCAGGGCTCCGGATAAGAGCGGCGAAGCCGCAAAAACTGATAATAGCGCTAATTCTGCCGATAACGCTAATTCTGCCAATACCTCCAATACCGCTAATACCACGCAGGATGCCTTAACAGCCCGCATGTACGTGGAAAATACGCCAATTACCTTGCGGATCGAAAAGCAGAAGGAGTCCAGTCAGACGGAGGCGAACACCACGCCGGACAAAACGGTGACTTACAAAGTCAGCGGCCGGATCGACGGTAGGCTGGCAGAGATCGGGAACCGGCCGGATCTTGTTTATGCCTATGAGCATGGCGAGTACCTGGGCTATGCCTGGAAACGGGGCACTCTGGAGTATCTGGCCGCCAGGAAAGCCGCCGGAGAGCAGGTGGAGCTGGTGTATGAGGGGACTGTATTTGCCGGATATGGCTATGTGACCAGGCAGCTGGCAACAGCGGACGATGCGGATCCGTATGTGGCCGGAGCGATGCTGACGCTGTTTGACGCGCTGGAGCTGACGCCCTCCGGCGATACCCAGGACCATGCTTACGAAGGACTGGTGGTTGAGCGGGATCTGTCCGGGCGGGTGACCCGGATGTATGTGCAGGAGGGCTGGGCCGGGAGCAGGACCGAGCTGGTCCTGGAGACGGCAGAGGCAACGGAGCAGGCTGCTGGCCTGTGGTCCGCCGTCACCGTCCAGCGGCCGGATACGGATATCCTTTTCTATGACTTAAGCGGATTGGACGTGACGGTACAGGAATATGCAGACGGGCAGATGATCCGCTATGGATATGATCTGGAACATCGGAAGATCCCCCTTGCGCAGATGGAGTCAGACCGGCAGAATTATGCGAAAACAGACCGGGAATTGTCCGTGTATGCCTTTCGGGATGGAACACCCTATCTGGAGATCACAGGCGGTGATTTTACAGAGATTTCTTATTCCCCAGTGGATAAAGTCCTGACTGTGGGCGAGCAGGCCCGCGTGTACCATCTGGATGCGGATGGGAACCGGGATGCCCTGGTGGACCCGTATACCGGTATGGCCTATGTCACAGAAGCGGATGGACAGGGAGGGGAGCGGATCCTGGTGTGGGCGGTCCGGGTCCGGCTGGATCAGGATGGGACGCAGATCGCCTGTGATAAGATCACCACATCCCGTATTGCTGCCGTGGGAGAAAACCAGAGGAGCGATGACGGAGGAGGCTCCGGTTATCTTACCGGCTCCTGGAGGTCGGAGCAAGGAGAGGAGAGTCACCGGGAGACTAGTCTGGAGACGAACGGAGCCGGGCAGAATCAAAACGGCTCCATATTGGCAGATGACAATAATGGAACATTCCCAAAGGAGATGGAGCCAGTCTATGACCGCCACGGCTTGGTCCAGTATTACCAGCAGAGCCAGGAGACTTATGACAAGAGCACAGACCTGTATGATGAGGCTGGGACCTTTCTCCGTCAACAGGATTCGGATAATCTGGGAGCATACAACCAGGCGGCCTATCAGATCTGTCCGGAAGAGGAGCTCTATGATGGCGACCTGTATGCGGAAGGACAGGAGCGGGAGCCTCTGTTTCACCGGCTAGGGGAAAGCTATCCTCTGGAGAACACCTGGATATCCTCAGACCGGTCGCCGAACGATCCCTTCGACAGCGGGCTGACAGACGGACAGGCAGATATCCTGAAACGTGTCCCTGCCGGTCACTACATATTAGAAGAACTGCGCCCACCGCAAGGGTACGGAAAAGCAATGCCGACAGGGGTTACCGTAAAAGAGACGGGAGCCGTGCAGCAGATCCGCATGACCGACCATACGACAAAAGTAGAGATCTCCAAGATCGACGCGGGCGGCTTTGGAAGCTGCGGTCTGGTCAAGGGGGCGACTTTGGCTCTGTATGAAGCAGAACCAGTGGCAGCGGATGATCTGGACGCCCATCCGAACGGCTATGAACTGGTCAGGACCGGGACGGAACCGGCGGCTTGGCTTTCTACGGAAGCAACGGCCAGTGAGCCTGTGTGGGAGACGGGAGTCTGGGAGACTGGAAACCAGCCGATCTATGCGGAAGGGATCCCGGCGGGCTGGTATCTGCTGGCGGAAGAAGAGGTGCCGTCTGGATTTGTCAGCAGGCCGCCGCTGGAATTGGAGATCCGCAATACGCCGGAGATCCAGACCCTATTTTTGGAAAACGACCATACCCGGGTGGAGGTGGAAAAGTACGCTCTGGATGGAACGGAGCGCGTGGCCCTGCCGGGAGCCGGGTTTACTTTATATCCGGCGCAGACGGATGAAACGGGGCAGGCGCTCTGGGAGGACGGGAAGCCGCTTTATGACGGATCAGCCGCGATCGCGCAATGGATGACGGCAGATATAGAGAAATACCGGGGGTTCCTGACGGCATTTGAGAACATGTACCGGGATTATGGGACCACGCCTGGGACACGGGTGACCTGGGAGTGGGAGGGGGATCCTTACCAGGCGGAATACCGCTCCTGCCAGCAGATCGACGCTTCCATAAGCGGCGGACCGGCCAGTATCTGGCCTACGGCGGCGCGGATGGAGTTTGAGACGAATGAGGGGAAATGGATCCGGATCGCCATCTCTGGTGAGAAGGATGGAAGCCTGGGCCGGGATTTTACCTTTTCCTATCAGCTGGAGTACGAGCCCCTTCCCCAGATCAATCCTTACGCTCACCAATATCTGACCTTAGAAGGACGTCACTGCCTGGAATACCTCCCTGTTGGAGGCCAGTATGTACTGGTAGAAACGGCGGTCCCGGATGGCTATGCCGAAGCAGAGCCGCGCCTGATCCGAGTCCTGGATACGGCAGAGATCCAGCTGTATGAGATCGAGAACCAGGAGGGAGCCTTGATCATTTCCAAAACCGGAACCGGCGGAGCGGGCGAGCTGCCAGGCGCCCATCTGGCTTTGTACCGTCCGGATGAGACGGGCGGACTGCAGATGACGGAGGAATACCAGATCACCGATTGGATCACCGGGGAGGATGGCGTCTACACCCAGGAGGACCGGGAACGAGGTCGGATCCCGGAGGGGTATCAGGAAGGGGATCTGCGGCCGCATATCATCCGAAGGCTGCCGGACGGTGTATACTGGCTGGTGGAATTGGAAAGTCCCGACTATTATATGCGATCCGCGCCGATCCGGATCATATATCGCCAGAAGGATCCAATCCAGGCGGTCCAGATGATCAATGAACCCGCGACCGGAAGCATGGAGGTGAAAAAGACTGATGGAGCGGGAAGGCTTCTTTCTGAAGCAGTGTTTGAGCTGTCCGCCTATCGGAGCGGGGACCGGCGGACACCGGTATTGACCCGGATGTTAAGCACCACAGGTGGAATCGTGCGGGAACAGGGCCTGCCGGTTGGAGAACCGGATGAAACAGGCCGTATCATCCCGTACCAGTACCGGCTGGAAGAGCTGGTTCCGCCGGATGGCTACGCCGTCAGCACCCAGGTGCTGACCTGGGAATTCTCCCCGGATAACCAGGGCGTTTCCTATGATATCGGACAGGAAGTAGTCTTTCAGGCTGCTGTCCAAGACCAGAAGACCCGGATCGTCATCAGCAAACGGGCCTTCAGCAGCCTGCAGGAGGAGGGAACAGAGGGGATCTTCGTAGAAGGCGCCCATCTGGCGCTGCATGAGATCTGCGGAAGGGACGAGGATGGAACGTTGATCTGGAAAGAGGAGCCCCTGGAACGGTGGGTGACCACTCAGGAGGAACCAGAGCATGTGGTTGAGGGATTGATCGCCGGGAGGAGCTATCTCCTGAGAGAGGAACAGGCGCCTTACGGGTATTGTCTGATGGACCCGATGGTGCTGACCGTTTCGGCAGACGGCCGGAAGCTGACCGAAGTAAGCAACCGACTGGACCTGGTGACCATCCACTGGCTCCCTGAAGCAGAGCAGTCGACGTATGCGGCGGATCCCGCAGCAGATCCTGCAGCAGCTCCTGCGGCGGATCCCGCAGCAGATCCTGTAGCAGCTCCTGCGGCGGATCCTGCGCCAGATCCCGTGCCAGATGGAATAGATGGATATGGGATCCTGGCTGTGACCGTCCGGGGACGATATGCGGGAAAGACCACATATACCGTAGAGGCTGAGGACGGCAGCGTAAAAGCGGCCTGGGCAGTGCCGGTGGCTGGGCGTGCGGAAGAAACGGCCGGGCAGCCGGCAGCAGGAACCGGGACAGGGGCTGCGCCCCTTGAGCATCTCCTGCAAAAAACAGACGGTCTGGAAGATGGACGCCCTTACCGCATCGTAGAGCGGACGCATTATTCGGATGGGACGGAAGTGATCACTGGCAGCATGGTGCGGGTGCTTCGCTTCGACAGCCAGGGGCTGTGCCGGATCCCGGTCCGCCAGCTAACGGAGGTGGAGCTGGCGGTAGAGTATGCCGACGGCACGCTGATCCAGGGATTCACTCCTTGGGAATATGGCCAGGAGATGACCATTTACAATCCGGCTGCGCCGGAAAATCCAGGGATCTGGATGCGAAACCAGGGAGAGCCTTCAGACGGCCAGGCAGGGGCATTGGATCCGAGGAGAGCGGTGATTAATACCATTTCCTACACGAATCCATCCCGTCAGACCGCAGATCTGACGATCACGGTGGAACTGGATGGTCAGACAGAGATTCTGGATACGGGAGGCGGTACGGAAACAGACGAGGGGACGCTGGTGTTTGAGATCCCTGCAGTCCGCTCCTTGGAGTCGGGGACGGTGAGCTTCTCTATCAAGGTCTCTGCAGAGGGAGCAGGCGCAGCTTCCAAAGTGACGGCGACGCTGGAAGGAGGCGGGATCAGCAGGACTACGGTACGGGAAGTACCTGTGCTGCAGCCAGGGATGCTTACGGTGTTCTGCCAGGCCACAGGGAACCGGCAAAGTACAGAAGCCGGTCCTGGCGGGAGTCCGGCTCTGGATCTGGTCAGAGAGTATCCCTTCCGCATCCGCCTTTTTGATAAGAATGGAGAAGAGCTGCGGGGACGCTATTCCTGGAACAGCAGACATGCATCTGGAACGCTGCGGAGCGGTGATACGGTCTTACTAGAGGAGAATGGGGCCATGACCATCGATCCGGCGCCGTATCAGGAGATCCATTATGAGGTGACGCCGTTGGAACCCCTTCCGGGCTGGGAGGAGCCGATGGCGCGGACCGGGAGGGTGCCCGCTGGATCGGGAGCATGTGCCTGGTTCCTCATAAAAGATGAGGACCAGACCCAGCGGCAGATCTTTCGGAAGGGAGAAGCCTATCAGATCCGGGAGACTACCTCGTATACCGACGGGAGCCGGATCGAGAGCAGCCGGTTTGGGTTTTCCTTGGACGGGAACGGTTCGGTCAGCCAGATCACGGCATACGACCGAAAGACAGACGTTCTGCTGGCGAAGCAGGATCTTACCGATGGGAGCGGACTGGAAGGGTGCCAGATGGGGCTTTTTGATCAGGATGGACAGGAGATCGACTCTTGGATATCCGGCAGAGAACCTCACCGGCTGACTGGTGTACTGGAACCAGATGTGGAATATACGCTGCGGGAGATCATGCCGGCAGAGGGCTATACCTGCGCGCCGGAGCTGGCCTTCCGAACGGGAGAGACAGGGGCGGCAGAGCTGGTAGTGATGGAGGACTTCCCAACCAAGATCCGCATAGAAAAGGTGATCGCGGGGACTGATGAGCCTTTGGCCGGAGCAGTGTTTGTGATCCTGGACAGCGAGGGTAAGGAATGGTTCCGGTGGACCTCCGGAGAAGAACCCATCGAGATCACCGGGATCTTAGCGGCCGGGGCTGCCTATACCCTTCGTGAGCTGCGCCCGCCCAAGGGCTACCAACGGATGGAGGATATGGAGTTTACCGTACCGCTGGGACCGGAAACGGTCACGCTGCGGTGCGAGAACCAGCCGGCCCCCGGGAAGCCAGGACAGCCAGAGGAGCCAGAGCCAGAGACCCCAGTGCCGTTTCGCATCGGAACGATAACGGCAGTCTATCGCCCACAGCAGTTCCGGGCCGGAAGCTGGATCTTTTTCGGACCCGACGGCAGTATCGGGATCCCGATGCTCCTTCCGGGCACGGGAGACCGGCGGGTGGACGCATGCTGGTATCTGGCAGGATTCCTGCTGCCGCTGGCCGGGATCTGGCGGCTGACCAGGAGAAAAGCGTTGCCCAAAAAGCGGAAGCGATTTCCAAAAGGATAAACGATAAGCGGACAGGTGGATCTGGCTGGCGGCAGCAGCAGGCTTCCCATCGCGCAGGGAAGCCGCTGCCGCCCGGCGGCCCACACCGGCCTGCCAGCCTATACCACTGCCCGGCGGCCCACACCGGCCTGCCAGCCTATACCGCCGCCCGGCGGCCCGCATCAGCCCGCCAGCCTACACCTCTGCGCACCAGCCCACCCCGCCGTCCAGCGATCCTGCACCTTGACAAGTTCATAATGATAGAGCCCCCTTTGGCACAACGCCAACGGGGTGGAACAAGCACTTTGGGAACTTGTTCCACCCCGCTGGTTTGGGAATGGTAGGTATACAAATTAAAGAAAATGGTTTTTAGGGGGGCCGGGCAGTTCGTCACTGCCCGGTATGAGTATGAAAAAGCTTTCTTAGTTCCAAGCGAGGCTTGAAACAAAGTCCATTACCCTTTCGGATAATGTACCTAAAGTATAAAAAACAATTGTGTCAAAAGTGTGTCTGCGCCATAAAAAATATATAAACAAAATAAAAAATAAAAAAACCCTTTCAAAAAATGCCATGATTGTATATAATAATGGAAAATGGAGTTATTTTGTGATAACGGTAAGGTAATGGACAAGCAGGAGGAAATTTCAATGTCTATGTTAGTATCCAATGACATCGGTATCGATTTAGGTACCGCGAGCATCTTGGTATACATCAAAGGAAAAGGAGTTGTGCTGAAAGAGCCGTCCGTTGTGGCGATCGATCGCGATTCAAATAAGATCATGGCAATCGGCGAGGAGGCGCGTCTGATGATCGGACGTACCCCGGGCAACATCATTGCAGTCCGCCCGCTTCGTCAGGGTGTCATTTCGGATTATACAGTTACAGAGAAGATGCTGAAGTATTTCATCAATAAAGCAGTAGGCAAGCGTACCCTGCGCAAGCCGCGGATCGCAGTCTGCATCCCCAGCGGCGCTACGGAAGTAGAGAAGAAAGCGGTAGAGGACGCTACCTATCAGGCAGGAGCCAGAGAAGTATCCATCATCGAGGAGCCGGTTGCGGCGGCGATCGGCGCAGGCATTGACATCTCCAAAGCATGCGGGAACATGATCGTAGACATTGGCGGCGGTACGGCAGATATCGCCGTGATCTCCTTAGGCGGTACCGTAGTCAGCACCTCCATTAAAGTAGCGGGTGACGATTTCGACGAAGCCCTGGTGCGCTATATGAGAAAGAAGCATAACCTTCTGATCGGTGAGCGTACTGCGGAGGAGATCAAGATCAATATCGGTTCCGCGTGCCGCAGACCAGAGGTCCTGACCATGGAGGTGCGGGGCCGCAACCTGGTGACCGGACTTCCCAAGACCATCGTGGTCACCTCGGAGGAGACTCTGGAGGCCATCCGGGAACCTGCGATGCAGATCGTGGACGCGGTACACAATGTGCTGGAGCGCACGCCGCCGGAGCTGGCGGCAGACATCTTCGACCGGGGTATTGTGATGACCGGCGGCGGTTCCCTGTTAAACGGCCTGGATCAGCTGATCGAAGAGAAGACCGGGATCACCACCATGGTAGCCGAGGATCCGCTGACAGCGGTAGCGATCGGGACCGGACGCTTCATCGAATTCCAGCACGGCGACGGCAAGATGATGGAAGAATATTAATACAAGACGCAGCAGAGAAAGTGTTCAAGTCTCGTGTCCGGAGCGGATGCGGGACTTTTCCTTTCCGAGATACCAAGATCCGACGCTTCCAGAGCGGGTCAGGATGGAACTGGGAAAGAGACAGGAGCAGACAAAGATGGCAACGGTAAACGGATACGTAGAAAAGATCAAATATCGAAACGAGGAGAATGGCTATTCGATCCTGAACGTTACCGCAGACGGGGAGGAGTATGTGCTGGTAGGGACCTTCCCCTACATCAGCGAAGGGGATTTTATCGAGGCGTCCGGCCGGGAGGTGGAGCATCCGATCTACGGCGATCAGATCCAGGTGGAGTCCTACGAGCTGAAAGCGCCGGAGGACACGGCGTCTATGGAACGGTATCTGGGGTCCGGGGCGATCCGGGGCGTGGGCGCTGCGCTGGCGGCGCGGATCGTCCGGCGGTTTAAAGCGGATACCTTTCGGATCATCGAGGAGGAGCCGGAGCGGCTGGCGGAGGTCAAGGGCATCAGCGAAAAGATGGCCATGGCGATCTCCGAACAGATGGAAGCTAAGCGGGAGCTGCGGCAGGCGATGATGTTCCTCCAGGAATACGGCATTTCCATGAACCTGGCTTTGAAGATCTACAACGAGTACGGTCCCCGCATGTACGGGATCATCAAGGAGAATCCCTATAAGCTGGCTGACGACATCCAGGGAGTCGGGTTTAAGATCGCTGATGAGATCGCCCAGCGGGTCGGCATTTTCTCCGACTCGGATTTCCGGATCCGCAGCGGACTGTTCTATACGCTGCTCCAGTCCGTGTCCAATGGACATACCTATCTGCCCAGGGAGGAGCTGCTGCTGGGCGCCTCAGAGCTTCTGCATATCGCCCCCGAGGCCATGGAAAAGCACCTGATGGACCTGCAGATCGAGAAGAAGATCGTGGTCAAAGGGGAGGAGGTCTATGCGGCTCAGTATTACTACATGGAGCTGAACACTGCCCGGATGCTCCACGATCTCAATATCCGCGGGTCGGAACCCGAGCCGGAGATCCGCAGGAAGCTGGAGCGGATCTGTGCAGAGGAACAGCTGGAGCCGGACGAACTGCAGATCCAGGCGGTGACGGAGGCAGTCAACAGCGGCCTTTTGATCATCACCGGCGGCCCCGGCACCGGAAAGACCACCACGATCAATACCATCATCCGGTATTTTGAGCAGGAGGAGATGGAGATCCTGCTGGCGGCGCCTACCGGGCGGGCGGCTAAGCGGATGACGGAGGCTACCGGATATGAGGCGCGGACCATCCACCGTCTGTTGGAATTATCCGGCGTGCCGGGAGAGGACGGGGATACGGCGGGGATGCGGTTTGCCCGCAACGAGGAGAATCCCCTGGATGCGGACGCGATCATCATCGACGAGACGTCGATGGTGGATATCTATCTGATGAACGCGCTCCTGCGGGCGGTTGATCCGGGCACCCGGCTGATCCTGGTGGGGGATGTGAACCAGCTTCCCAGCGTAGGTCCCGGCAACGTCCTCCGGGATATGATCGAGGCCGGGTGCTTCCCGGTAGTGCGGCTGACCCGGATCTTCCGGCAGGCGGCGGAGAGCGATATCATTGTCAACGCCCACCGGATCAATGGCGGAGAACAGATCCCTCTGGGGAAGCGGAGCAAGGATTTCCTGTTCATTCGCCGGGAGCAGCCGGATCAGATCATCAGCGCCATGCTAACGCTGGTCCGGGAAAAGCTGCCTGGCTACGTCCATGCGGATCCCTTCGAGATCCAGATCATGACGCCCATGCGGAAGGGCGCCCTGGGGGTAGAGCGGCTGAATGGGATCCTGCAGGAATATCTGAATCCTAAGTCCCCGGATAAGCCGGAGAAAGAGGCGGGCGGCACCATCTACCGGGTAGGCGACAAGGTGATGCAGATCAAGAACAATTACCAGATCGAGTGGGAGGTCCGGGGCCGCTACGGGATCCCTGTGGACGGCGGGACCGGGGTGTTCAACGGAGATATCGGAATCATCCGGCAGATCAACCCCTTTGCGGAGGAGCTGACTGTGGAATTTGACGAAGGGAAGATGGTGGATTACAGCTTCAAGCAGCTGGAGGAGCTGGAACTGGCCTATGCCATCACGATCCACAAATCCCAGGGGAGCGAGTATCCGGCGGTGGTCATCCCGGTCCATTCTGGTCCCCGGATGCTGATGACCAGGAACCTGATCTACACAGCGGTGACCAGGGCCCGTTCCTGCGTCTGCCTGGTAGGGCTGCCGGAGATGTTCCAGGCGATGGTAGATAATGAGGTAGAGCAGCGGCGTTACACGGGCTTAAAGGCCCGTTTAAAGGAGATCATGGAGATCTTAGAGGAGGAACGGTAAGGACATAGAAGAAAGGAGGAGACGCGATGAAGGAGTTATGGACCAGTCTGCTGTTCCCGCGCAGGTGCCCGGTCTGCGGCGAGATCACAGAGCCGGAGGGGGCGCTGATCTGCGGAGATTGTCTGGGGCGGCTGTCTCCGGTGCGGTCCCCCTTCTGCAAACGGTGCGGCAAGGAGATCCTGTCAGAACAGGCCGAATTCTGCGGGGACTGTATGCGCCATCCCCGCAGCTTCGCCTCTGGCGTCTCCCTTCTTAATTATAATGAAGCGGCGCGCACATCCCTGGCTGCGGTAAAGTATAAGAACCGAAGGGAGTACCTGGATTTTTACAGCCAGGCCATTGTCCGGCGGTATGGGAAATGGCTGGCGTCCCTGCGGCCGGATGCGCTGGTGCCGGTGCCGGTCCACGCTTCCCGCCGGCGGAGGCGCGGGTTCAACCAGGCGGAGGAGCTGGCCCGCCGGCTGAGCGCCCTGACCGAGATCCCCTGCCGGTCCGACATCCTGATACGGAACCGGAAAACCGCGCCCCAGAAGGAGCTAAACCCGGCAGAGCGGCTGAAAAATCTCCAGGCGGCCTTCGGTCTTTCCCCGCATTACCGGGAGCATCCGGAGGATCTGCCCGGTGTCATCGTGCTGGTAGATGACATTTATACCACAGGCAGCACCATGGAGGCCTGCAGCCGGATCCTGCTGTCCGCAGGCGCGGACCGGGTGCATATCCTGACGGTATGTATTGGAAAAGGCGTATAAACGAAGAAAAACCGTTGACGAATCAGATTTGGTGTGGTATAGTAGTCTGGCGAATGGAAGAACATAGGTCTTTTTTTTATGCTCAAAATTTGGTCTTCGCGCCAGAAGCAGGAAAAAGAGGCCGCCAAACAAAAATATCAAGTGGAGGTGGAAGTCGTGCGCACAAGAATTACACTGGCATGTACAGAATGTAAGCAACGCAACTACAACATGACGAAGGATAAAAAG
>DVLJ01000025.1 GCA_018715565.1 Candidatus Ventrimonas merdavium
TTTCTTTATGTATTGTAACACTAAATTCCACTAAAAGAAACAAAAAAGCAGCAATTACCCCAATTTTGTAAGAGTAATTGCCACTTTTATTTTCGGCATTTTCAAAGTGGAAATAAACTTTTCACTTCAGCAATCTTTTCCATCATTTCAAAGCCTATCCGCTCAGCCTATACGGCTGCAGTGTCCCCTAGGCGTTCAATGGTCAGCGCGTTTGTAGATTTCATAGATCGCCTCCTCGTCCAGCACCCGGAAGGTCCCGATGGTACGGGTCCGCTGGAAGGTGCACCGGAAGGCCAGGTCCCGGAGGACTTCTTCCGGCTGGATGCCGATATCCTGATTTTTGCCGAAGGAGGTAGGCATGCCCAGGGAGGCAAAGTAATCGACCGTTGCCTGGATCCCGGCTAAGGCCAGCTCTTTTTCATCGGCCCCGGAAAGGCCCCACACATTCCTGGCATAGCGGGCGAACCGGGAGGGCTTGGCCTCATAGACCGCCAGGGCCCAGGAGCCCCATACGGTAGCCAGGGAAGCGCCGTGGGCGGTATCGAACATGGCGGAAAGCTCATGTCCCAGCTGGTGCACGGCAAAGTCGCCGGGACCGCCAAGGCCGGTCAGACCATTGTGGGAGAGGGAGCCGGCCCACATCAGCTCGCTCATGGCTTCGTAATCCTGCGGGTCCTTTACGGCGATGCGCCCATAGGTGATCACCGTTCGCAGCAGGGCTTCCGCGATGGCGTCGGTCATCTCGTTGTCGGTGGGATTAAAATACCGGTCCAGGGTGTGCATCATGATATCCGTAACGCCGCAGGCCACCTGATAGACCGGGAGGGTAAAGGTCAGCTCCGGGTTCATGATGGCGAATCTCGGCCGGTTTAAGTCGGAGCTCAGCCCCCGCTTGCTCCCGGAAGCGGTGTTGGTCAGCACGGACGAATTGCTGGTCTCGCTGCCGGCGGCGGGGATGGTCAGGACAGCGCCAGTAGGAAGGGCCTTTTGGGGGATTTTCCGGCGGGTCCAGAAATCCCAGATATCGTCGTCGGGATCAGCCGCGCCGATGGCGATGGCCTTTGCAGTGTCAATGGCAGAGCCGCCTCCGACGCCCAGGATAAAGTCCGCCTGGTGTTCCAGGGCGGCCCGGACGCCTTCCCTGGCGTGCTCCAGGGTGGGATTGGCCTTTGCTCCGCCGAATTCCGCGCAGCATAAGCCTTCCTGCTCCAGAACCTGGCGGATCCGGGCAAGCAGGCCGCTGCGGACGACGCTTCCGCCGCCGTATACGAGAAGGACCCGGCTGCCGCCGTATCTGCGGACATATTCCCCTGTCCGGTCCTGGGTATCTTTTCCGAATACGACTTCGGTCGGGGAGAGATACGTAAATCCATTCATATAAGATTCCTCCTGATTGGTATTCTGATCAGAGATTGCCTTTTATCTTCTCTATCATAACACGAAAGGGGGTTCCTTTCCAGTCATTAGATCAGATCCTCCAAAGAACCGAACTGATAGCCCATTTCCTCCCATTTGGTCAGCAGCTCATCCAGGATCTCCGCATTGGTGCGGGAGGTGCTGTGGAGCAGGACGATGGCTCCGGGATGGATGCGGCCCAGCAGCTTTTGGAAGGCCTCCTCGTGGGAGGGCTGCTGGTTTTCGTACCAGTCTACGTAGGCCAGGCTCCAGAAAAAGGTGTGATAGCCCAGATCCTTCGCCATTTGCAGGTTCGCCTCGCTGTAGCGGCCCTGGGGCGGCCGGTAGAATTTCTTCATGGGCTGGCCTGTCACCTGCTGGTACAGGGCTTCCAGATCCTGCAGCTCTTTGGAAAATGTATCGGTGGTAGAGATCTTGGACATATCGGGGTGATGATAGGTGTGGTTGCCTACCGTATGCCCTTCCGCCACCATGCGTTTTACCAGATCCGGGCTGGTCTCCAGGTAATTTCCCACCAGGAAGAACGCGGCGGGAGCGTGATGCTTTTTCAGGGCGTCCAGGATGGCGGGGGTGTTCCCATTTTCATAGCCGGCGTCGAAGGTCAGATAAAGGATCTTTTCCTTGGTGTCTCCAATGTAGTGGGCCTGAAATTGACGCAGGTAATCCGCAGTGGCGTTGGCCACCGGGGGCTGGCCCTCCTGCTGGAAGCTCAGCCCCCAGTTCCCTTCGGCGGAGGCCGCTACAGCAGGAGGATGTTCCTGGGCAGTTTGGCTGGCGGCGGCATTTCCCGCCAAAAAGACGGTCAGGGCCAGAAGGGCGGCCCCGGCCAGACGGCGGGGGCGGGAGGCAAATACAGGGAATTTGGGAAAAGAGCAGAGGTTCATAGCAGACTCCGGGAGGGTATCTTGCTACCCAATTTATGAAGCTCTGCGAAGGAAAATGTCTTTCACGGTTCTTTTCGCTGGATTGCTGCCTGGTATGGCCAAGGTCAGCGGAGCAGGAAACCGGGGACCAGTCTGCGCCCAGAAGTTTAAGAAAGTTGTCATAGTTCCCTGTCTGGTTTTGTGGTATAATGGGCGTTAGTGAGCGGAGGAGAGCGCATGCGCCCTCTTTTCCCCAGCGATAAAACGCGAAAGCAGATGTTACAGAAATCAGAACCAACACAGGAGAACGATCTACGATGAGACAATGGAAACGGATCCTGGCAGTGGGTCTTGGACTGACCTTGACCTTCAGCCAGGCAGCATATGCAGACTTTATCATCCCGCCGATCCCCACGGTGGGCATTCCGGAGACGCAGACGGGGAATGGGCTGAGCACGACCCCCTCTCTGACAGCGCCGGAGAACGGATGGATCAATGGGACGGTCCCCGTACCAGGCGCTGTCGGAAACTACGGGACTTCAGCATTGCCCAGCGGGCCGGATACGGCTGTGACAGAGACGGCGCCCAGCGGGCCGGACGCAGCCGGCACTGGGAATACGGCTGGGAGCGGGAATACGGCCGGAAGCGGGAATACGGTTGGGAGTGGGAGCGCAGCTGGGAGCGGGAGCACGGCTGCCGCTCTGCTTGAGGAGCCCAAGGTGGAGGCAGAGGGCGCGGTGCTGATGGATGCGGCCACCGGCCAGGTGCTGTTCGGCAAGAACCAGGATACCCAGTTCTACCCGGCCAGCATTACCAAGGTGATGACCGCGCTGCTGGTCTTGGAGCATTGCAGCCTGGATGAGACGGTCACATTTTCTGCTGCGGCCACCACGAACCTGGAGTCTGGGGCTGTGGCCCTGGGGATCGTGGAGGGAGATCAGCTGACGGTGGAGCAGTGCCTGTACGGCCTGCTGTTAAAGTCGGCCAATGAGATCGGCAATGGCCTGGCGGAGCATGTGGCAGGGAGCGTCAGCGCGTTCGCGGATATGATGAATGCTAAGGCAAAGGAACTGGGCTGCAAGAATACCCATTTTGCCAATCCCCACGGCTTGAACGATCCCGACCACAAGACTACGCCGTATGATATGGCGCTGATCCTGCGGGCGGCGCTGCAGAACGAGACCTTCCGAAAGATCGATACGACCCTGACTTATGAGTTCCCGGCTACGAAAAAGAATGCGGCCAGGACGATCACCATGGGCCATAAGATGATGTATCCTTCCGATTCCCGCTATTATGAGGGAATCATCGGAGGGAAAACCGGATATACTTCTTTAGCGGGGAATACCCTGGTGACCGGTGTGGAGAGGAACGGCGTCCGTCTGATCGCCGTGGTGATGAAGTCCAAGAGCAGCCACTACACCGATACAAAGGCCATGCTGGATTACGGATTTGCCAATTACCAGGCGCTGACCGGACGGAGCGGCAGCCAGGATGGAACGGCGTCCCAGCCGGGGAGTGCAGGTCCGGCAGGATCCGCAGGTCAGACCGGGACGGCCAGCCAGCCAGGCACAGGCAGTCAGACCGGGACCTGGGGCAGCAATGAAAGCGGCTGGTACTACATAAAAGCGGACGGGACCTACGCCGCCAACGAGTGGCAGACGATCGGCGGCTATGACTACTGGTTTGACGGAAACTGCTACATGGCCACTGGCTGGCGGAATTTCACCGACGGCTCCTGGTATTATTTCGACCCGGCCAGCGGGACGATGGTGGCAAACAACTGGATCCAGGACGGGGGTTCCTGGTATTATCTGGGCTCGGATGGGAGACTTTTGACCAATACCGTGACGCCGGATGGCCTCCAGGTGGATGAATACGGGATCTGGACGGGGCAGTAGCGGGAAAACCGGCGGTGCAGCCGGGGAAATGACAGGGGGAACCATGAAGGAAAAATTATATACGATCGAGATGCGGGATGCGGTGCATGCGGGAGACGAGTGCTGCTTTTGCTGGCTGGAGCGGAAGCTGGAGCAGGAGAACCTGGAGTTTGTCCTTGGTTCCTCCTATATGGAAAGCGATATCCGGGAGCAGACCAGCGAGAAAGGCTTTTGCCGGCACCACACCAAGATGATGTATGATTACGGCAATACCCTGGGCAACGCCTGGATCCTGAAATCCAGGATGGAAGCCGTGAACCGGGAGTTTAAGCGGCAGATGGCGGCGCTGGGGACCGGAGCCGGGGGGACGGAAAGCCCTGTCCCTGCGAAAAAAGGCGGTCTGTTTGGCCGGCTGAAGCCAGCCGGCGGGGGCGCGGCGTCGGGAAGCGCGGACAGCGCGCCGCTGGAGCAGTGGCTCCGGAGCGAGGAGAGCCATTGTTATATCTGCGGGCGGATGGACGGGATCTATCAGCGGATGCTGGATACCTTTGTCTATATGCTGCGCAATGACGAGGAATTTGTACAGGAGCTGACGGCGGGGAAGGGCATGTGCCTGCATCATTTTGCCGATGTGCTGGCGGTGTGCCGCAAGTCGTTAAAGCCCCAGGAGCAGAGCCAGTGGATCCCCAGGCTGGCGGAGCTGACTTCCCGGAACCTGGACCGGATCCAGGGGGACATTGACTGGCTGATCGAAAAATACGACTACCGGAACAAGGATGCGGACTGGAAGGAATCCAGGGACGCGGTCCAGCGGACCATGCAGAAGCTGGTGGGCAGTTATCCTGCGGACCCGGCGTTCCAATGCCGGAAGTAGGGAAATTACGGTGGAGAAAGGAACATACACATGAGACAGACCGTAAAAGCAGTCATTTTTGACCAGGACGGACTGATGTTCGATACGGAACGGATCTCCGGCATCGCGTGGCAGCTGGCGGGGAAGGAATTCGGATTCTGCCCGGAGGAATCCTTTTTGAAGACGATCCGCGGCACCAACCGGGAGCAGATGCGCAGCCGGTTTGAGGCGGTCTATGGGACGGAGATCGATTTTGAACGGTTCCGGGACCGGAAGCAGCAGTATTATGAGGCACAGTTTGCGAAGGAAGGCGTCCCGGTCAAGCCGGGGCTGCGGGAGCTTTTGGCATTTTTGAAGGAGCAGAGGATCCCGATGGCAGTGGCGACCGCTTCCAAGCTGGACTATACGGAACGGAACTTAAGAGAGACCGGCCTGGGGGAGTATTTTGACTATCTGGTGACGGGAGAGATGGTCAGCCGGGCAAAGCCGGATCCGGCGCTGTTTATGAAGGCGGCGGAGCTTTTAGGGAAAAGGCCGGAGGAGTGCCTGGTGCTGGAGGACAGCTTAAATGGCGTGGAGGCCGGGCTGACCGGAGGATTCCGGACGATCATGGTGCCGGATCGGACCCAGCCGGATGAGGAACTGGCCAGCCGGGTGTACCGGGTGTGCGGTTCTCTGCTGGAGGTGAAGGAGCTGCTCCAGGAAGAACTATCTGTGCGGGAAGCATAGGAACGGGAGCGGCGAAGCACAGGAGGCAGCGTATGTGCGGGAAGCAGAGGACACGAAGTCAGGAGCGTATCGCGGACAGGAGTGTATCACAGACAGGAGTGTATCACAGACAGGAGTGTATGGATTAATCTATGAATATATGGAAGGAACTTGGCTGTCCGGGTTGGAGTGGATGGCTTGGCGCGGCAGGCGTTCTTCTGGCGGGGGCGGGATTGGCCCGTTCCCAGTATGAGCGCCGCCATTTTTCTGTGGAGGAGACCAGGCTGGTCTCCCCGAAGCTGCGGCAGGAGAGGACCCTGGTATTTCTTTCGGATCTGCACGATAACACCTTTGGGGAAGGCAACCGGGAGCTGCTCGGGGCGATCCGCCGGGTGGAGCCGGACGCGGTGCTGATCGGCGGCGACACCATGGTGGTAAAGCCGGGGAAGGCGGATCTGCAGGTGACGAAGGAGCTGATCGGCGGCCTGGCCCGGCTGGGCTGTCCGATTTATTATGCCAACGGCAATCATGAACAGCGCATGCGGAAGGAGCGGAGCACCTACGGCGCCTTGTATCGGCAGTTCCAAAAGCTGCTGCAGGATTTCGGGGTGCATCATCTGGAGGATCAGACGGCGTATCTGGGCGAGGATATCGCTGTCAGCGGACTGGAGATCGACCGCCGGTTTTACCGGGATTTTTTTCCGGATCAGATGGAGCCGGGCTATATCCGCCGCCGTCTGGGGAAAGCGGACCCGGAGCGGTTCCAGGTGCTGCTGGCCCATTCGCCGCTGTTTCTAGACGCCTATGCCGGGTGGGGGGCGGATTTGTCCCTGGCCGGGCATTTCCACGGGGGGACGATCCGGCTGCCGTTTTTAGGCGGGGTGATGACGCCCCAGTATCAGTTTTTCCTGCCTTACTGCGCAGGGACGTTTACCAAGGATGGGAAGACCATGATCGTGAGCCGGGGACTGGGGACCCATTCGATCAATATCCGGTTCTGCAATAAGCCGCAGGTCGTGGTGCTGCGCCTTCTGCCGGAGACGTGAGGCGGATGAGCTGGGAGATATAGGAAGGAAAAGCGCGTGGAGATCTCTTTCTTTATGACGCGGGGAAAGCCCTCTGTTCGTTATTTACAGAACAGGGGTTTTTTGCTATACTAGCAGATGACGTTGGGGGCCGGCGGCGGCAGATGGCGGCCGGCCCCTTTGATACGGGATCGTCCTGCACGATGTGCGCCCGCGATCCCTGGATAGGTGGAAATGGCAGAGTATGGCGATATCATATAAGCTGGAAAAATTTGAGGGGCCGCTGGACCTCCTCCTGCATCTGATCGAGAAGAATAAGGTGGATATCTACGATATCCCGATCGCGGAGATCACAAGGCAATATCTGGAATATGTGGAGCAGATGGAGCGGGAAGACTTAAATGTGGTCAGCGATTTCCTGGTGATGGCGGCAACGCTTTTGGATATCAAGTCCCGCATGCTCCTTCCGGCAGAGGTGACCGAGGAGGGCGAGGAGGAAGACCCGCGGGCGGAGCTGGTGGCCCGGCTGCTGGAATATAAGCAGTATAAGATGATGGCTCAGGAGCTTTTGGATCTGGAGGAGCAAGCGGGGGATCTGCTGTACAAGCGGCCTACGGTGCCCAAGGAAGTGGCCCGGTATGAGCCGCCGGTGGATCTGGACAGGCTGCTTGACGGACTGACCCTGGCGAAGCTCCAGCGGATCTTTGACTCGGTGATGAAGCGCCAGGAGGAGAAGGTGGACCCGATCCGCAGCCGGTTCGGAACGATCAAGAAGGAGCCGGTCAGCCTGGAGACGAAGATCCTGGATGTGATGGGGTATGCCAGAAAGCACCGGCATTTCAGCTTCCGGCAGATGCTGGAGAAGCAGAGCGACCGGATGGAGGTGGTGGTGACCTTTCTGGCCATCCTGGAGCTGATGAAGATCGGAAAGATCCATCTGATCCAGGAGCACACCTTTGACGATATGGATATCGAGATTTTGGAGGCCGAGGGCGAGGAGACAGAGCTTGACTTAGACGGCCTGGAGGATTTGGAAGGATAAGGAAGCAGTATGGGAAATCTGTTTGACGAGGATGAGGAAGGCTTTGACTTAGCGGCGATCGAGGCGCGGCACGCGGAGATGGAGGCCCAGGAGACGCTGGATAAGCAGGAGACCGGAGAATGGGAAGCGATCGTGGAGGCGGTGCTGTTCACCATGGGCAATTCGGTGGAGGTGCGGCAGCTGGCGGCGGCCCTTGGACAGAGCGAGGCGGTGGCCCGGCAGGTGGCTGACCGGCTGAAGGAACGGTATGAGCGGGAGGAGCGGGGGATGCAGATCCTTGCCCTGGAAGACGCTTACCAGATGTGCACGAAGGCAAAATATTATGAGCATCTGATCCGGGTGGCCGCGGCGCCGAAGAAGCATGTACTGACGGAGGTGGTGCTGGAGACGCTGTCGATCATCGCCTATAAGCAGCCGGTGACGAAGATGGAGATCTCCCGGATCCGGGGCGTGTCCTCGGACCATGCGGTGAACCGCCTGGTGGAATACGGGCTGGTGTATGAGGCCGGGCGGCTGGACGCTCCGGGCCGGCCGGCGCTGTTTGCCACCACCGAGGAATTCCTGCGCCGGTTCGGCGTCAGCTCGACCCAGGATCTTCCCACCATGAACCCAGAGCAGGAGGAAGAGATCATCCAGGAAGTGGAAGAAGAACTGCAGATGAAGCTGAACGAAGGAGCCGGACTGGCAGAAGCAGAGCCGGCAAGCGGCGGAGATGCGGAAACGGAAGCAGAGCCGGGAAGCGGCGGAGATGCGGAAACGGAAGAAGAGCCGGGCAGCGATGGAGACGCGGAGCAGGCATCTGTGACGCAGCCGGAGCCAGAGGGAGGGAGCCGCGCGGGAGTGCAGGAGGATGACGCGGCTTCCCAGACAGATCCCCAAGGCGAGGATCCAAAGTAAGGATCAAAAGCAAGAGTAGAAGCAAGAATAGAATAGAAGAAAGGTCCGGTCTGCGCCGGAGCGCTTGGCGCGGGACCGGAGATAAAGGAGCAGGAGCATGCTGAACATCAGGATCAAATATTTTACAGACAAGATTGAAAAGCTGACTTATATTGGAGGAAAGTCGGATTGGATCGACCTGCGGGCCGCAGAGGATGTGGAGCTGAAGGCAGGCGAATTCCGTCTGATCCCCCTGGGGGTGGCGATGGAGCTGCCGAAGGGCTATGAGGCGCACATCGTTCCCAGGAGCAGCACCTTCAAGAATTTTGGGGTCATCCAGACGAACCATATGGGCGTGGTGGATGAAAGCTACTGCGGAGACAACGATCAGTGGTTCTTCCCGGCCTATGCGGTGCGGGATACGAAGATCCAGACCGGGGACCGGATCTGCCAGTTCCGGATCATGGAGCATCAGCCGGAGATCGCCTTTGAGGAAACGGAGCGCCTGGGCCATGAGGACCGGGGCGGCCATGGGAGCACCGGTAAAAATTAGACCGGAAGAAAGTAGAGTGGATGATGGATCGATATGGACAGGAACAGCAGGGAGCGGAAGGACGGCAGGGCGTTCCTTCACGGGAGAGAAGAACGGATGATCTGAGCGGAGCCCGCATGCAGGCCAAGACCGGCGGCCAGCCCGTTTCCCGGCCCAGATTCCGGGGAGAGCTGTACGGAGGTCCCGGGACCTCCCGCAGACAGACGGGAGCTGGGACGGGAGCCCGGCAGTCTGCGGCAGCCGCGGAGCGGCCCCGATACCGGGCACAGCAAACGGGAGCGCCATCGGCCCGGCCCCGATATCAAGGAGGACCGCAGGCAGGCGGGCAGGGATCCCGTCCCCGGTACCGGGGAGAGCAGCAGGCGGGAAGATCGGCAGAGCGCCCGCGGTATCAGGCGCAGCCGTCCGGACAGTCCGGATATAGTCCGGAACGGGCCAGGATGATGGCGGCGCGCCGGAAAAAAAGGGCGAAGCAGCGGAGGATGATCCTCGGCGGACTTCTGCTGGTCCTTTTGCTTGTTGTGGGCGGAAGTATTTTTGGGATCACCCGCTGGCTGCAGATGGAGGAGCGGAAGGAGTACGCTGAGGCAGGCGTGCTTGCGGCTGAGAACGGCGACTATGAGGGGGCGATCGCAGCCTTTGACCAGGCCCTGGGAACGGCAGGAAAACGGCTGGGAACCTTTGAGACCAATGTATTATTAAACCGGGCGGAGGCAGAATATAAGCTGGGAGATCACACAGCGGCCCTGGATACATACCGCCTCCTGATGGAAAGCGACGAGGAGAACGAGCTTTACCGGGAAGGAGCGGCGCTCTGCCTGGCGGAGACCGGCGCTTACCAGGAAGCCCTTGCTCTGAATGTGCTTCAAAGCCAGATCTATAACCGGATGGCGGCGGATGCCATTGAGGCGGGACAGTATGACGAGGCCCTGGGATACATCGAGCAGGGACGGAGCTATGCCGACAGCTCGGCAGCGCAGGCTTTGGATTTTAACGAGGCGGTGGCCTGGGAGAAAAAGGCCGATTTTGCAAAGGCTTTGGATCTGTTTGAGACGTATGCGGACAAATACGGAGCCGACGAGGTCACCCAGCGGGAGCTGGCCTTTCTCCGGACCCGGCAGGGGAACGGCCAGTGAGGAACCGTAGGAGGAATCGTAGGAGGAACCGGCAGGCATTTGCGGAAATAACACGTAACAGGAGTATGCATGGCAGAATTATATGATATGAAGGAAGTGGAGGAGCGGGTCATCCTGCTGGCGGTGAGCGCCGGAGACGGATCGGATGCGGAGGCTTCTCTGGATGAATTAGAGGAACTGGTAAAGACTGCGGGGGCAGTGACCGTGGACAAGATGATCCAGAACCGGGAACGCATCCACCCAGGCACCTATCTGGGAAAGGGAAAGATCGAGGAGGTCCGGGAGCGGATCTGGGAGCTGGAGGCTACGGGCGTGGTGTGCGACGACGAGCTTTCCCCGGCGCAGCTGCGCAACCTGGAGGACGCCCTGGATACCAAGGTCATGGACCGGACTATGGTGATCCTGGATATCTTCGCCTCCCGGGCCACCACCAGTGAAGGCAAGATCCAGGTAGAGCTGGCCCAGCTAAAATACCGGGCGGCCCGGCTGGTGGGCCTTCGCAGCTCCCTGTCCCGTCTGGGCGGCGGCATCGGCACCCGGGGACCAGGTGAGAAAAAGCTGGAGATGGACCGGCGTCTGATCCATGAGCGCATCGGCCAGCTAAAGTCGGAGTTAGAGCAGGTGAAGCGGCACCGGGACGTGATGCGCAGCCAGCGGGAAAAGCTGCACACCTCGGTGGCGGCCATCGTAGGCTACACCAACGCCGGGAAATCCACGCTGTTAAACCGGCTGACGGGAGCGGGGATCCTGGCGGAGGACAAGCTGTTTGCCACCCTGGACCCGACCACCCGGAGCCTGGAGCTGGAAAGCGGCCAGCAGATCCTTTTGACGGATACGGTGGGATTTATCCGCAAGCTGCCCCACCATCTGATCGAGGCATTTAAAAGCACCCTGGAGGAAGCCCGCTACAGCGACATCATCCTGCATGTGGTGGACTGCTCCAATCCCAACATGGATATGCAGATGCACGTGGTCTATGAGACCCTGCGGGAGCTGAAGGTGGAGGACAAGGTGGTAGTCACCGTGTTCAATAAGATCGACCAAAAGACCGGCGGGGAGTATCCCCGGGATCTGCAGTCTGACTATCAGGTGCAGATTTCCGCCAAGACCGGCGAAGGATTAGATCAGCTTATAAGTACCCTGGAAAATATCTTAAGGAGTCAGAAAGTTTATCTGGAAAAGGTTTTTTCGTACCAGGAGGCGGGAAAGATTCAGACGATCCGCAGATACGGAGAGCTCCTTTCCGAGGAGTACCAGGGGGACGGGATCCTTGTAAAAGCGTATGTTCCGGCAGAATGGTTCGCGTATCTGATGGGCTGAGCCGTTTTGGGGAGCAGGTTTTGATTTATTAGAAAAGATGATAAGACACAATATCTATGTTTCTCGTGAATGAGTAAAACTAGATATTGTGTTTTTCTTTGGGCTTTGCTATAATGAGTCCATAGCGCCGCAAACGGCGCAGGCTGACAGGCTCCGGCTGCGGGGCGTCGGAGCGCGAAAGGAGAAGTGGGGTATGATCTATGTAATCAAACGGGACGGGGAGGTTGCAGAGTTTTCTCTGAGCAAGATCACCGAAGCGATCAAGAAAGCATTTAAGGCAACGGGCAAGGAATATAACAATGAGATCCTGGAGCTGCTGTCCCTTCGGGTAACGTCGGATTTCCAGGGCAAGATGGAGGAGGGCAGGATCTCCGTGGAGCAGATCCAGGACAGCGTGGAGCATGTGCTGGAGCAGACAGGCTACACGGAGGTGGCCAAGGCTTACATCCTGTACCGGAAGCAGCGGGAGCGGATCCGCAACATGAAGAACACCATCCTGGATTATAAGGATGTGGTGAACAGCTATGTGAAGGTAGAGGACTGGCGGGTGAAGGAGAATTCCACCGTCACCTATTCGGTCGGCGGCCTGATCTTGAGCAACTCCGGTGCCATCACGGCCAACTACTGGCTGTCTGAGATCTACGACCAGGAGATCGCGGAGGCCCACCGGAACGCGGATATCCACATCCACGATCTGTCCATGCTGACGGGCTACTGCGCAGGCTGGTCTTTAAAGCAGCTGATCCAGGAGGGCTTAGGGGGGATCCCGGGCAAGATCACCTCCTCCCCGGCCAAGCACCTTTCCGTGCTGTGCAACCAGATGGTGAACTTTTTGGGGATCATGCAGAACGAGTGGGCGGGGGCCCAGGCATTTTCCTCCTTTGACACCTATCTGGCCCCCTTTGTGAAGGCGGACAATTTATCCTACGGAGAAGTGAAGAAGTGCATCGAATCCTTCATTTACGGGGTGAACACCCCCAGCCGTTGGGGCACCCAGGCGCCGTTCTCCAATATCACCCTGGACTGGACGATCCCGGACGATATGGCAGAGCTGCCGGCGATCGTAGGCGGCAGGGAGATGGATTTTAAGTATAAGGACTGCAAGCGGGAGATGGATATGGTCAACAAGGCGTTCATCGAGACCATGATCGAAGGCGACGCCAACGGCCGCGGCTTCCAGTATCCGATCCCCACCTACTCCATCACGAGAGACTTTGACTGGTCCGATACGGAGAATAACCGGCTGCTGTTTGAGATGACGGCCAAATACGGCACGCCATATTTTTCCAATTACATCAACAGCGATATGCAGCCCAGCGACGTGCGCAGCATGT
>DVLJ01000026.1 GCA_018715565.1 Candidatus Ventrimonas merdavium
TACTTTTATCCATGTATCATACCATAGGAAACAGGAATGTTCAAGACGGAAATGCGGAAAAAAGCAGAACGAAACGGCCAAAAAATGAGGCGGAATGCTCACTCCGCCTCAGATAAGATGCTCCCGTACTGCCGGGCCAGTGCGTAGACCCGCTCCCGGGTGCTGTTTTTTAAGGATACGTTGTACTCCAGCTCCTGCAGCGTGTTGCTGCTCAGCTTCTGGGATGCCTCCAATGCCTTCGCCTCCCGCTCTCTTGCCCAGGCGTTCTGCTCCTGCATCAGAGCATCCTTCTCCTCCTTGCCCAATTCCTGCTGGAGGATGTCCAAAAAGCGGGACAGCTCGGATTCCCAGAGCTTCCGCTCGGTCTCCGCCGCCGCTTTTAAAGAGTTGCTGGTGCTGTCCTGGGAGGAAGCCCGGTTCTTGGCGATCTGATCGTCCAGCTCCTGGAGCCGGGAAAGCACGATCGCCGTCCCCGCGTCCTCCGTGGCTGTGTCCGCCGCCCCGCCGCTCTGTCCGGCCTTAGTCTCTGCCGGCTTAAGCTCCGCCGGTCTGATCTCTGTCGGTCTGCTCTCCGAGGCTTTCGTCTCTGCGGACGCCGCCGTCTCTTCCGCGGTACTGTCGAAAGCCGCTCCGGGACCGGCGGTCACCACAGGCGCCGCTGTGTTCCCTCCGTCCGGGATCGCACTGGATGCGGAATACGGCTGGATCCCCGCCGCCTCCCCGGAACCTCCCGGCGCTGCGCCTCCCTCCGGGATGGCTGACGCCGCCCCGCCTTCCGCAAAAGCGGCAGCCGGCGGCTGGGCTCCTCCGTCTGCCGCCGCGCCGAACGGACCGGCGCTGGCAGCAGCCACGCCAGCCGCGGCGGCCATGCCAGCCTCGTCCGCGGCCTCCGCCTCCGGGGCCTCTCCGGCCGTCTCCTGCTCTCCCAGATCCGCCGCCTCAGCCTCCTGTCCAAAGGAAACGATCTGACTGTCCGGGACAGCCCCATCCAGGGACCGGCCCTTTCCCGCCGCCCCCTGGATGGTCTCTGCCCCCGCCAGAGGCACCGGCACGGCTCCCGCAGCCGTCTCCGGCTGTCCTGTGGCTGCGCCCGCTTCCTCTGCGAACGCAGTTGCTCCATCCGCAGCCACGGCGTAGGTCTCCTCCACCACGGCCTGACGGGTGGAGATATAATGTTGGATGGACCAGGTGGACACCGATCCCGCCACCAGGATCACACCCAGGATGATCCAGATCCCTCTTAGTTTCATCTTCTATCCCTGCCCTGTTCTTTGCTGGTTATATTTGTTTGCTTTACCATAACACAAACCGGCTGGAAAGAAAATACATAAACCAAAGAAGTAAGTAATCGTAAGATTTACTTAAGTTATGATGCCGGGGGCCGATGGGATCTGTCCCCTTTTATGCCAGGCCTTCATCGATGAGCAGCTCATCCCCGTCTGCGGCCGACGTGGCCAGCTTGTCGCACCGCTCGTTCTGAGGGTGTCCCGCATGGCCCTTGACCCAGATGAACGTCACCTGGTGGGGGGCCTTAGCCTTTAAAAGGCGCTCCCACAGATCGATGTTCTTCACCGGGCCGCTTTTTCCCCGCCTCCAGTTGTTGGCTACCCAGCTGTCGATCCAGCGCTGGTTAAAGGCGTCGGTCAGATACTTGGAATCGGAATACAGCTCCACCTGGCAGGGCCGGTTCAGCGCCTCCAGGGCCACGATCGCCGCCATCAGCTCCATCCGGTTATTGGTGGTGCGCACATATCCTGCGGACATCGTCTTTTCATGGAGCTGGCCTTTGCTGTCCGTGAACTGGAGCACCGCCCCGTATCCTCCCGGACCGTCCGGATTGCCTCTGGCCGCCCCGTCTGTAAAAATCTGTACCTTTGACATGGATCTTCTCTCCTTATCTGTCCCACTTGTCGCAGAGGGAATTGATCTGATCGGCAAATTTTGCCAGATCCTTGTTGGCCCCGCCCTCGTTGTGGCGGATCACCAGCAGCAGCCGCTCTCCGGCTGCCAAAAGCCTTCCGAACACGCCGGACGGCTTCTTCTCCTGTCCCTGCTTGGCCGGGATCGGCACTCCCGCCGGATCGCTCACCCAGACGCCCCTAAGCAGGTCATACTCGGCTCCAGAAAACGGCGCCTTCGCCGGAACGCCTGTCCGGTCGGTCACCAGGGCCGCAAAACGGTCGCACACGTCGTCGCTCCCATGGACGATAAAATACTGGCGCGGCTTCTTCTCAAAGCCGTCCGCCCACTCCAAGAGCCCATCCTGATCCGCATGGCCGCTGATGTCGTGCAGGGTCTCGATATGCGCCTTCACATCGATGGTCTCCCCGAACAGCCGGACCGTCTCAGCGCCCTCCGTCAGGCTGCGGCCGATGGTCCCCTCCGCCTGGTAGCCCGCAAACACCACGGTACACTCCGGCCTCCACAGGTTGTGCTTTAAATGGTGGCGGATCCGCCCCGCATCGCACATCCCGGAAGCCGAGATGATCACCTTCGGCTTCGTATCAAAGTTGATAGCCACTGACTCATCGCTGGTGATGGACAGCTTCAGTCCCGGGAAGGAGATGGGGTTGATGCCCTGGCTCACCAGCTCTCTCGTCTCGTCGTCGTAGCATTCCAGCTGATTCTGCTTGAACACATGGGTAGCCTCTACCGCCAGCGGGCTGTCCACATATACCTCAAAATTCTCATGGCCGTGGACCAGCCGTTCCGCCTTGATATGCCGGAAGAAATACAGAAGCTCCTGGGTCCGTCCTACGGCAAAGGCCGGGATCACCACGTTGCCGCCCCGGTCCAGAGTGTCCTGGACGATCTTCACCAGCTCACTGATGTGGTCCACGCCCTTCTTGTGGAGCCGGTCCCCATAGGTAGACTCCATCACCACGTAATCCGCCTCCTTTGTGGGCTGCGGGTCCCGGATCAAAGGTTTATTGTGGTTGCCGATATCCCCGGAGAACACGATCTTCCGTTCTGTCCCATCCTCCCGCATCCAGACCTCGATGGACGCGGAACCCAGCAGATGGCCGATGTCCGTAAAGCGAATGGTGATGTTGTCGTTCAGCTCTACGATCTCCCCGTAGTCATATGCCTCAAACAGCTCCAGCACCCCCAGAGCGTCGTCCATCTCATAGAGAGGCGGGGTCTCCGGCCTGCCGGCCCGCCGGGCCTTCCGGTTCTTCCACTCCGCCTCCGTCTCCTGGATGTGGGCGCTGTCCTTTAACATGATCTGGCACAGATCGCAGGTAGCCGTGGTAGCGATCACCCTGCCCCGGAACCCCCTGGCATAGATATAAGGGAGCATCCCCACATGGTCGATGTGGGAATGGGTCAGGAGCACGATCTGGATCTCCGGATAAGGCACAGGCGGCGGAACATTCTCATACAAGTTCACCCCCTGTTCCATGCCGCAGTCGATCAGCATTTTCGTCGCTCCAACCTCCAGGTAATGGCTGCTGCCGGTCACCTCATGGGCCGCTCCGGAAAAAATAAGTCTCATACGCGCTCCTCCTTTGTCTCCGCTATGGGGGCCTGTTCATATGATGATGCAGATCAGCCCGCCGTTGCTGTCGTTGATGATCTTCTGCAGGGCGTCCTGCAGCTTGGCCTGGCAGTCCTCCGTCATCTGGCTGACCTTGGCCTGGATGCCGTCCTCCACGATCTGTTCGATGGATTTTCCAAAAATATTCGTCTCCCAGATGCCGTTCTCTTCGTTCCTGGCCGTTTCCTTCATGTAGGCGATCAGGTCCTGGGCCTGCTGCTCGCTTCCCACGATCGGGGCGATCTCCGTCTGGATATGGGCCTTGATCAGGTTGATGGAAGGCGCCTCCGCCCGCATCTTCACCCCGTACTTATTGCCGTGGCGGATGACCACCGGCTCATCCAGGATGATCTCCGACCGCTCCGGGGTCACCACCCCATAGCCCTTCATCCGCACCTGGTTCATGGCGTTCAGCACCTTGTCATACTCGCCCTGCATGGAAGCCAGCTTCCGCAGGATTTCCATGAGCTGGTACTCGTCTTCGATGGGGATCCCGGCATAGTCGCTGAGGGTCTGATAATAGCAGCCGTCCTCTAAGCCCACCTGAACCGAGACCATACCCGTAGCCATATCCATCTGCTCCACCTTCATGGAACGCACCGAGGAATCCGTCTCCCCGCTCCAGTCCCGGGCAATGTCCTTCATATGGCGCACCTGCCCCAAAAAGCCTCTGGCCGCCCGGATCACCTGCTCCTTCAGCCAGTGGGAGGAAGGCAGGATCTCCAGCCATTTGGGGATGAAAAAATCCACCTCCGTCACCGGGAATTCCATCAGGGCGTTCTCCAGGATCCGGTAGCAGTCCTCCTGTTTCAGCTGCTCGCAGTTGACCGGAAGGACGCTCACCCCATGCTCCTGCTCCAGCTGGGCCGCCAGGGCCGCCGTCTCCTCCGAATATGGGCGGGAGGAATTTAACAGGACCACAAAGGGCTTTCCGATCGCCTTCAGCTCCTCGATCGCCGTCCGCTCCGGTGTTATGTACGCGCTCCTGGGCAGTTCCCCGAAGGAGCCGTCCGTGGTCACCACCAGGCCGATGGTAGAATGGTCCCGGATCACCTTCCGGGTGCCGATCTCCGCCGCTCTGGTAAAGGGGATCTCCTCCTCGTACCAGGGTGTCTTCACCAGGCGCTCCCGGTCATTCTCCTCATGCCCTGCCGCCCCGTCGGCCATAAAGCCTACGCAGTCGATGAGCCGCACCCGCACAGAGATGCCGTCCCCCAGCTGGAGCTTTGCCGCCTCCTTGGGGATGAACTTAGGCTCCGTCGTCATAATGGTCTTTCCTGCCGCACTCTGAGGCAGCTCATCCCGGCTGCGGTTCCGCTGATGCTCCTCCGTCATAGCAGGAAGCACCATCTGTTCCATAAACCGCTTGATAAACGTGGATTTCCCCGTACGCACCGGCCCTACGACTCCCAGATAGATCTCGCCTCCGGTGCGGGCGTTGATATCCTGATATAAATGATATCGATTCATGAAGAATTCCCCCTTACTATACTGTTACAGTATATGCCAGGGGGAATCTGTTGATACCAGGGTCAAATAGACGAAAATCCGATGCCGGATCGCCTGCAGTAGGATTTTCGCCTATTTGTCCTGTTCTTATCCGCGCAGGATCGCCAGCGCCTTCTCCGCCCGTTTGGCCGGGGTGTAGGTCTGGAACGACATTTTGTTCACCCGGAAGATATCCTGGTTGTCTTCGATCTCCGCGATCTTCACCTTACAGGCAAGCTCGTTCCAACGCACGTCGTCGATATAATCAAAATACGTCATATCGCTGCGCTTCGTCAGCGTCTCGATCGCTTCCATCACATTGCGGGGAAGCCCCAGGTCTCTTAGATCCCGGAAGGTGCATTCCGAATCTTCTACCACATCGTGGAAGATCGCCACCAGCTTTTCCTCTTCGGTCTGCATCTTATCCATCACCCGCAGGGAATGGTCGATGTATGGATTGCCGTTCTTCTCCGTCTTGCCTGCCAATGCGGCAGATGCGTAATCAATCGCTTCCGATAATGTCATAAGCGCCTCCTTTATTTCTTTGAAGACATATACAGATGACGCGGGATCCCGTCTACCATGACCGACGGGGAATCGCCCTGGATCAGGGGTCTTACATAGTCTATGAACTCCTCCGTCACATAGGTTCCATCCTTGGTGATCCAGTCTCTGGGGACCAGCTTCTCGCCGTTGGCGATCTTGTGCACGTCATAGATGCCGGTAGCGCACTGATAGGGATCGTCGGATACCCGCTCGATCACCACCATCTTGCCGGAATCCCCCTCGTCCGCAGCCTTTACCGCCGCGCCGCCTACCATGAACGCCTCGTTCACATCCACCCGGGAAGCTAAGTGCGCCGCGCTCCGCTGCAGGGTGCTGAACTCCACGGCCCGGGTCTTGCAGCCGATCTCCTGATTGATCACATTGGCCAGGTAGCTGGCAGTGCCGGTCAGCTGCTTGTGGCCGAAGGCGTCCACATAATCCACGCCGGTGCCCAGCTCGCTGACATAGCGGCCGTCCGCGATGCGGATGCCCTCCGAAACGGCTACCACTACCACGTCCTTCTTCTCCAGCAGCTTCTTCACCCGGTTCTGGAACTTCACGATATCAAAGGGCAGCTCCGGCAGATAGATCAGATCCGGACCGTCGCAGTCCTCGCCACGGGACAGGGCGGAGGCGCCGGTCAGCCAGCCTGCGTTCCGTCCCATGATCTCGATGATCGTCACCAGCTTCTTCTTGTAGGAGAAGCCTAAGCCGTCCCGGATCACTTCCTTGGTGGAAGTGGCGATATACTTGGCCGCGCTGCCGAATCCCGGCGTGTGGTCCGTCAGAGCCAGGTCGTTATCGATCGTCTTGGGCACGCCTACGAACTTCTGGGTCTTTCCCGTCAGGATCGCGTAATCCGAAAGCTTCTTGATGGTATCCATGGAATCATTGCCGCCAATATAGATAAAGCACTCGATATTTAACTTATCCAGGATCTCGAAAATCTTCACATAGATCTCCTGATTCTCGTGGATATCCGGAAGCTTATACCGGCAGGTCCCCAAAAATGCCGACGGCGTCCGCTTTAAGATCTCCACGTCCAGATCGCTCTTGATATGCTTGGACAGATCCACGTACTGCTCATCCAAAAGCCCCTGGATGCCGTACTGCATACCGTAAACCTTCTTGGCCCCCCGGTCGATCGCCGTGCGGTATACTCCCGCAAGGCTGGAATTGATGACTGCGGTGGGCCCGCCCGACTGTCCTACGATCACGTTACCCTTCATAAGAAACTCCTCCTCGTTTTCTTAAATTTCTATATAGGGAAATCATACCATAAAAAGAAGGGAAAAGTCTAGGACTTTTCCCTTGGAACACACAATTATCTGGCAATTTCCCGACACTTTCAGGGAAATTCTGCTCTTACTCGCTTAAATATGCCTTTTTCACAGAATCGTCGTTCATCAGCGCCGACGCCTCGCCGCTGAGCACGATGGAGCCGGTCTCCAGCACGTAAGCCCGGTGGGCGATGGAAAGGGCCTTCTTTGCGTTCTGCTCTACTAAGAGCACCGTCACCCCGTCCTCATTGATCTTCTGGATGATATCGAAGATCTCGTTCACATAGATGGGGGATAAGCCCATGGACGGCTCGTCCATGACGATCAGCTTGGGATGGGACATCAGCGCCCGGCCCATGGCCAGCATCTGCTGCTCACCGCCGGACAGCGTCCCTGCCATCTGGTTCTTCCGCTCCTCTAAGCGGGGGAAGCGGCCGTAGACCATCTTCAGGGTCTCCTCCAGCTCCGCCTTATCCTTTCTGGTATAGGCGCCCAGCTTTAAATTCTGCAGCACGGAAAGGGACGCGAACACCCGGCGGCCCTCCGGCACATGGGCGATCCCCATGGATACCAGCTGGTGGCCCGGAGTCTTGGTGATCTCCTTCCCCATATAAAAGATCTTGCCCGCCTTAGACGGGATCAGACCGGTGATCGTCTGCAGGGTCGTGGTCTTGCCTGCGCCGTTGGCGCCGATCAAAGCGATGATCTCCCCCTGGTCCACCTCAAAGGAGATTCCCTTAATGGCCTGGATCACACCGTAATAGACCTCTAAGTCCTTTACTTCAAGAATTGCCATCGTCTCTCTCCTCCTACTCTCCCAGATATGCGGTGATCACCCGCTTGTCGTTGAGCACCTCGGAGGTGGGCCCCTGGGTCAGGACCTGTCCGAAGTTCAATACGGTCAGCTGTTCACAGATGCCGGATACCAGCTTCATGTCATGCTCGATCAGCAGGATGGTCATGTCGAACTCATCCCGCACGAACCGGATGGTCTCCATCAGCTCCGCCGTCTCGTTGGGGTTCATACCGGCCGCCGGCTCGTCCAGCAGCAGAAGCTTCGGCTCCGTGGCCAGGGCCCGGGCAATCTCCAGCTTCCGCTGCTTGCCGTAGGGCAGATTGGACGCCTTATAATCGTACTCGCCGTCCAGATCAAAGACCTTCAACAGCTCCATGGCCTTCTCATTCATGGCCTTCTCTTCCTTGTGGTAGCGGGGCAGGCGCAGGATGCCCTCGATCGCCGAGTAACGGTGATGGTTGTGCAGCCCTGCCTTGACATTGTCCAGCACGCTCAGTTCCTTGAACAGACGGATGTTCTGGAAAGTCCTGGCGATTCCCTCTTTGTTGATCTCAATGGTACTCCTGCCGGTGATGTTCTTTCCGTCTAAGAACACCGCTCCCTGATCCGGCTTATACACACCGGTCAGCAGGTTGAAGACCGTGGTCTTGCCCGCGCCGTTGGGGCCGATCAGGCCGTATAACTGTCCCTTCTCAATGGTCACGCAGAAATCATCTACCGCTTTCAATCCGCCGAAGGAGATCCCGATATTCTTTACTTCCAGCATTGCCATATCACGCAGCCTCCTTTGTCCCGGATTTTTTCTTCCCGCGGAACTTCTCCAGCAGCACCGCCCGGAATTCGATCGCCTTGGGGCTGGAGTTGAAGATCATCATCACGATGAGGACCACCGCGTAGATCAGCATACGGAAATCGTTCAGACCGCGGAGCAGCTCCGGAAGCATCGTCAGCACCACTGCCGCGATGATCGATCCGCGGATATTGCCCAGGCCGCCCAGCACCACGAACACCAGGATCATGATGGACATGTTGTAGCCAAAGTTCTTGGGCGTAGCCGCCAGGCTGGATAAATTATGGGCGTACAGCACTCCCGCCACGCCGGCCAGAGCCGCAGAGACGGAAAATGCCATGAGCTTATACTTGGTAATGTTGATGCCGATGGACTCGGCAGCGATCCGGTTATCCCGGATGGACATGATCGCCCGTCCTGCCCGGGAGTTCACCAGGTTCAGCACGATGAACAGGGTCAGCAGCACCAGGATCATGCCGATGGTAAATGTGGCTGCCTTGGGCGTTCCCGTGATGCCCTGGGCACCCTTGATCAGCACCACGCCGGTATCATCCATCCCCAAAGACAGGGTATCCTTGATGGAGAAATGGAACCCGGCTGCGTCCCGCCCTACGTACAGGGCGTTGATCAGGTTCTTGATGATCTCGCCGAAGGCCAGGGTCACGATGGCCAGATAGTCGCCCTTTAACCGCAGCACCGGGATGCCGATCAGGATGCCGAACACGCCGGCTACAGCCGCGCCGATCAGCAGGGCCAGGAAAAAGCGCAGTCCCACGCTGGGGATCGCGTCCGCCATACAGTTGGTAAAAAAGGCTCCGGAAAAGGCTCCTACGCACATAAAGCCTGCATGTCCCAGGCTCAGCTCGCCTAAGATCCCCACGGTCAGGTTTAAGGAGACCGCCAGGATCACATAGATACATAAGGGGACTAACAGCCCCTTCATCAGACTGCTCAGCATGCCCTCTCTTGACATCACTTCCAAGATCACCCAGCAGGCGATCACAAGGGCGTAGGTGATGCTGTTCTGGAGCAGCACACGGTTCTTCATCTTTGTCTTCATCCCATCCACCTACACTTTCTCCATGATCTTTTTCCCCAGGATACCGGTCGGCCGCACCAAAAGTACGATGATCAGCACGGAAAATACGATCGCATCCGACAGCTGGGAAGAGATATACGCCTTGGACAGGTTCTCGATCACGCCTAACAGCACGCCGCCGATCAGGGCGCCGGGGATCGAGCCGATGCCGCCGAACACCGCCGCCACGAACGCCTTGATACCCGGCATGGATCCGGTGTACGGGGTCAGGGACGGATAGGTGGAGCAGAGCAGGGCTCCCGCGATCGCCGCCAGAGCAGAGCCGATGGCAAAGGTAATGGCAATGGTCCGGTTCACATCAATGCCCATGAGAGTCGCCGCTCCCTGATCCTCAGACACCGCCAGCATCGCCTGGCCGACCTTCGTCCGGTTGATGAACTGGGTCAGGCAGACCATGATCACGATACAGCTCAGGATGGTGACTATCGTCTCCCCGGAAATGGACAGCGCTCCGCCGGCCAGCTTCAGTCCCGGCACAGTGACCACAGATGTGAACTGACGGGCGTTGGAGCCGAAGATCAGCAGCGCCAGGTTCTGCAGAAGATAGCTGACTCCGATCGCCGTGATCAGGACGGCCAGGGAGGAGGCTCCCCGCAGGGGCTTATACGCCACCCGCTCGATGGTGACGCCCAGCACCGTACAGATCACCACGGCCGTCAGGATGCCTAAGGGCGCCGGAAGGCCCAGGGTGCTGACCATCGTAAAGATGGCGAACCCGCCGACCATGATGATATCGCCATGGGCAAAGTTCAGCATCCGGGCGATGCCGTACACCATGGTATACCCAAGGGCAATGATCGCGTAGATACTGCCCAGGCTGATTCCATTGATCAAATAAGAGAGAAAACTCATGTACCCTACCACCTCTTTGTCATATTCTTTGCAAAGCAAATATTAAGTCGAATTATAGCACAGTCCCTGGGGAAGTTCAAGGGAAAGTTGACCTGCGGCGAACATAGCTCCGGCTGGCAAAGACATCCCGCCTGCAGAGCCCCGCTCCGGACACATACCTGGAAACAGCAAATGAGGGCCGTCCCTGACAGACGGCCCTCGTCCACATCATGATATAATATGCAGGTCTTTTGCGGAACGAACGCTCCGTCAGATCCGTCTCTGACCTCTTACTGCATCTCGTATACGCCGTTTACGATCTTGGCAGCCTTCGGTGCCTTGTTCGGCTCGCCGTCTGCGGTCCAGGTCATGCCTGCGCCGGTCAGGCCGTCGATGGAGATCTCGGTCATGGCGGTCTTCATCAGCTCGCACATCTCAGACGGCTCCATGTCCGCGGTGATGCCTGCGTGCTCGATCGCTGCGGCGATCGCGTAAACGGCATCATAGCTGTCTGCTGCGAACTGGATCGGCTCGATCCCGTATGCTGCGGTGTAGTCCTCGGTAAACTGCTTGCTGGCCTCCTCAGTCGGGGAGAACGGGGTCAGGAACATCAGGCCCTCTGCCAGAGAAGCGTCAAAGTTCTCAACGGACAGGATACCGTCCATACCGTCGCAGCCGAAGAAGATCGGTGCAAAGTCTTTATCGGAAGCCTGCTTTAAGATCACAGAAGCCTCCTGGTAGTAGATCGGCATGAATACCAGCTCTGCGCCGGCTTCTTTTGCCTTGTCCAGCTGTACGGAGAAGTCCGTGTTGCTGTCAGCGGTAAACGCCTCATCGGCTACGATCTCCAGACCCTGGTTCGCCGCTTCTTTTACGAAGGACTCCCGGATACCGGAGGAATACTCGGTGGAGCTGTCATAGATGATCGCGATCTTGGTAGCCAGGCTGTGCTCGCCGATGTACTGGGCGGAAGCGCTTCCCTGGTTCGGATCGGAGAAGCATACGCGGAATACGTTGTCGTTCACCAGACACTCTACGGCAGAGCCGGAGGGTGTCAGCTGGAAGATGCCGTCGTTGGCAGACTCAGCTGCTACTGCGATACAGGGCTTGGAAGTGGTGGTGCCCACCAGCATGTCCATCCCCCAGTCCTTTAAGGTATTGTAGGCGTTGATCGCCTTCTCCGGATCGTTCTCATCATCCTCAGTGCTGTTCTCGAACATGATGCCGTTCACGCCGCCAGCCGCGTTGATCTCCTTCACAGCCAGGTCCGCGCCGTTCTGTACGGCGATGCCATAGGTAGCTGCCGGGCCGGTCAGGGGTCCGATCACACCGATCTTAATGGTCTCTCCGGAAGCGGCTCCCTCGGAAGCTGCCTCTTCGCCTGCAGCTGCGCTCTCGCCGGCTGCTTCGGTCTGGGTGTTCTCTCCTGCTGCTGCGCTGGTGGTCTGCTCAGCAGAACCGCCGCATGCGGTCAGGGACAGGGCCATCATAGCGGCCAGTCCTAAGCTAATCGCTTTCTTCATAATCTGTTTCCTCCTCTTTTTAGAAAACAGGCTCCCCAAGCCTGGGAAGCCTCGCCGTTAAAGCTGTTCTTAATTATAATTGTATCTCTATCGGCTGTCAAGGACTTTCTTGCGCCGGATCCGGTCCCTCTGCCTCGTCCTTCTGCCGCATCCGGCCCGTTCTCCCATCCCTTCCGGCCCGTTCTTACGCCTCGTCCTGCCCGTCCTCGTCCGGCCAGCCCATGGCCTGGCTCTCCGCCGTCTTATCCCTGAGCATCAGGTCTCCTACCGCCTCCCGGGCCGGCTTGTCCTCAAATAGCACCTGGTTCACCTCGCGGATGATCGGCATGGGAACGCCGTATTTCTCCGCCAGGGCCAGACCCGCTTTGGCGGAATACACACCTTCTACCACCATCTGGACCTCGTCCATGGCCTCCTTCATGGTGCGGCCCTGGCCGATCAGGATGCCGGCCCGCCGGTTCCGGCTGTGCATGCTGGCGCAGGTCACGATCAGGTCGCCGATGCCGGTGAGACCGCAGAACGTCTCAAACTTGCCGCCCATGGCGATCCCCAGCCGGGCGATCTCATAGATGCCCCGGGTGATCAGGGCCGCCTTGGTGTTGTCCCCATAGCCCAGGCCGTCAGCGATACCGGCCGCCAGAGCGATCACATTCTTCAAAGCGCCGCCGATCTCGATCCCCAGCACATCCGGGCTGACATACACCCGGAAGACCGGGCTCATGAACAGGTTCTGGAGAAGCTCTGCCGTCTCCTTCTTCGCCGCCCCTGCCACGCAGGTGGTGGGAAGGCCGCGGCTCACCTCCTCCGCATGGCTGGGGCCGGAAAGCACCGCAATCTCCGCCTGGGGGAGCTCCTCCTCCAGGATCTCCGACAAGGTCATCAGCGTTCCGTCCTCGATGCCCTTGGCCACGTTGACGATCACCTGCCCCGCTCTGCAAAAGGGGGCCATCCGCTTCGCCGTCTGGCGCACATAGATGGAAGGAACCGCCGTCACCAGCACGTCCCTGTCCTTCATAGCCGTCTCCAGATCTGCCGTAAACTCCATATCCTCCGGCAGGGTCAGCCCCGGAAGGGTCCTAAGCTGCCTGGTCTCCTCCAGGGACTGGATCTCCCGGGGGATCGCCGACCACACCGTGATGTGGTGGCCGTTATGATGCAAAAGAGAAGCCAGGGCGATCCCCCAGCTTCCAGAACCTATGATGCCGATCTTTGCCATCGCTGTCACTCCTTCTTCTTCGCTCCGATCTTATTTTCCGTGCCGGCTAACAGCCGCTTGATATTCGCCCGGTGCCGCCAGATGCCCATCAGGCTGATCACTGCCGCCATCACGCAGAATTCCGGCAGCGCCTCCGCCGCCAGGCCAAAGTCCCCCTGGTATCCGAAAAAGCACATCCCCACAAGGAAGATCAGCATCACCAGGATCGATCCCAGGGACACGTACCGGGTAATGGCCACGGTCACCACGAACACCACCAGGCAGACTAAGGTCACCCGCCAGTCCAGGGAAGCCAGCAGTCCCGCGGAGGCCGCGATGCCCTTTCCGCCCTTAAATCCCATATAGAATGGGAAATTGTGTCCCAGCACCACGCCGAAGCCGGTGTACAGCAGGTACACATACAGCATCTCCGGCTGAGAGGCGAACAAAAACCGGGTCAGCAGACAGGCCAGGATCATCTTGCCCGCGTCGCCGATGAACACGATCAGGCCGGCCTTGACCCCCATGACCCGCAGGACGTTGGTACTCCCCGCGTTGCCGCTCCCATAGTTGCGGATATCCATATTCTTGGACCGGCTGTACAGATAGCCAGTCTGAAACAATCCAAACACATAACCCATTACCAGGCAGATCACTCGCTCCATCTACTGCTCCTTCCCCCCGCGTTCCCGGATGATAAATCTGAGGGCGGTCCCTTTAAAGCCAAAGGACTCCCGGATCCGGTTCTCCAGATATCGTACATATGAAAAATGCATCAGTTC
>DVLJ01000027.1 GCA_018715565.1 Candidatus Ventrimonas merdavium
GGCGGTTATGGGTGGAAAAGTATTGGACCATGAGGCAAAGCGGATCAAGCAGAGCGGAGTTGAGGAAGGCTGGAAAGAAGGACGCATAGAAGGTCGTAAAGAAGGCCGTATAGAGGGCCGTGCGGAGGGCCGCGCAGAGGGTTCGCTGGATGCCTTAGTGACATCCATGAGGAATCTGATGAAAAACCTTTCGGTCTCAGCGGATGAAGCGATGAAACTATTGGGCGTAGCGGAGTCTATGAAACCAAAATTGAAAACGATGCTTTAAAGGAAAAACCGTGGTAGAATATCTGCCGCGGTTTCCTTTGCAGTTTTCGCTGTGTCGGAGGCCTCCTATCCCAGACACCTGCACCGACATGATTTGTCGAAAAAATTCTATTGATGTTAGATCTGGAAATGGATATAATGATATTATAAACACCAAGGATTCCCATCAGACAGGGCACCAAAGAGATATGTAGTATGTAGTTTATAGTTTGCAGTCTACAGACTATAGGTTACCGTTTCGGAACGGCTGAATCCTTTCCTTGTTTATCACGAGCTTACGAAGGATAAAACATTTGGAAAGGAGGAGGCAAGTATTGTGGAAAAATGTGAGAAGAACCTGTCCAGCACGCCGTATGACGATGTGTTCCGGACGCTGCTGGCGGACTGTCGAAGCCTGATCATCCCGGTGATCAATGAAGCCTTTGGCGAACACTATTCTGAGGATGAAGCGGTGGAGCCGGAGCCGAATGAACACTTTTTAAACCGGCAGGATGGAGAGCAGGAAGAACGGGTCACGGATTCCTGTTTCCGGATCCTGAAAAAGACGTACCATGTAGAATGCCAAAGCACCCTGGACAATACGATGATCGTCCGGATGTTTGAGTATGATACGCAGATCGCCCTTACCCATCACCAGCTGGAAGATCAGGTCCTGACGGTGCGATTTCCGGAATCGGCAGTGATGTATCTGCGGCACAGCAGCAAAACCGCAGACGAGATGCGGATCCGGATCTTGACAAGAGGCGGGGAAGTATCCTACGGCATTCCAGTTATGAAGGTGCAGAACTATTCTTTGGATGAGATCTTTGAAAAGCGACTGCTGTTCCTGCTGCCGTTTTATCTATTCCGCTACGAGAAGCAATTTCGTGAGATGGACAGCAGCGAACAGAAGCTGGAACCTTTGAAGAACGATTATGAACGGATCCGGCAGCATTTGATCGGTCTGGAAGAAGCTGGCCAGCTGACCAGCTACTCCAAAGTCCTGATCGTTGATATGATCTACAAGGTGATGGAAAATCTTGCAGTCAGGCATCCCATAGTGCAGAAGGGAGTGAGGGCGGTTAAGGGTGGAAAAGTATTGGATCATGAAGCGAAGCGGATCAAGCAGAGCGGAGTTGAGGAAGGATCGCTTGATACCTTAGCAACATCCCTGAGGAATCTGATGAGCAATCTTTCGGTCTCATCAGATGAAGCCATGAAACTGTTAGGCGTAGCAGAATCTATGAAACCAAAATTGAAAACGATGCTTTAATGGAAAAGCTGCGGGATAAAAGTTCTTGGGTCACAAGGAAGCATATTCCGATTAGGCGGCATAGCCCATGCAAGGGCCATGCCGTCTTTCCTGTTTATTGGTTTCTTTTTGTTTTGTTTGTTTGTGGCTCGACAGGCAGATAGATTTCTCATACAAAGTTAAAGATTACCTTGCCTCTCAACGTTAGCAATAATTTGTTGTAAATACGTCCTTTTCACTGTAAGTCAAACATCTGCCGCAGCTTTTTCATAGCAGCTTTCCGCCCGCCAGATATACAAAAAATGCATCATGGACCCAACGATCCAGGCATTTTACATTTTTGGAAAAATGGATTACACTATAACTATGCCAGATGACGGCAGAACTGTTTTGTAAGGATCAGAAGTGAGGAGGAAACGCATATGGATTTTTCAGAAGTGATCAAACGCCGTTACTCGTGTAAGAATTTTGACGGCCGCCCGGTGCCGGAGGCAGTGTTAAATGAGATCTTAGAGGCCGGACGGCTGGCGCCTACGGCAAAGAACCTTCAGGAGCAGCGCGTCTATGTCGTGCAGTCTGCAGAGGGACTGGGGAAGATCGATGAAGCGACGCCGTGCCGGTATGGGGCAGCTACGGTGCTGGTGGTGGCTTTCCATAAGAAGAACGTGTTCGTCTATCCAGGCGGGAAGCGGGATTCGGGGGTAGAGGATGCGACCATCATAGCCACTCATCTGATGCTGGCGGCAGCCAACGCGGGAGTAGACAGCTGCTGGATCAATTTCTTTGACCCGGAGATCCTGGCTCAGAAGCTGGGTCTGCCGGAGGAGGAAGAAATCCTGATGGTATTGGATCTGGGATATGCCGCAGAGGGGGCAGGACCGCTGCCGAACCACAGCCAGCGGAAGGATCTGTCGGAAACTGTGGCGTACCTGTAGGATAGAAGATGGAGGATAAGACGATGAGCGAGATTTTAGTAGCATATTTTTCTGCAACCGGGACTACGAAGAAGCTGGCAGAGAAGATCGCCGCCGCGGTAGGCGGAGACCTGTATGAGATCCGCCCGGAGATCCCGTACACCAGCGCGGATCTGGATTGGACGGATCCAAAGAGCCGGAGTAGTGTGGAGATGAAGGACAAAGCCTTCCGCCCGGCCATGATCCAGGATCTGCCGGAGGTGGATGGCGTGAAGACGCTGATCACGGTATTCCCAATCTGGTGGTATGTAGCTCCCACCATCATCAATACCTTCCTGGAGCAGTACGACTGGACCGGAAAGACCATCATCCCGGCGGCAACGTCCGGCGGCAGCGGGATGGGGAACACCAACGCAGAGCTGCGCCCCTCCTGCCCGGGAGCCGTGCTGAAGGAAGGGAAACGCTTTTCGGCAAATGTCAGCGAAAGCGAGCTTAAGAACTGGTTCGAGGGGATCCGGTAAGAACCGACAGGCGCTGTACCGGATCGGGAAATGCGGCCCCGCACTAGCGGGGCTTTGTTTCATCTTCCGCCAGCTGGGAAGCCCTCTTGATATGGATCGCCAGAAACCCGGTCTCCTCTTTGGAGAACGGGTTTTTTAGCTGCTGTTCCAGCTTCTGTATGATCTCCTGTGCCAGAGCATAGTCTTCGGGGAAATTCTGTCTGGCGTAATCCTCCATGTCCAGGGTGACCCGTTCGTTCCGCAGGTTCCGCATGAGCATATATCGGATATGGCTGACCAGACGGCTGTAGCCAAGGGAGTGGACCGGGAGCCGGATATCTAGGCCGGTCTCGATCATGGAAATGCTTTCCGTCACCAGCCGGGCCAGCTTCATGGATTCCTCCACCTTTTCCCCGGAGAGGGCGGCGTGGATATGCAGGGTGATGAACCCGGTCTCGTCCTCGGACAGGGTCTGCCCGCAGAGCTGCTCGATGATCTGCCGTCCCTGGCGCGCGGTCTCAAATTCCTCCGGGAACAGCGCCTGGATATCCTGGGAGAAGGGATTGGAAAATTCCTTCTTGTCCTTTGCCCGTTCTACCGCCAGGGCGATATGGTCGGCCAGGGCAAGCAGGATGTTCCGGTTCACGTTCCCGAAGCGCCGGGCCGCTTCATCGATGATGCGCCCTGCGGCTTCCAGGAACACAGGAGCCAGGCCGTTGACCGCCTGCAGCGCCGTATCGCCGGTATTCCGCGGCTCCGCCTGGTAAGCGGCGGCTCCGTCTAAGCTGGCGAGCCGCATACCGGGCTTCTTCCCAAAGCCGACGCCGTTCCCCAGAAAAATGACCTCGCGGGACGTCTCCATATCCAACACTAAAAGTCCGTTATTGTTCAATGCTTTAATAACCCGGTACATGCCAGCCCCCTTTGCCCCGGCTCCTGCGGCAGGCAGAGCTCCCCGCGCTGCAGGAGCCAGGATCACCATACAGGAATTCCGGAAATTACGATCTTAATCGTGCCGCAGCGTCCAGCGCCTTGACGGAGGAAACTTCTGTCTGGATCGTCTCGCCTTCCTTCAGGCTGGTATAGATCACCAGGCAGGCGTCGGACGGAGCGTGCTCTTTGATATATTGTAAATCAAACTCCATCAGTTTGTCACCCTTTTTTACAGGATTTCCATCTTGGACAAACACCGTAAAGCCTTCGCCGTTTAATTTTACCGTATCCACGCCGATGTGCAGGAGGTATTCCAGGCCGTCCGCAGTCTTTAAGCCGATGGCGTGCTTGCTGGGGAAGACGAACATCACCTCTCCGTCCTCCGGAGCAACGACCGTGCCGTTTTCCGGTTCTACGAAAAATCCGTCGCCCATCATCTTGCCGGCAAAGGCGGGATCCGGGGCTTCGGTGATCGGTCTTACCGTTCCGGTAAAGGGAGAATACAGCGTCCGGGCAGATACTGGGGCAGACGGAGCCGCGCTGCTGCCGGTAAGACTGCCGCCTGCGCTGGCGTCTGCACCAGCCTCATGTCCGGACTGCGCCTCCTCCGGCGCCTCCTGGGCTCCTGTGTATTCCACATCCGGGGCGGTGACCAGATAGCTTTCCAGCTTGGATTTGATCACGGTCACCTGCGGGCCATAGATCACCTGGATCCCCTGCCCTTTCTTGATGACGCCTACGGCTCCGGTGGCTTTCAGGAATTGCTCATCCACCAGCTCCGGCTTGGCCACGGAGCAGCGGAGCCGGGTAGCGCAGCAGTCTACCGAGACGATGTTTTTCTTTCCGCCCAGGGCGTTGGCGATGTCCCGGCTCTGCTCGTCCTCAGCGGCCCCGTCTGCGGCCCTAGTGCCGGCCCCGGCCGTCTGCTTTCTGGCGTTGACGTCGGCCTTGGTGTAGAGCTTGGTCTCCTGATCGTCGTCCTCCCGTCCCGGGGTCTTTAAGTCAAATTTCCGGATCAGGAAGCTGAAGGCAAAATAGTAAAGGAAGAAATAGATCACGCCCGCAGGCAGGATCCACAGCCAGCTGGTCTTTTCATTTCCCTGAAGGATGCCGAAGATGAACAGATCCAGCAACCCTCCGGAGAAGGTCAGTCCCACGGCGATGTTCAGGATATGGGCGATCATGTAGGCGGCGCCTGCTAAGATCACCTGGACCGCGAACAGCATAGGAGCCACGAACAGGAAGGAGAACTCCAGGGGTTCCGTGATCCCTGTGAACATACAGGTCAGGGCCGCAGACAGGAGCAGTCCGCCGGCCGCTTTCTTCTTTTCTGGCCGTGCGGTCCGGTACATCGCCAGAGCCGCTCCCGGCAGGCCGAAGATCATGAAGATAAATTCGCCGGAGAAATACCGGGTGGCATCAGCGCTGAAGTGGGCCACATTGGGGGAGGCCAGCTGGGCGAAGAAGATATTCTGGCCGCCCTGGATGAGCTGGCCGTCTACCATCATGGTGCCGCCCACTGCCGTCTGCCAGAAAGGCAGATAAAATACATGATGCAGGCCAAAGGGGATCAGCGCCCGCTTGATGATGCCGAAGATCAGGGTCCCCACATACCCGGTCCCAGTCACCAGTCCGCCCAGGGCGAAGATGGCGTTCTGGACGGCCGGCCATACAAAGAACATGGCGATGCCCACCAGCAGGTAGACGACCGTGGAGATGATCGGTACGAACCGGGAACCTCCGAAAAAGGAGAGGGCATTGGGCAGGACGATCTTGTGGAAGCGGTTGTGGAGGGCGGCGACGCCCAGGCCCACGATGATGCCGCCGAACACGCCCATTTGCAGCGTCTGCATGCCGCAGACATTGGCAATGGTCCCTTCCAGCACGCCTTCCGCGGCGGATCCGTCGGGCAGCACCTGTCCGGTGATCAGCAGGACTGCATTGATGGAAATGTGCATCACAAAGAATGCGATCAAAGCGGAAAGGGCGGATACTTCCTTTTCTTCCTGCGCCATTCCGATGGCCACGCCTACGGCAAAGATCAGAGGCAGGTTGTCAAAGATAACGCTTCCCGCCTTGCTCATGATCAGGAGCAGGGCATTCAGCATGGTCCCATTTCCCAGGATGCTTTCCAGGTGGTAGGTGGAG
>DVLJ01000028.1 GCA_018715565.1 Candidatus Ventrimonas merdavium
AAAACAGGTAGTAGATTTGACACTACCATGGAATGGATGGGGGATTACAAAATGACAAAAACATCTAAAAAAAAGACAATTTTTATCCTTCTGGCGTTGGCGGAAATTTTTTTGATCGGTTTTTTGCCGGCTCAGACGGCGAGTATGACGCGGGGCGGCTGGCAGTATCTGGGAATCTTTCTGGCCATGCTTACGCTGGTAGCGTCGAACGCGCTGCCGGGTTTTGCGGTGGGGCTGTTCTGTCTCTGCTTTATCGCACTGTTTAATATTGCACCTTTCGCAACAGTATTTGCTCAGTTTTCGAGCAGCACCATGTGGCTTATCATCAGCATTTACCTGCTGTGTATTGGACTGGGAAACAGCGGCATCATGCAGCGGGTGGCGCTTACAATCCTAAAGCTGTTTCCGAAAAGCTACAAAGGTGCGACGCTGTCCATGCTGACGACCTCACTGGTCCTGGCTCCCTTTTTACCGAGTACCACGGCAAAAGTTGGCATCCTAACCCCACTGGCCACGGAGATTACAAAAAGCTATGGGTTTGAGAAGCACAGCAAGGAAGCCATCGGTATTTGGACGGCAGCCTTTGTTCCGGCCTGGTTCTGGGGCTATGCTTTTATCAGCGGATCTGCCAATGTCCCAATCTTTTTGGGCTTTATAGGAGAGGCTAAGAACTTTACATGGGGCTCCTGGTTCCTGTTTTGCCTGCCTTGGCTGATCGTGAGCATCGTGAGTGTATTTATCTACACCGTATATATGTGCGCTCCGAAGCAGGAGAAGGCGGTTGTTTCCGGAGAAGGGCATGATTTTATCAACGAGAAGCTGGCGGCGATGGGCTCGATGAGCCTGAAAGAAAAACAGGCTGCGGCGATCCTCGGCGTCGGGATCACGTTGTGGATCACGCAGGGGATTCATGGTATCAGCGCTACAATTGTAGGCATCCTCATCGCGGTGGCGATGGTTGCCTGCGGGCTGATCAGCCCGGCGGAGTTCTCCGCGAAGGGGAACTGGAGTCTCATTGTTTATATCGCAACCGTTCTGGCAGTGGCGGGCTTCATGTCCACCACGGGAGTGGGTACGGTGATTGGGAGCATGTTGACAGGAGTCGTGGCACCGATTGCAGGAAATCCTTATATTTTCGTTCCCTGCCTGGTACTGCTGACCTACGCTCTGCGCTTCGTCGTGTGTGATCCGTTTACGCTGCTGGCAATCTTCATCGGAGTGTTCACGCCCATTCTTCCGCAGTATGGCATTAACATGGCGCTGGTGGTTCTGATCTGCGGTCTGAGTGGAAATATCTGGTGCTTTGGTTATCAGCAGGGGCTGTTTGTAGGACTGATCGGTATGGCAGGCGGTGAGTATGTGACCTTCAAGGATTCGCAGAAGGCCAACTATCTGTATCTGATCTTTAACCTGATCGGCCTGACGGCCAGCGTGCCGCTATGGCAATTTCTGGGGTATTGCTAAGCGCAACAGACGGTGCATTTGGTAAAAATAAAAGATGGAGGCAGGTATGAAGCAGATACCTGCTTCCTTTTTGTGTGAGAGACAAAAGGAAAAGAAGTTTTGGTAAATGTTGGTAGTTCTGCTGCCCGGAATATCGATTGATTGACACGTTATTGTGAAAGTGATAAAATCTTATCAAGAAATTTATGAGATCGGGAGAGAAGAAATACCATGGAAAAGAAGATAGAGCAGTCTCAGGGGACGGGAGTGACTGTCCCCTGTACGGATCTCTATTCCGGGTGCGTTTACAGCGATTTGCCCGGCGGCATGGCGCTTTTGGAGCGGAGAAAGGCGCAGCTGGAAAATATCGCAAGCTATATGTACTGGCTGTTCAGAATTACCTTTAAGAACGGCCGAAAGGGCTGCATGCAGCTGACAGATCAAAATGGCCTGATTACCCACTGCGAGAATCCGGAGCTGGTGGGAAAACTGGTCAGTTCTACGACTTACTCCGGTTCCCAGATGCTGGATATTCTTCATAAGTCTTATTACATGGCAGTAATCGCCTACGAGGAGGTGAAGGGAGAGCGGACGGAACTGTTTTACGGGCTGTGGTATGTACTGCGCGATCTTGCGGGGGAGCCATTTGCCATAATCATGGAGCGGATGCCGGAGCCATGTGGCGAGGAATACAAAAAGGCTTTTTATTTCTGCTGTCGCGATGTGCAGTCGTATTGTGAGTATCATATGAGCCAGCAAAGCCTGATCGACGCCATCGTGAACCCGATCCTCATCACAGGCATGAACGGGAAAATCCATCAGGTGAATGCGGCTATGAAAAATTGCGCGGCTGGCAGTCTGATTGGGACTTATATTAGTTCCCTGCAGGAGACCGATATTAAAACAGACTGTACGGGTAACCCTGCGAGCGTGGAGAGGATCCTTGGGAGAAAGATTGTGTCCGATCGGCTGATGGAGCGTGTGGACTGCTCCGGAATACGGCAGGAGCATGTTGTCATGCTCTCGGCTGCAGGAAACGAGCCATTGGCAATTAGTCGGGAAAAAAATGACAGCTGTTCTTCGATTATCGGTTCCGCGCCTGCCATTATTGCAGTGAAGGATACGATCAGGCAGATTGGCAGGAAACAGGTGTCCGTGCTGATACAGGGAGAAAGCGGGACGGGAAAAGAACTTGTGGCCAAAGCGATTCATCAGGCCAGCGGGAGAAAAGGGCGGTTTGTCCCGATTAATTGCGGGGCCATGGACCGTAATCTGCTTTACAGCGAACTGTTTGGATATGAGGAGGGAGCTTTTACCGGCGCGTCCCGCGGTGGAAAGAAGGGAAAGATTGAGCTTTCGGACGGTGGGACGCTGTTTCTCGATGAGATTGGCGAGATGCCGTTTGATATGCAAGTCAGCCTCCTGCGGGTGTTGGAAGGCAGAAGCGTGATGCCCGTAGGAGGAAAAAGCGAGCGCAAGGTAAATCTGCGCATTGTGGCTGCCACTAACCGCGATCTGAAGCGTGAGGTTGATAAGGGAAATTTCCGTGCGGATCTTTACTTCCGTCTGGCGGTGATCCCGATTTATCTGCCTCCGCTGCGTGAGAGGAGGGAAGATATCCTTGACCTGACATGGAGATTTGTCCAGCAGATCCGCGACGACTATGGGATTGAGGGGATTACGATCACAGATGAAGCCATGAGTGAGCTGACAACCTACCCCTGGTACGGCAATGTGCGCGAACTGAAAAACACGCTGGAATATATGTGCCTGATGAGCGAGGATGCCCAGATCACCCTGAGCCTGGTGAGGAATACGATGAAGAATGTAGCTTTCCAGCCTCAGCACACAGAGTCGACGAAAACGCAGGGGGAAGAAGCGGCATTGGGCCTGCCGAAGGACAAGGACGGCAGAAGAGAGGAGATTTTACGAGTCCTAGAAAACTGCAAGAACAATAAATCAAAGGCTGCCCGAACCCTGGGAATTTCGAGAAAGACACTCTATATCTGGATGATGCAGTGTGGGATTGAATATTAAAAAATCTGACAATGTCGGTCATTTATATGTGTTTAGGTGCCACAATCTAGGGAAACACTTGGAGTGTGGCACTTTTTCTCTTGTATTTAACAATGTAGGAATGTGTTATTTCCGTTTACTTTTTCTGAAGCTCTTTCACTTCCTAAAGCAGTAGCGCTGCTCTGCTTTCGTATATGCCGGCCCGGGAAAAGGCAAAGCTGATCAGCGAGCTGGCGAACGCTTATGAAGACCGACTTTTTGGCGCGGTGAATCTCACCCTTGCTGCTCACGAATTCGGGAAAATTTTACCATTGTAACTTTAAGGGTGGAGCAGGATAGGCGGTAAAAGCTGGCCGCGCTCCTGGAAGGGGTATTGAGAAAGCAGGGCTTGTAAAAGGTTTTTAAAACGGGATCGCCGCCTGATACCCCAGCAGCTCCTCCGCGTGCTTTAAATACTCCTGGAGCACATAGGTGACCTCCGGTTCCCGGTAGGTCAGCTCCTTTTTCAGCTGAGGGAAGTTCTCCCCGGAGATGATGGGATAGAGCTCCTCCTGGATGAAATCGATCATCTGGAGGAAGCGGGGGACCTCCTGGGAACGGACGCTGTTGGTGCGGATCAGGAAATGGACCTGTTCCAGCTCCGAGAACATATGCCAGAGGATGATGAGCGCGGCCTCCAGCTCCTTCCGGGCATGGAGCTCCGTATGCTTTTCCAGGTAAGTCCGACAGTCTGCATAGATGGTATGGAAATGGGTCAGGATCTCATTGGAGACCGCCAGATTGGTGCTCCCATACAGACCGCTGCGGATGATATCCCAGTATTGGTTGTGCAGGCGGAACAGGGATTTGATATTGTAGGTAAACTGGACGTCCCTCCGCACAGGGAAGAAGAACCGGTTCACCAGAAAAACGATGAGCACGGCGGCGCCCAAGTCTGCCAGACGCAGGGTGATCGCCAGCTGCTGGTCCATGGACATGGCGGCCATGGTCAGGGCGTAGCAGGTGGAGAAGATCGGCTGGTACCAGGTGCCGGGGGTGGAGCAGTACATCAGGCAGGTCATGACGATTGCAAAGGTCAGCTGCCGCTCCAGGGTCGTTAGGAACGGATAGGCCAGGAACATGATGCAGCAGGCCAAGAACGTGCCGATCGGGCGGGTCTTCATGCGGTAGCTGCTGTCCTCATAGCTGGGCTGCAGGAGCAGGAACGCATTTAGCGGGATCCAGTAGGAGTGGGTGATCGGCAGGAAATAGCTGATCGTGCCGCTGATGGTCATGACAAGAGCCAGGCGCATGGCAAAGCGCATCTCAAAGGATTCTGGGTCCAGCCGCAGCCGGATCTGGCGCCGGATCTCTTTTCGGTCGAGCCGGTAAGGCTGGTACGCCGCATGGGGATCCCCATAGAAGGTCCGCAGGATCCGGTTCGCCATGTGCAGGGCGCTGCGGCAGAAGATGCGCACCCGTCCCTCCGGGATATCCATCCCGTCTAAAAGCGCCTGAGCCTCGTCCATCAGCTTTTTCCTGGCGGGGGAAGCCGGAGCCAGCGTCTCCATCTGACCGGCTAGTTCACTCAGATACGCCCCCACCCGTTCCAGCGTCTCGATTTGAGACGGATCCAATTCTTTTCTCCACTCATGGTCGGCGAGCATATAGGAAAACCGTTGGATCAGGGTGGAGATCATATCGTACAGCTGATTTTCCCGCGTTTGGAAGGTAAAGAATTTCTGGTGGTAGGACATGCGGTGGCAGTCCTCCAGCAGCTTGGAAAACTTCTGTTCCAGCTCCCTGGTCCTGTCCGGCTCAGCCAGCATCGGGATCAGGGCAGAAAGCTCCAGGATCGCCTGCCTGGCCGACATGGAAGGGTTTCCCGGGGCGGCAAAGAAGCGGCGGTAGACTGTGATGGATACGGCCAGAAGCAGGAGACAGGACCAGAACGCTGTCAGCTCCGTCCACAGGCCGGCCAGATCCTCCGGCGGCATCAGGGAACAGAACACATAGATCATGGCATAGGAAAAATATCCCTTGGGATTGAACTGGGAGCTCTGGGTAAAGACCAGGACAAACGGCACCAGGAAATTCAGCAGGATACAGGAAAGCAGGCTCCGGTTGCAGAAATAGGAGACCACCACCAAGCAGCTTCCCACAAGGAACAGACGGACATAGCGGATCAGCGTATTATTGCTCTGCTTGTGGCGGACCTGGAAAAAGATGGTCACCATGGAGACCACCAACAGGTAGTGGAGGCCAAAGAACTGGTACACGATCGCAAACGAGATTAAGAAAAACACGATGATGGGAAGGGTGCTGACCAGGGCCTTCCCAAACCGGACTCCATAAGTTTTGAAATACCCGGACATACTCACCCCTCCTTTGTCCTGGCTGTCCGCTCCTCCCCCTGCTCCATATTGCGCAGATGGAGATAAACGGTGTTTTTGCTGATATTTAACAGAGATGCGGTTTTTGCCACCGCGTCTTTGAGATTGTAGACCCCTTTTTGGTACAGGCGCTGGATGATCTCCTTGTTCTTGTTGGACAGGGAAATGTCTGCGTCCTCCATGACTTCTTTCTGGATCTGCAGGACCAGCTGCTCCGCCAACTCTGTGCTGGAGGCGGAGAAGGTCTCCTTCGGTCCCGTGGTCAGCTGCCCCATGGAGCCCCCTTCCGCAGCGCAGAGATCCTTCACAAAATCCGCTAACGTCACGTTCATATAGAAATTGATGCACAGCAGGCCGATGATGCGGTCCCCCTCCCCCTTGATGGTGATGGTGGTGGACTTCATCGGTTCTCCGTTCTTATTGGTGACAAAATAGGTCATCTGCCCGCACGGCTCCTTCTGGTCCTGGATCTGCTCCAGGATCGAGAGGGCCAGATCCGTGATGGGAGCCCCTTCCGTCCTCCCGGTATGAAAGCCGTTGATCACTTTGATGGCGGAATGATTGTAATCCTCCAGACTGTGGAGCACCAGCTCGTAGCTGTCTCCCAGATAGTGGGAGAGGCCGTCCAGCATCTGACAGTAGGAGCGGAGGATCAGACGGTCTGTCTCAGATAACATCAGATTGGATGGTTGGTTCATATTGCCCCGTTCTCCTCGCTAAACTTTTTTTTATTCTATTATAGCGTTATGCAAGAAGGAATTCAAGAAAAACCAGATTTTTCGTAGAAAAAGCACTGAGAATGACGAGTAAAGACTGAAATAGAATTCAAAAAATAAAAAAAGAGTTATTGACTAAAATATATTTCAGTATTATAATAGGGATAACAAAATGTAAAGCAAAGTAAGGAGGATACCCCATGAAAACGATCCAGACTTCCAAGGCTCCCGCAGCCATCGGCCCCTATTCTCAGGCAAAAGTAAGCGGCACCATGCTGTTCGCTTCCGGCCAGATCCCGATCAACCCGGCGACCGGCGAGGTGAACGGAACCACCATCGAGGAGCAGAGTGAGCAGGTGATGAAGAACGTAGCCGCGATCTTAGAAGAGGCCGGCGCTTCCTTCGAGAGCGTAGTAAAGACCACCTGCTTCCTGGCCGATATGGGCGATTTCGCCGCATTCAACGGCGTGTATGAGAAGTATTTCACCGGCAAGCCGGCCCGCTCCTGCGTAGCAGTGAAGGGTCTGCCGAAGAACGTTTTAGTTGAGGTAGAGTTTATCGCAGAGCTGTAAGGCGCAGCCCTCTGTGCAGGGGATCCTTATCCCCTCTACGTCCTTTCAGGAAGAAGCCGGTCCCCGGTCCCAGATGCTTTCGTTTTCAAGAGAGATCTGGCCGGGCACCGGCTTTTTTTCAAAACCGAGAACTTTTCTCAAGAACGCAGCAGAAGAGCCTGTACCGGTTGACAGGCCCTGCTTATGGGATTAAGATAAGGAAAAAGGAAAGAAAAACAGATGCCGGGAGAGTTCCTCTGCCGGAGAACAGGAGGCTGCAGAATTGGCTACGATCATCATCACAGCGCTGATCATCCTGGCCGCCGTTTACGGCGGCTATTCCTACTACAAAAAGCTGCGCTTCGGCGGCGGATGCTGCGGCGAGCGGGAGGCGGCGGAGAAGAAGGTCAAGG
>DVLJ01000029.1 GCA_018715565.1 Candidatus Ventrimonas merdavium
CCCCCTATCTCACCCCTTCGGCAGCCTCATCTCCTGCGTCACCACATGATCCGCAAACGCCTCCACTGCCGCATTGATAAAATTTTTCCGGCTATAGATCATATAGATCAGCCGGGTATCCGGCGGCACGTCGGTGAGCTTTAGCACGGACAGGTTGCTGAACTGCTTCAAAAACGGCGTCCGTGCCACGATGGCAGCCAGGGTAGGGGTGATGGAAATGATGCCTCCGGCGGAAATTTCATCGTCATAAGAGAAGGTAGCTTCTACACCCCGTTCCTTTAAAAGCTGCCGCACCACCTTCCCAATGGGAATCGTGTCCCGGTAGGTGGTGAGGGCGTACTCCTTTAGGTCGCTGAGCGCCAGCTCCCGGCGGTCTGCCAGGGGATGGGCGTTGTTGACGATCACCACCAGCTCCTGGGTGATAACGGGCACATACACGAGGTTAGGCTCGTCCTCCACCATGGAGCCAAAGCCGATGTCGTATTTTCCCTCCGAAACGCCTCTTGCTACTTCCAGGGACATCCCGTGAAAAATGTTGACCTTCGTCAGCGGATTCCTGGCGGTGAAATTGCTGATCACCGTGGGCAGGAAATCCCCCAGCAGGGTGGGGATGCACCCTACGTTGATGGTGCCGGAAATCTCCATGGACTGCTGCTTGATCAGGGAGATCCCCCGCTCCAGTTCGTTCAGGGAGGAGATCACGCAGTCGTAAAATTCCCGCCCATACGCGGTGAGTTTCACATTGCGTCCCTCCCGGCGGAAGAGGGCTACCCCCAGCTCCTGCTCAAGAGAGGCGATGGAATCGCTGAGGGCCGGCTGGGAAATGTAGAGTTCCTTAGCAGCTTTCGTGTAATGCTGAAGCTCGGCCAGTTTGCGGAAATAGTAAAGCTGGGACAGGTTCATGGACTTCCTCCTCTTATGTATGTGTACCGGGCCGGTGGAGCGCGGGCAGGGTCAGGTGATTACAGCATCATTATATCAAGTTTAAAGGATAAAACCCATAGATGCTAATATTGTGATGACAAGGCCGGCGATGAAGGTAGGGATCGTAGTGCCCAGGATCACGTGCTTATAGCTGTCTTTTAAGCTGCATCCGCAGATGGACATCGTCAGGATGGCTACAGAGGAATTGGGCAGCTTATTTAAGATCAGGGCGGCTTCCGTCACGATTCGGTGGAGCGCCTCAATGTTCACGCCCATATCCACAAAGGCCTGTCCGAAGCTTTCCATAAAGATCGTTTCCCCGGAAATGGCGGAGCCGGTCAGGCCGGTCAGCACGGTGGTGCCGAAAAACGCCTTTAAGTATGCGGGCATGTCCATGGCCAGCACCATCTGCTGGAGATTCTGGAAGGCCGGGGAGGCGCCCAGGACCTTGGAAAGTCCCATGACCGCCGCCACCGTCAGCATGGAGCTTAAGCCAGAGCCGCTGCCGGTCTTGATGGACGTTTTCATATTTTTAATCTGATGGAACTGGGTGACTACAATTAACAGGATTCCCAGCACCAGGGAAAATACAATGCTGTTGGAGGTCCCCCAGCTGGAGGTGGCTACAACGGCTCCGAGCACCACCGCGAAGGGCAGGACGGAGAGACCGATGCCGGGCAGTTCATCGTCGTCCGCGATCTGGGAATCCCCGGAATACATGGCCAAAAGCTCTGCTTCCGTGTATTTCTTCCGGCTCTGCTTCTGGGCGTAGTTAAAATACGCGAAGTAGCAGAACGCTGCAATGGCGGTGAAGAGAAAAGACAGCACAGGAGCCGAGCCCAGGGACGTGTTTAAATAGTTGCTGGGCAGCACGTTGCAGATGTCCAGGGAGTAGGCGAACCCATTTCCGGCCGCCCCGCCGCCCAGAAGGAGGAAGGGAAGGGTCCGGCGGTCCATGCGGTTCTGCTTCAGCAGATTGTCCGCGATGGGATAGAGCACAAACACCATGATATAGCCGTTAATGCCCAGAAGGGTGATGAAAAAGGTGCAGATCAGGATGACCAGACCCACCATCCGGGTGCCCAGCTTTTCCGTAAGGGTCTTGGCGATCTTGGTGGCAAGGCCGGTCTCCAGGACCAGCTGTCCGAAGATCCCGCCCAGCCCCAGGATCAGGAACCAGGAGGCGACAAATTCGCCGGCTCCCTTGGAGAAGGTCACCAGCAGCCCCTCCCAGAAATCAAGTCCGCTGGTGACAAGGATAATGGATGCAGTGATGACCGTTGCCGTGATCATGTCGATGCCCTTGATGATCATGGCGACAAGCAGGACAATGGCGGCGGCGAGGCCGATTGCAGCAATGGTAGTTGACATAAGGAAACCTCCGTATAGATAGTTTGCGCCGTGGCTTAAGACGGATCCTCAGCTGCGTCACCCCCATCCGGCCAGCCAATGGCCGCGTTGACGATGGTGGGGAGCACCAGGGTAAACAGGGTGATGTAGGATACCAGCGTAAGTCCCTTTGACACCAGGGCAGTAAGGCCTGCCTGGGATACGCCCCAGGTGAGGCAGATATAGAGGAAGGTCAGGACAGTGCCCCGTTTGTTCCTCTTTTTGGCCGAGATCTCTGGATCCTCCTGGATGCGCTTCTGATACCAGTTGAGCACCCGGTCGTTAAAGCCCTGGGCATAGTTGATCGCGGTGGAGATGGTGGCAAAAAAGATGGAAACGGTCAGCAGCGTAAGCATCAGCGCTTTGGTCGCGGCGGTCCCCACGCCGTTTTGTACCACCAGGATGCTGTATACCGCTTTTCCGGCCGCCCAGCCCTCATAGATGGGAGAGTAGTTGGCTGCCAGGTTCACCACGCTCATTTCCAGAAATGCCCAGTTGGCGATCACCGACAGGATCACGGCCCAGCGCAGCGTGCGTTTGTTGTCAAAAAGCTGGGCATGGTTTACATAAGCCCCAAAACCGCCCAGGTTCTGGCCGGAAAAGATGTAGGCCCAGACAAAGGCCGTCAGCAGGTATTTGAGGAAGCTCCCCGCCCCGCTGGCTACCGCGGCGTCCAGATCAGCGCCCATAAGGGCCATTTCCTGGGATAAGCGGCCGGAGCTGATATTGAAAAACAGGTTCGGCACATGGACGGCGATCATGGTGATAAAGATGACCGCGCTCATAAACACGGCATTTTTCCGCACCAGAGAGGTCCCCTTCATGCAGAGCACCAGCATCAGGACGCCTACGATCAGCGTAGTGGCCATGTAGGGGATGTCGGTCAGCTCGTTTAAAGCCGAGCCGGAGGAAGAGTAGGCCAGGGCCATGCAGACGATCAAAAGCCAGTTGAAATTAAACTCATACACCAGCAGCATTGGTCTTGCCAGCCTTCCCCCCAGGAAGCGGGAGCCGTATTTCTGGAGAAAGGCCCCGTAATCAAAGGTCCGGAAATCCATGGCGAATTTCATAAAAAAGTAAATGATAAAGCAGTTGATGCACGCCACCACCAAAGGCATGAACAGGCAGAAAAACGGCTGGGTGACCACCGGCAGCATGCCGTAAAAGCCAGTATTGTGGAAAAAGTAGGTCCAGGGAGTGGAGCCCGCGGCAAAGCCGCCGCCGCACTGGGAGCTGAAGGCGATGGACACGAACACGATCACCGTGCGCCAATCCACCTTCCCTCTGTGTTCACCCGGACAAGTTGAGTGAGCCATAGAAACCTCCTTATCAGGAAAATGTTATTTATTTAACAATGAAAGGGATAAAAAAGCATTTTGTAAAAAGCGCTTATCCTCTGCGCCGTCCGTTACGGAGCCTTCGACTGCCACTGGGCCGTCATCTTGTCAAGGGGCAGTTCCCATAGTCCCGTGTCCGGGAAATACGCATAAAGGACAAACCCCCGTTTGCAGCGGAACACGCATTCCAGGCAGGGATCCGCGTCGCAGTAGGCGAAGGCGTCCGTATCCGCCAGGGCGAACACGAGAGGAGGGCGGCGTCCGGCAGGAACGTATTTTAAGCAGCCGCCGGTGAAGGTCTTTAGGTAGATCCACTGGGGAGCGCACTCCTTGGATCCCGTGCTCCAGGAGACCCGCACTGCGTTGTCATTATAGCCCCCGACGATCTGGTAGGTGATAGGGCCGCCTTCTCCGGAAGAGGCAGGGATAAGACGCTCCATGGATCTGCCGCAGCAGGAAAGCTGCGGGCCGCCGTCTTTCGCCGCCGCCCCGGTCACGCAGAACACAGAGCCGCAGACCGGGCAGCGGTAGAAGGCCGTATCCGGGCATTGGGCGGCCAGCGGCTTTCGGGTATCCCGGCAGCGTCTCGGCCCAAAGGTCTGTTCGATCATCGCCCTTCCTCCTTCATCCGTTTTTCCAGCTCCTCCTTCAGGAGATATTTTTTGACCTTTCCGCTGCCCGTGTGAGGGATGCGGGCGATTAGCTCCAGCCGTTCCGGCCAGAAGCGCTTCGGGGTCCGGCGCTCCTTTAAATAAGCGGTCACATCCTCTAGGCGGATATCCTCATGCCCGGGAGACGGGACTAAGAAGGCGCAGATCCGTTCCCCAAGCCGTTCGTCCGGCATGCCGATGATAGCGTGGTCCAGGATCCCGGGGAAGCCTTCCAGGAAATCGTTGATCTCGTTGGAATTTAAGTTTTCCCCGCCCCGGACGATCATGTCCTTTTTCCTCCCGATGATGCGGATGTTCCCGGCCTCGTCCATGACGCACAGATCGCCGCTGTGGAACCAGCCCTCGTCATCTAAGACCCCGTCGGTGATCTCCCGGGCTTTTAGGTAGCCCACGAACACGTTGGGGCCGCGGGAGCACTCCTCCCCGGGTGTGCCGGGGGGCACGTCATTGCCATATTCATCCACCACCCGGATCTCGACCCCTTCTATGGGATGGCCGGAGACGGTGCCGTTTAAGGCAAGGGCCTCCTCTGGATGCACATAGACGTGGGGCACGCTTTCCGTGGAGCCGTACACCTCGCACAGAAGGATCCCGAACCGGCTGGCCTTCTGCACCAGGTAGCCTGGCACCGGCGCGCCGCCGCAGAGGTAGAGCCGCAGAGAAGGAAGCCGGTTCCCGGAAGCCTCCAATTCCCGCAGGATGTCGTAGATAAAGGGGGTCGCTCCCATGGAATACGTACAGGCTTCCCGGTTCATCAGCTCCACGGCGTCCCTGCAGTTGTATTTCTGTTGGAGCACCGTCTTGGCCCCGATGAGCATGGGGCCGATGATGCTGTGATGGAAGCCGGTGGCGTGGTGAAGGGGCGCAGGCATGAACATGATGTCCTCCTCGGTCAGCCCTAACTCCCGGTAAAAGGTTTCCTCGCTGTAACGGATGTTGTCATGGGTCAGGAGCACGCCCTTGGTCCCGCCGGTGGTGCCGGAGGTGCCCAGGATCGCGGCCACGTCCCTTCCCGTCTGTGTCCGGCATCGGAGAGCAGGATCCATAGGCGGATACTGGTTCAGGATCTCCTGGAACGAGAGCGGGAGGCCGGGCTTTTTCTGGGGCGACTCCAGGATCACCACGGTCTCCAGAGAGGGAACCCGGTCCCTCACCGCCAGGATGCGTGTCTCATAATCGGTCTTGTGAAAAAAGGCTGGGGCAAAATACGCCCGGGATCCGGTGGTGTTCAGGCTGCGGGCCAGTTCCTCCTCCTCATAGCACATGGCGATGGGGTGAGCCACGGCGCCCAGCATAAAGCAGGCGAGGGTGATCACGGCAAATTCGCTCCAGACCGGCAGCTGGTACGAGACCACATCTCCGGGCCGGATCCCCCGCTCCCGCAGGAAAGCGGCGATCCTTCCCGCCGTCTCGTCCATGCTCCGGTAGGTGTAGCGAAAGCCCCGGTCGTCCGCGAGATATTCCCGGTCAGGGAACCGTTTCACCGTATCCTCCCAGCAGTCCAGCAGAGTCCGCCGGGACCAATAGCCTTTTTCTAAATACTGTTTTTCTAACTGGGGATTGATCTTGATCTCCTCAAACATACTCCGCCTCCTGAAAGACTCTGATGGAACGATCTGCCGTCCCGCTACCCCTGCTTTCTGGCCCGCAGCTCCTTGGTCAGAGCCGGGACGATCTCAAACAGATCCCCTACGATGCCGTAGTCTGCCACCTCGAAGATGGGAGCGGTCTCATCCTGGTTGATGGCGATGATGGTATCGGATTCGCTCATCCCGGCCACGTGCTGCACCGCCCCGGAAATGCCGCAGGCAATGTAGATCTTCGGGGACACGGTAGAACCGGTCTGTCCCACCTGCTTGGTCTGGGGAAGCCAGCCGGCGTCCACAGCCGCTCGGGAGCAGCCTACGGTCCCGCCCAGCTCGTCCGCCAGTTCCTTTAAAATGCCGAAATTCTCAGCGTTCTTCATGCCCCGTCCGCCGGAGACGATCACCTGGGCCTCGTCCAGCTTGATCTCCCCATCCTCGCAGGCCTTGATAAAATCAATGACCTTGGTGCGGATGGCGTCCGCCGGAGTGGAGATATCCTCCCGGATAACGATGGGATGGTTGTCCGGTGAAGGCTCTGGCTTCTTGAACGCGCCGGGGCGGCAGGTGCCCATCTGGGGCCTGGTGTCGGCGCAGAGGATCTGGGCGTACAGATTTCCGCCAAAAGCGGGGCGCTCCCACACCACATTTCCCGTCTCTTCCTCTACGCTGAGGGCCGTACAGTCGGCAGTGAGCCCGGTGTGGAGGCTGACCGCCAGCTTGGAGCCTAAGTCCCTGCCATTGACCGTGGCGCCGACAAGGATGGTGTTGGGGCTATATTTTCTACAAAGCTCCAGAAATACGTGGCCGTAGGCGTCGGCGGAATAGGTTTCATACTCATCGCCCTCTACGGCGTAGACCTTGTCCGCCCCGTACATCCCGGCAGCGGCGATGGCCGCGTCCACGGATTTCCCGATCACTACGGCGCACAGCTTCTGCTTCAGGCTGTCCGCCAGCCTGCGCCCCTGGCCCAGCAGCTCCAGGCCCACGCTTTTCGGCTCTCCCTGGAAGCATTCGATAAACACCCATACGTCCTGATATGTATCAAAGTTCATTTGAACGACCTCCTTACAGTATTTTGGCTTCCGCCAGCGTATCCAACAGAGAGACGGCGATCTCGGCCGGAGTGCTGCCGCCGATCATGACGCCTTCTGCCGTCCGCTTGGGGGTGAAGGTGGCTTTTACCTTGGTAGGAGAGCCCTTCAGGCCCATTTTGGACACGTCCGCGTCCGGCAGGTCTGCCAGGGTGATCTCCGGGATCTCCGCCTTCAGGGAAGCGATCTTCCGTTTGATGGTGGCATAGCGGGGCTTGTTGCTCTCCTTGGTGACGGTGCAGAGGACCGGAAGGGACGTCTCGACTACTTCCACGCCTTCCTCCACCTGCCGCTGGGCAAGTACCTTATCCCCCTCTACCGTGAGATCCAGCACATAGGTCAGACGGGCTGCGTCTAAGTGCTCCGCGATGCTGGGAGCGGTCTGTCCCGTATCGCCGTCAATGGCCTGCTTTCCGCCCAGGATCACGTCAAAGGGTCCTAATTTCCGGATGACCTGGCTTAAGATATAGCTGGTGGCATAAGTGTCGGAGCCGCCGAAGGCCCGGTCGGTCACCAGGTAAGCCTCGTCCGCGCCCATGGCCAGGGCTTCCCGCAGGACAGCCTTTGCCTGGGCGGGGCCCATGGAGATGGCCGTCACCTTCGCGCCGCAGGAATCCTTTAAGCGGAGCGCGGTCTCCAGGGCATTTTTATCAAAGGGGTTCATGATGCTGGGAACCCCGGTGCGGATCAGGGTATTTTTTACCGGATCGATCTTGATCTCTGTGGTGTCCGGTACCTGTTTGATGCAAACAACAATCTTCATGGTGTCCCTCCTGCTATTTGTATTCTTTGTCCAGTACGCCTGCGATGGTCATCCGCTGGATCTGGTTCGTCCCCTCAAAGATCTGGAACACCTTGCAGTCGCGCATCAGCTTTTCCACCGGGTACTCCTTGCTGTAGCCATAGCCGCCGAAGATCTGTACGGCGTTGGAGGTGACCTCCTGGGCGCAGTCGGAGACAAATGCCTTGCAGATGGAGCCTTCCTTCTGCACCAGACTGCCCTCGTCCATCATCCGCATGGTGTTGTTCACCAGACAGCGGGAGGCCTCCACCTTGATCGCCATGTCCGCCAGCATCTGCTGCACCATCTGGAACTTGATGATAGGCTGGCCAAACTGCTTGCGCTCCTTGGCGTATTTGACGGATTCATCTAGCGCCCGCTGCATGATGCCCACGGCCATGGTGGCCACGAAGGCCCGGGAAAGGTTTAGGGCGTTCAAGGCCAGCTTGAACCCGGAGCCCTCCGGCCCCACCATGGCGGAAGCCTTGACCCGGACGTTCTCAAAGGTCAGATCCGTGGTGTTGGACAGGCGCAGGCCCATCTTATTTTCGTGGGCGCCCACGATGACACCGGGAGCGTCCGCGTCTACGATAAAGGCGGAGATGCCCCGGTGGCCCGCGGCGGGATCCGTCTTAAAGAAGCCCACGAACACCTTGGCCAGAGCGCCGTTGGTGATAAAGGTTTTTGTCCCGTTTAAGATATACTCGTCCCCGTCCTTCACAGCGGTAGCACGCATGGCCGCCGGGTCGGAGCCGGCGTTGGGCTCGGTCAGGGCGAAGCCCGCGAAGCCGCCGGGGGCAATCTGGTCTGCAAAGTACTGGCCCTGTTCCTTGGTGCCTGCCAGGATCACGTTCCGCAGGGCCACAAAGGTGGTGACAAAGGTGATGGCATATCCTGCGTCCACCTTGGCCAGCTCCTCAAAGATCATGGCCGTCGTCTCATAGCTCAGTCCGGCTCCGCCGTACTCCGCCGGGATCTCCAGCATGTGGAGCCCCATGTCAAAGCCCCATTGGAATAATTCTCTGGGGCATTCCCCCTTTTCGTCCGCATCCTTGACGCAGGGTTTGATCTCATTTTCCGCCATCTCCCTGACAAGGGCGATCAGCTCCTTCTGTTCCTCCGTGTAAAGTAAGCTCATAGCGTTCCCTTTCTTTCCGTTACAGTTTTCTTAGTTTCTGTTCTCCCTGGGCCGCGCCGGAGGCCAGGATCTCTCCGATCTGGGCGCTGTCGTAGCCCAGATGATCCAGGATATCTATGGTATGGGCCCCCTGGGAGCCGCCGATGCGGTATTCCGGCACGCCCATGGAGGAGAAATTCACCGGATTGGTGGGCATGAAGCGCTCGCCGGAGGGGTAGGGGATCTTGGTCAGGATGTTGTTGGCCCAGACCTGCTCGTCCTCATACATATCCAGGGGCTCGTAGGCGGCCTCGCAGGCCAGGTCGTTGGCCTTGAACATGGCCAGGATCTCATCCCGGGTGAATTTCCCGATCGCCTCGTCCAGGATGTCCGTGACCTCCCGGTTCAGACCGTTGGCGTTGACCTCGGCGCATTTGATGTAGCGGGGATTGCCTACCAGGTCCGGGCGGCCGATGAGGGTCATGATCTTCTCATAATCCCGGTCATACTCCGGACAGCAGATCACCACCCACCTCTCATCTGAAGTGCGGAACACGTTGTTGAAGGGATTGGGCACTTCCTTCCGGCTCTTGGGATACTGATTGCCGTACTGGGCGGAGATGACGCCGGTGCTCAAGGCGTACACGGCCGCATGGTGGAGGCCGACGGTCACTTTATCGCCCTTCCCCGTCTTTTCCCGGGAGTAGAGGGCGGCACAGATGCCGGAGGCCAGGCTCATGGCCACCTGGAAGTCGCCGAAGCCGTTGGTGGGGATCATCGGCGCGTCCCCCTTATTGACCGTGGTCCCGAACACGCCGCCTCTTGCCATGTAGCAGGTAACGTCAAAGCCGGCGGTATCCTTTTCCGGTCCGTATTCCCCGTAGCCCAATACCTGGGCAAAGACCAGACGGGGGAATTTTTCTTTTAAGGTGTCATGATCCAGTCCCAGCTTTTTTAGGGACTTGGTCCGGGTATTGGTGACGAATACGTCTGCCTCTGCCAGCAGCTTGTAGGCGATCTCCAGGCCTTTTTCCGATTTTAGATCCAGGGTGATGAAGCGTTTGTTTAGGTTGGCCACGTCAAAGGCCAGGTTCTCATCATCCTCATAAGGCATGTTGAAGACAGCGCCCTGGGTCCTGGCCGGGTCGCCTTTGGCAGATTCGATCTTGACGCAGTCCGCACCCCATTCTCCCAGCACCCGGACGGTGGTGGGGGCGGCCAGGTAGGTGGTCAGATCTACGACTTTAACGCCTTCCAGTGGTTTCATAAGTCAGAAGCCTCCTTGCTAGATATTTTTGAAGCCGGGAAGTCCACGGCTGAAAAAGGGCCTCCAGGTCCGGCCCGAACCTGAAGACCCTTGGGGAAACCGGTATTTAGATCACATATTCCATATGTGCGTGATGCTTGATGGTATTTCTGGAAATGGTGATCCGCTGAACGGTGGGAGCGCCTTCCTCCAGCCACATCGCGCGGCAGTCACGGTAGAGCCGTTCTACCGGGCCGTACTTGCAGTCCTCAAAGTAGCCCACGCCACCGAAGATCTCCAGCATCTCGTCGCTGACCCGTCGGGTGGTGTCAATGCTGTACAGCTTGCACATCGCGGCTTTCTCCTCGATATACTCGCCGGTGGGGTTCTCCTCATAGGATTTGGCGAAATCATAGACCATGCAGCGCAGGGCGTGTACCATCATGGACATATCCGCGATCTTGCAGCGGATCGCCTGGCGCGTGCCGATGGGCTTTCCAAAGGTAACCCGGTCCGCCGCGTACTGTAAGGACAGCTCCAGCATCCGCTGGGCCATGCCCAGGTTGCTGGCGGCGATGTGTGCCCGGGATACGGATAAGGAGTGGAGGGCGATTTCCAGTCCCTGCCCCTCTTTGCCCAGCAGGTATTTTTGGTCGATGCGGCAGTTGGTGAACTTTAACTCACCGTGGCCTGCGCCGCGGCAGCCCATCATGTGGGGCATGTTGATGACCTCAAAGCCGGGAGCGTCCATGGGAACAAAGAAGGCGGAAAGCCGGTCGTCCTTGTTGGAGCTGGGGTTCGTCACGGCGATGACGTAGGCAAATTCACAGCAGTCGGTGTGGGAGATCAGCGTCTTTTCTCCGTTCAGCACGTAGCAGTCTCCGTCCTTCACAGCCGTGGTGTGAAGATCGGCTCCGGTGCCGCCGGTTGCCTCGGTCAGGGCAAAGCAGGTGAAGACTTCCTTATTCTGGAATTTGGGCATATACTCCTTCTTCAGCTCCTCGCTGCCGTAGTCGTCCAGGATCCGCCAGTTCAGATCCATGGCATAGTGCAGATGCATGCGCATACCGCCCGGTCCTCTGGAAAATTCCTCCTGTACCTGCAGGATCTCCAGCTCATTTAAGCCGTAGCCGCCGTATTTTTCCGGGAGCGCACAGCGGTAAAGATCATTTTCGATGGCCAGGTCATAAAATTCCTTGGGGAATTTGTTGGTCACCTCCACTTCCTTCTGAAGCTCCTCCAACGGTCCCTCCGCCAGCTCGCGGATCTGCTTTAAGTACGCCTGGAACTCTGCCGGTGATAATTTGCTCATACGTTGTCCTCCTTGGATTTCTATTAATTAAAAAATTAACGATCTCATAGGTTTATCATAGCATCTGCAATGGGAAATATCTAATCGTTGGTTTAGATAGGTTTTTTAGGACTGATAGGTTTTTCCTATGAGTCGTTTTTTTCGTTGCCCAGGCGGGGGATGAGGTGCTATAGTAGGTCCCATATGACAGATGGAGCCAGATAGATAGATTACGAGGAGGTATTTGGATGTTGGATGAGACGATCATGGAAGGGATCCGCAGACATATCCAGCCGATCGGCGGATTGGAACACGCCAGGCTGCTGGAGATCCAGCCGGGCCTGGCAAAGGTATCGGTGGAGATCGGGAAAGAAAATTTAAATCTATATGGAAACCTGCACGGAGGCTTCCTGTTTGCCCTGTGCGATATGGCAGCCGGTATGGCGGCCTACGCCTATGGGATGACCAATGTTACCATGCAGGGCAGCTTGAGCTTCATCCGGGGCGTCCAGGGCGGGACCATATACGCAGAGGCCGTATCCCAGCACAGGGGAAGGAGCACAGTGGTGAACCGGGTGACCGTGCGGGATGAGGAAGGACGGCTGGTGGCAGATGGGACTTATACCATGTTTTTGACAGGGCAGATCAAGTAGCGGCTGCGCGGGACGAAGAAAGACGTTGCCCGGCGGAAGTTGCCGGGCAGAGAAGAATAAAAAAGAATCTTATAAGGAATCTTATAGGAACGCATACTTTCGGGCCATGGAACTTTAAAATGCCTTCAATCAATCAGGGATTGCCGTATTCTGCGGCAGTCTTATTTTTTTCGCTACTGTAAACCCGTATACAGAAAAATCCCTCCAAATCCGGTAAACCAGCCATCAGAAAGGAGGAACACCACAATGGTAAGAAACCTCACCGCCAGTCCAAGCTGTTCGAGGCCCGGGCCAAGGGCGGCTGCGGGCTGATTTTTACCTGCGCCACCCAGGCAGAGCGGCAGCTGATGCCCTATCCCAGGGAAATGCAGTTTCCGCCTATTGACCGGGTGGAGCGGATCAAGGAATTCGCCGAGGCAGCGGACTTCGTTCACACCTACGGAACGAAGATCGCCTTAAAGAAGAACAGACGCCGGACGGTCAGATAAGCTGTGCTTTGGGGAGGAGGAAGAAGCGGCATGCCGTTGTACGATTTGGTTGATTTATTCGTTCGATTTAGATATAATAAAAGTATCAAATAAGAAAGGGGGCAATCACATGTCCATTACTGCAACTGAGCTGAAATTGAACCTCGGAAAATACCTCCTGATGGCAGCAAAGGAAGATATTTTCATTACCCGTAATGGCCGAACAGTGGCGAAGCTGACATCACCCTATCAGAACAAGCTGGATACTGTGGATGAACTGTTTGGGAGTGTGCCGGCAGATGTGACATTAGAAGAAGCGCGGGAAGAAAGGCTGAGTAAGATATGAGGGTACTGATCGATACTTGTGTTGTCATGGATTTTCTGCAGCGGCGTGAACCATTCGCAGATACAGCATTTCAAGTGTTTCGTTTGGCGGCAGCAGAGCAGTTCTCCGGCTATATTACAGCAAAGTCAGCAACCGACATTTACTATCTGACCCATCGCTGTACCCACAGTGACAAGGAAGCCAGAACAAAGCTGAATCAGCTGCTGAGCATTGTTGGGATGCTGGATAGCACAGCAGATGATGTGTTCCATGCGATTTCTTCCGAAGTTTCCGATTTTGAGGACGCGGTCATGATGGAAACTGCACTTCGTTCCCGCGTGGAATGTATCATAACAAGGAACATAAAAGATTATGCCAAATCATCCATTGCTGTATATACCCCTGATCAGTTTCTGGAACTTCCGGAACTGAAGAAAGGATCAGATTATTAATACTTCTCCCCATCCGGCCAATGCCGGACGGGGATTTTTTTGCACATTTTTACGCCTACTGTAAACCCGTATACAGAAAAATCCCCCTAAATCCGGTAAACTACCTATCAGAAAGGGGGGACACCACCATGGTAAGAAACACCTACGGAGCATTATTAAAACCTGCCCAGATCGGCACCATGAAGCTGAAAAACCGCATCTGCATGGCGCCTATGGACTTTAAATTTTTCAGCGGAAATGAGGAAGATTCCAGCATGACCTACCGCCAGTCCAAGCTGTTCGAGGCCCGGGCCAAGGGCGGCTGCGGTCTCATTTTTACCTGCGCCACCCACGCGGAGCGGAAGCTGATGCCCTATCCCAGGGAGATGCAGTTCCCGGCCATTGACCGGGTGGAACGGATCAAAGAATTTGCCGAGGCGGCGGACCTGGTCCATGCTTACGGAACGAAGATCGCCTGTGAGCTGACCATGGGGAGCGGCCGGTATGCGGACCTTGTAGACGCGGAGCATCCGCCCATCGCGCCGTCGGAGTGCGAGACCCAGTATCACCCGGAGATCCGGGCCAGGAAGATGACAGTGGACGAGATCCGGTACATGATCCGGACCTACGCCGAGGCGGCGGGACGGCTGAAAACCGCCGGCTATGATGCCCTTCTGGTCATGGGCGGAGGCGGTTATCTGATCAATCAGTTCCTGTCTCCGGCATGGAACCAGCGGACAGACGCCTACGGCGGAAGCCTGGAAAAACGGATGACGTTCCTGATCGAGACCATCCAGGAAGTGAAGAAGGTAGTGGGAGCAGATTACCCCATCATCGTCAGCCTGAACATGGACGATCTGCTGCCGGAGGGCGTATCCCCCTGCCGGGGCATGGTGGTGGAAGAAACCATCGCCACCGCTCAGAAGCTGGAGGAGCTGGGGCTGGCGGACGCCTTCCATCTGCGGCTGGGCAGCTACTATGATCAGGAGACCATCATCCCCAGCGCCTACGTGACCAACGAGCTGTATAAAGAAAATATCCGCAGGTTCAAACAGGCGGTGACCAGGCCGGTGATCTTTGAAAACAAGCTGTCTGATCCGGCAGAAATGCAGGCGCTGATGGAGGATGGAGTCCTGGACTTTGTCAGCATCGGACGGAGCTGGATCGCCGACAAAAACTGGGTGAAAAAGGCCCTGTACGACCGCCCCATCAAGCCGTGCCTGCGGTGCAATTACTGCCTGCACACCGTATGGCTGGGCAAGTCCACCTCCTGCGCCATCAACCCGGAGCTGGGCTATGAATTTGAAGGCGGCATTCCTCTGGCAAGAGACCGGAAAAAGGTAGTCGTCGTAGGAGCAGGCCCCGGCGGGATCGAAGCGGCCTTGACCGCAGCGGAGCGGGGGCATGAGGTACTTTTACTGGAAAAAGAGGCGCGGATCGGCGGCAAGCTGGATATCGTGGCAGCTCCCAGCTATAAGCGGCATTATCTCAATTATCTGGATTATCTGGAAGCAGAATTAGAGGCTTCCAACGTGAAGGTCCACTGCAATGTGAACGCAGATGCAGAGATCATTGATTGCTATCACCCGGATGTAGTGATCGTAGCGGCCGGCGCGGAGCCGGTGATCCTGCCCATTCCAGGCATCAGCCGGGCTGTGACGGCAGACGAGGTCCTGCGGAAGAACAAACGGGTAAACGGCACGGTGGTGATCGCAGGCGGCGGCCTGGTGGGCTGCGAGACCGCCCACGTCCTGACAGAGCAGGGTTGTAAGGTCCACATCCTGGAAATGCAGGACGACGTACTGAAAGACACCTCTTACGTGACGCGCCACTCCCAGCTGGCCGTACTCCGCCAGACCGGAGCACAGATCCATGTCAATACCCGTCTGACCGCGGTCACAGGAGACGGAGTAACGGTGGAAACCAACGGGGAGATCCAGAAGATCCCCGCAGATCATGTGGTGCTGGCCGTGGGCTACCGGAACCGTTCCACCCTCTATGACGAACTCCAGGATCTGGTAGAGGAAGTTTACCAGATCGGCGACTGCAAGGCCGTCCGGAAGATCGCCGACGCCGTGGGGGAAGGGCATATCATCGCCAAAAGTTTGTAAGGGGATCCCCTTTGTCTCACCCCTGCCGCGTCTCCTGGGAGCAGTACGCTTCCAGGGCCTCCAGATCCACGATCTCGATCCATCTCCGGTGGGGAATGATGATCTGTTCGTCCCGGAGCCGGGAAAGGTTCCGGGCGGCGTTCACCCGGGTCACGGTCAGGATCTCCGCGATATTTTCCTGGGTCAGATCGATGCGGCAGGTCTTTCCCTGAGGCGAGTTCTGGGAGCAGAGATACAGCAGGTTGCACAGCTTGATAAAGGAACTGTTGTAATCCTGGTGGGCGCTTTCAAACAGCAGGAGATTGATATAGGTGGCGTACCAGTCCAGGGTCTGCAGGTTGAGTTCGCTGTTCTCACACAGCATCCGCAGAAAGTCCTCATTGGTAAAGCAAAGCGTCTCCATATCCGACAAAGCGGTGGTAGAAATGGAGTGCTCGATCTTGAACCTGGTCCGGTGGCTTCCCGGGAACACGGTCCCCGCACTGTGGAGGGAACAGATTTTCCGAAACCCGTCCTCATGGTCGATGGTTGTCTGGGCGATCCCGGAAATGATGTAGTAAACATGGGTAACATTTGTTCCCAGCGTCCATAGGACCTCATGCTTGCGGAACCGCCGGACCGTATGAGGCTGGGTCAGAAAATAGTCATAAAACTGTTTATAATCATTGGCGAAATAGTAGCGGGGGATCAGCATGGACGGCGCCTCCTTCCTGTTCTTATTTCCTATCATAGCATAGAAAAAAAGGCGGTGCAATCCAGGAACAGAGGGAGGGAGACCGCCTGGAAGGAGCAGAAGGAGAGCGCAGGGGGAGAAGGCCGAAAGCTGAAAAATGAAATCATAGAGAAAGAAGGGAATTCTAAGATATGAAAAAATGCAGGATCACCATCTTAAAGACCACCTTGGACAAGGGCCTTGCCGAGGAATACGGCGTTCCCGGTCTGGACGCCTGCCCTATGATGAAGGAGGGCCAGGTCTTTTACGCCGATTATGCCAAGCCGGAGGGCTTCTGCGACGAGGCGTGGAAAGCCATTTACCAGTATGTGTTCGCCTTGTCCCACGGTATGGGAGAAGAATTGTTTTACCACGGAGACTGGATCCGGAAGCCGGGAGTGGCGATCTGCAGCTGCAACGACGGCCTGCGTCCGGTCATCTTCAAGATCGAGGCGACGGACGAAGAAGCGGAGTTAAATTACACGCCGGTCAGATAAAAAACGGCCGGACAGAGGCGAAAGAACAGAAAGAAACAAAAGAAAACGAAAAAAGAAAGGGGAACGGTATGGATTTTGAAAAGTTAGCAGAAGTGATCTTAAAGGGGATCGGCGGGGAGGAAAATATCGCGGGCCTGACCCACTGCGCCACCCGCCTGCGGTTTACCTTAAAGGATGAATCCAGGGCGGACGAACCGCTGTTAAAGAGTACGAAGGGCATCCTGGGGATCGCCAAAAGCGGCGGCCAGTTCCAGCTGATCATCGGAAATGAGGTGTCCAAAGCCTTCCAGGCAATCCAGACACTGCGCAGCGCGGGAGCAGGCGGTGCAGGCGCGGCAGGAGGCGGTGCAAGAGGAAAAGACGCGTCCGGGAACGGGGCAGACCTGTCCGAAAATGCAGGCGCTTCCCCGGCTCCGGTGAAAGCAAAGCGGAAGCCCGTGGAAGTGATCTTCGACTTTGTTTCCTCCATTTTTACACCGGTACTTCCGGCGATCATCGGCGCCGGACTGGTCAAATCGGTGCTGGCGGTGGCGGTGCTCCTGGGCATGGATCCGGAGGGGATGAACTACTATTTCCTTAACCTGATCGGCGACGCGCCCCTGTATTTCCTGCCGGTGATGCTGGCCTTTACCGCCTCGAAGAAGCTGGGCTGCAATCAGTTCCTGGCTGTTTCCATCGCCGGGGCCATGCTGCATCCCAACTACGCAGCTCTGATCACAGACGCGTTTACCATCAACTTCACTACCTTCCTGGGCATCCCGGTGACCCTGGCAACCTACAGCTCCAGCGTGATCCCGGTGCTGCTGATGGTCATTGCCCTCAAATACATCGAAGGATCCCTGGAGAAGATCCTTCCCAAGATGGTGAAATTCTTCTTTAAGCCCCTGCTGTGCCTGCTGATCGTAGCGCCCCTGACCTTTATCGTCCTGGGCCCCATCGGCTTCGTGGCAGGCGCGGCCATCAGCAGCGGTTTGAATCTCTTAGACTCTTACGCAGGCTGGCTGGTGCCTACCCTGGTAGGCGCAGTGTTCCCGCTGATGGTAACTGCGGGTATGCACTACGGTCTGGTGCCGTTTATGATGCAGTCCATCGCTGCCCAGGGCTTTGAGACGATCGCCGGACCGGGCAACCTGCCCAGCAACATCGCGCAGGGGGCGGCCTCTCTGGGCGTGGCCCTGCGGACCAGGGATCCGGAGTTTAAGCAGACCGCCTTCACCACCGGGATCACCGCCCTGTTAGGCATCACGGAACCCGCCCTGTTCGGCGTGACCTTAAAGTATAAAAAGATCCTCACCTGCGTCATGATCGGCGGCGGCTTCGGCGGCTTATACGCAGGTATTACCGGAGTCCGGTGCTTCAGCTTCTGCTCCCCGGGCTTCCTGTCCCTGGCAGCTTATGTGGGTCCAAACGGCTGGGGCAACCTGCTGAATTCTCTGATCTCCATGGCCGTGGCCTTCGCGGTGACCTTGGTCCTGGTGCTGGTCTGGGGATCCAAAGAGGTGACGGAGGCCGAGCAGCAGAAAGCGTAAATGCGGGGAGCATAAATACAGCGGCGAGACGGGATAGAACTGGCATCACAGAATAACACCTAAAAGCCATCAAACTTTCCATCAGGAGGAATACACCTATGCCACAAAACACACGATTTCCAGAAGGATTTTTATGGGGCGGAGCCCTGGCGGCCAACCAGTGCGAGGGAGCGGCCCAGGAGGACGGGAAAGGCTTTTCCACTGCCGACGCCCTGACCCACGGCGTATTCGGAGAGCCGGAGGTCCCGCCAAAAGGCTTCTATCTGAAACGGGAAGCCGTGGATTTTTATCACCGATACAAAGAAGATATCGCCCTGTTTGCGGAGATGGGGTTCCAGGTGCTGCGCATCTCCATTTCCTGGTCCAGGATCTTCCCAAACGGGGACGATAAGGAGCCCAATGAGAAGGGGCTGGCGTTTTACGATCAGGTGATCGGAGAGCTGCTGAGCCACGGGATCCAGCCCCTGGTGACCTTGTCCCACTACGAAATGCCCCTCCACCTCGCGGAGGCCTACGGGGGCTGGGCCAGCCGGAAGGTGATCGATCTGTTTGTCCGATATGCAGAAACCGTGTTCCGCCGCTACCGGGACAAGGTAACCTATTGGCTCACCTTCAACGAGATCAACATGATGCTCCACGCGCCGTTTAACGGCGGAGGGATCCGGGGAAAAGCCGAGGAAGTGGACAAAAGCCTGCTGTATCAGGCCATCCACCACCAGCTGGTAGCCAGCGCCCTGGTGACCAGGCTGGGCCATGAGATCAACCCGGACTTCCGCATCGGCTGTATGATCGCCGGCAGTCCCATGTACCCTCTGACCTGCAGCCCGGACGACGTGCTGGAGGCCATGCAGAAGGATCGCCAGTCCCTGTTCTTCGGGGACGTGCACGCCAGAGGAAGCTATCCGGCTTATATGAAGCGGTACTTTGAAGAGCACCAGATCCATGTGGAGTTTGCGGAGGGAGACGAGGAGATCCTGAAGAATACCGTAGATTTCATTTCCTTCAGCTATTATATGAGCTACTGCGCCACCGCCGACGAGGAAAAGAACATCCTCTCCCGGGGAAATATCATGAGCGCGGTGAAAAATCCTTACTTAAGCGAGTCAGAATGGGGCTGGCAGATCGACCCCAAGGGCCTGCGGATCATCCTGAACCAGTTCTACGACCGCTACCAGCTGCCCCTGTTCATTGTAGAAAATGGCCTGGGTGCAAAGGACGTTCTGGTGGAGGATGAAGCAGGGGAAAAGACCGTAGAGGACGACTACCGCATCGCCTATTTAAGCGCCCATTTAAAGCAGGTGGCCGAGGCCATCCGGGACGGCGTTAAGGTGCTGGGCTACACTGCCTGGGGCTGTCTGGATCTGGTGGCCAATACCTCCAACCAGATGTCCAAACGCTATGGATTCATCTATGTGGACCGAGGCGACGACGGCAGCGGGACCATGGAGCGCTACCGGAAAAAGAGCTTTGGATGGTATCAGAAGGTCATCGCCAGCAATGGGGAGAGTCTGGCGGAGGATCTTTGAGGGGGCAATGTACCCTTGGCCTACAACATGAGTTATGAAGGGAGTATCAACATAGATTAAAAAAGCTGCCCGAAGGGCTCCATCCAGGAGTCTTTCGAGCAGCTTTTTGCAGGATTCATTCACAATTCATTCATCATTTTAACCGCACCAGCTCCGCCCCCAGCGCCGCCACATCCTCTTCCTGATGGGTCGCCGCCAAGAGCAGCTTCCCTGCGGTCTTTTCCTTCACGTAGGCCATCACCAGCCGCTTCGTGTCCTCATCCAGTCCGGTAAACGGCTCGTCCATCAGGATCCCGCCGGAGGGAGCCAGGAGCGCCCGTGCGATGGCCACCCGCCGCTTCATGCCGCCGCTTAAGGTGCTGGCAGGCCGCAGGATCGCCTCCTCCGGCAGCAGCCGGCACAGCTCGTCATACACCTGACGGCGGCTGAGGGAACGGTCCACAGCCAGCATCACATTGTCCAACGGGGTAAACGCCTCGCACAGCCGGTCTTCCTGGAATACCGCCCGCAGAGGCTGCTCCGGCTGGATCCGGATCCGTCCCGAATCCGCCTTCTCCAGCCCCAGAAGGATCCGCAGCAGGGTCGTTTTCCCCGATCCGGAGGCTCCCATGAGGCAGTAGGCGCGGCCGGATTCCAGAGTCAGGCTGACGTCTTCCAGGACAGAAAGACTGCCGAAGGATTTGTACAAATGCTCGATCGTGATCTGAAATGGCTTCATAACCGGCTCCTTTCATTCCATCTGGCGCCCTGCTCCAGCAGTTGCAGGAACAGCCGTTCAAACAGCGAGCTGATCAGGATGATCACAATGGTCCAGGCAAACACATCCGAGGTAGCCAGGTAGATCTTCGCCATGTACAGCCGCTCCCCGATGGTGTGGGCAGGCACGCCGATCACCTCCGCCGCGATACCGGACTTCCAGCTCATGCCCAGGGCGATCCGGCAGGAGCTGACCAGGTGCGGCGTCAGGGCCGGGACGTACAGGAAGCGGATCCGGCGGGGCAGGGCCAGGGAAAATACCCGGGCCATCTCCGCCAGCTTCTCATCCGTGCTCTCCAGCCCGGCGATGGTATTCACATAGATCATGGGGAGCACCACCAGAAAGGAGATAAAGACGGACAGATTGGCGGACCCGATCCAGATCAGGGCCAGGATCACGAAGGACGCCACGGGGATGGACTTGGCCAGGGTCATCACCGGCTCCAGCAGCTCCTTCAGGAGCTGGAACCGGAAGGCCAGACTTCCTAACAGGACGCCGGACAAAAAGGCCAGGAAGAACCCGGCCAGGATCTTGCCAAAGGACCAGCCGATAGAGATCCAGAATCCCGGATCCGGCAGAAGGGCGGCGAAGGAGCGCGCCACATCTGCCGGACTGGCAAAGATAATGTCGTTGCGGATCACCAGCCCGGCCAGCTGCCAGACGGCGAGCCAGAACAGGATGATCATAATCCTGCGCATAGAAACCCTGTGTTTCATGAACATTCTCCATTATGTGCCGGAACCTGAAGCCCGGCCCCTTTTTCAGGGGATGGACTTCAGGTCCTTTTTTTGCGCCATATTTTCTGCGCCATATCGTAGTTACTGCGCCATATAATAGAAATCATCTCCCGGCAGCTTCCCGCCCACGGCCTGGGGATCCTGATCCGCCAGCACCTGGAGATAGCCGCTTAAGGCCGCCTTCATTTCGTCGCCGGTGATGCATACGATATTGCAGTAGGGCAGCGCCTTCTGGGCCACCGGGGCCTTCTCGATGATACCCTGGGCCGCGATCAGCTCCGAAGCTGCCGCCGGGTCAGACAGGGTAAATTCCGTGGAAGCCTGATGCTCCTCCAGGAATGCGTCCACCAACGGCTGGTTCTGCTCTAAGAATCCGTCCCGTACAACGGTCACGCCGGTCACCAGCTGGCTTCCGCCCTCGCCCTGCACCGCCTGCCATTCCTTGGTCAGATCCAGGACGATCTTCAGGTCCTCGTTCTGGGCGCAGGCCGCGGTCACGAACGGCTGGGGCAGCAGGCCGATGGCGTCGGGCTGTTCCTTTAATACAGCCGCTACCTCGGTGGCCTCGGACTTAAATTCCAGTGTCACATCATCCTCTGTCAGCCCATTGGCAGACAGCAGATACCGGATCACATAGTCCGGGGTGGTGCCCTTGCCGGTCAGGTATAAGGTCTTGCCCTTTAGATCGGCGATGGACTGGATCGAGTCGTCGGAGGCTACGATATCCAGCACGCCCAGGGTGTTGATATCGATCACGGAAATGCCTCCCTCCGTCTTGTTATATAATACGCTTGCCACATTGGCGGGGATGAGGGCGATATCCAGGTCGCCGCTCACCATCTTGCCCAGGAGCTCGTCCGCCGCGGTCACCATGGTGAACTCATAATTGCACCGGGATTCCTCCTTGGCGGCCAGATCCATCAGATGGACCAGTCCCATGGAGGTAGGGCCCTTTAAGGAGCCGACCCGCACGGTCACGTTCTGATCCACCACCTGGGCGGAGCCGGGAGCAGAGGGATCCGCGGCGTCGGCGGTCTCCTTCTCGTCGGCGGTCTCGGCAGCCTCGGTAAAGGTTTCGATGGTCTCACTCTCTGCGGCGGCCGTGGTCTCAGCCGGAGCCGCCGTGGTGGCGGCCGCAGTCTCCGCGGTCTGGCCGGAGCCGCATCCGGCCAGCAGCGCTGCGGCGCTCATGGCCGCGATCAGCAGGGATACTTGTTTTTTCATAGATCATGTCCTCTCTTTCCGTTCGTGTATGCAGTGTGATAGCGTTCAGAAGAGATGCGCGTTCCGGGAGCAGGCCGCGTAAGCGGACGCCTCCCATCTCCGCATAAATGTCAGATCCTCCCGTCTTCTCCGTCAGGGCCGCAGGAGCTCCCGCGCCTTCCGGGTTAGCACGAACAAAGCCATTATAGCATAAAATCTGCCGCGTATACTAGAAAAAACAGGAATTTTAGCAAAAAACTAATTGATAATAATATGTCAATATGAGATAATGGACACAACTATGACAGAAAAATAGGGTCGATATTTTTGTATGGAGGGATAAGTCATGAGAGTTACGATCTGTATTGGAAGCGCGTGTCATTTAAAAGGGTCCAGAGATATCATCCATCAGATGCAGGAGCTGGTGAAGGAGCACGGGGTAGGAGATAAAGTGGATCTAAACGGCGCGTTCTGCAGCGGCAACTGCGTGAACGGCGTCTGCGTGACCGTAGACGGGGAGCTGCATTCCCTGTCCCCGGAGAATACAAAGGAGTTTTTTGAGACTGAGATCTTAGGGAGGCTGTGACCATGGCGATCATTGACTTCAAGGCAACCAAGTGCCGCCACTGTTATAAATGTGTGCGCAACTGCGAAGTAAAAGCGATCATGGTAAAAGACGGCCGGGCGGAGATCATGCCGGAGAACTGCATCCTCTGCGGCCGGTGCCTGCAGATCTGTCCCCAGTCGGCGAAGACGCTGGTCAGCGATCTGAACCTGGTGAAGGGGATGCTCCTGCGGGGAGAGCGGGTGGTGGTATCCATCGCCCCGGCCTACATGGGCCTGTTAAAGTACCGGACGATCGGCCAGGTGCGGGCTGCCCTGATGGAGCTGGGCTTTGCCGACGTGCGGGAGACCTCCGAGGGGGCGGCGTTAGTGACTGCGGAATACGCCCGCCTGCTGGAGGAAGGGAAGATGGAGAACATCATCTCCACCTGCTGCCCCAGCGTCAACGACCTGATCGAAAAGTATTATCCCAGCTTGACGCCGTACATGGCGCCGGTGGTGTCCCCGATGATCGCCCACGGCATGCTGATCAAGCAGCAGATGGGCCAGGACGTGAAGGTGGTCTTTTTAGGGCCGTGCATCGCCAAGAAGCAGGAGGGCCAGGACGCCCGCCACGCAGGCTACATCGACGCGGTGTTAAATTTTAACGAGGTGAACAGCTGGCTCCAGGAGAAGGAGATCGTGATCGAGGAATGCGAGGATCTGCCCTTTACCGCTATGAACCCGCGGGTGAACCGGCTCTATCCCGTATCCAGCGGCGTGGTCAGCTCCGTCCTGGCGACGGAGAAGCAGGTGGATCATTACCGGAAGTTCTACGTCCACGGGGAGAAGCACTGCATCGAGCTGTGCGAGAGCCTGGCCCGGGGCGAGTTCAAGGGCTGCTTCATCGAGATGAACATGTGCTACGGCGGCTGCATCAAGGGACCGACCGTGTCCGACGATACGGCTTCCCGCTTTAAAGTAAAGTTAGATATGGAGGAGGCCATCCCCCAGGATCCGGTGCCCGAGGAGGAGACCGCTCCGGCGCTGGAGGCCATTTCCCTGCACAAGGCATTTTTCGACCGGTCCCCCAGGGATCCGATGCCGACCAACGAGCAGATCCGGGAGATCCTGGCCATGACCGGCAAGATGCGTCCGGAGGACGAGTTAAACTGCGGCGCCTGCGGCTATCCCACCTGCCGGGAGAAGGCGATCGCCGTATTCCAGAAAAAGGCGGAGCTCAATATGTGCATCCCGTTCATGCACGGGAAGGCCGAGTCCCTGGCAAACCTGGTGATGGATACGTCCCCCAATGTGGTGCTGATCGTAGACGAGAATATGAAGATCATGGAGTATTCGGCTGTGGGCGAGAAGTATTTCGGCAAGACCCGGGCCGAGGCGCTGCAGATGTATCTCTACGAGTTCATCGATCCGTCGGATTTCCAGTGGGTGTTCGATACCCACCAGAACATCCACGGCAAGAAGGTCAGCTATCCGGACCTGAAGCTGGATACGCTGCAGAATATCGTATACATAGAGAAGGAGAACGTGGTCCTTGCCACCTTCATCGATATCACCCGGGAGGAGGAGCAGGCGCGTCTGGATTATGAGAAGAAGCTGGACACCATCGACCTGGCTCAGCGGGTCATCCACAAGCAGATGATGGTAGCGCAGGAGATCGCCGGCCTGCTGGGCGAGACCACGGCGGAGACCAAGACCACCCTGACGAAGCTCTGCCAGACCCTGTTGGAGGACGGCAGCGATAACGGAGGGATGTAAGATGGAGATTACCGTAGACGTTGCTTACAAAAGCCTGAATAAATTCTCCGAGATCCTGTGCGGCGATAAGGTGGAGATGCTCCAGACGGAGGATTCCAACATCCTGATCCTGGCCGACGGAATGGGGAGCGGGGTCAAGGCCAACATCCTGGCCACCCTCACCTCCAAGATCCTGGGCACCATGTTTTTAAACGGCGCTACTCTGGAGGAATGCGTGGAGACCATTGTCCAGACCCTGCCCATCTGCCAGGTGCGGAAGGTGGCCTACGCCACGTTCAGTATCCTGCAGGTATTCCACAACGGGGACGCCTATCTGGTAGAATTTGACAATCCCAGCTGCATCTTCATCCGGGGCGGGCGGCTGATGCCGATCCCCAAGAACATCCGGGAGGTAGAGGGAAAGAAGATCAATGAATTCCGGTTTAAGGTCCAGAAGGGGGACGCCCTGATCCTGATGAGCGACGGCACAGTCCACGCCGGCGTGGGCCAGCTGCTGAATTTCGGCTGGCTGTGGGAGGATATCGCGGCCTATGCGGTGAAGCAGTATGCCCTGACCGTGTCAGCCATGCGGCTGGCGTCGGCCATCTGCCAGGCCTGCGACGAGCTGTACCAGTACCGGCCGGGAGACGATACTACCGTAGCCTGTATGCGGATCATCAATGCCAAGCCGGTCCACCTGATGACCGGTCCGGCTCAGGATATGTCCCGGGACGAGGAGATGGTGGCGGCCTTTATGGGCGGCGACGAGTCCACGAAGCGGATCGTCTGCGGCGGCACCAGCGCCACGATCGTGTCCCGCGTGCTCAAGCGGCCGTTGGACGTCTCCATGGACTATGTGGATCCGGATATCCCGCCGATCGCCTACATGCAGGGCATCGATCTGGTGACCGAGGGCGTGCTCACCCTGAACCGGGTCGTTCAGCTTTTGCGGCGGTACGCCAAGAAAGAAGCGGTTTCCGAGGAATTCTTCCTGGAGCTGGACAAGACCAACGGCGCCTCCATGGTAGCCAAGATGCTGATCGAGGACTGTACTGAGCTCCATCTTTACGTGGGGAAAGCGATCAACAGCGCCTACCAGAACCCGGGCCTGCCCTTTGACTTGGGCATCCGGCAGAACCTGGTGGAGCAGTTAAAGCAGGTGACCGAGGCCCTGGGCAAGCGGGTGACCGTGACCTACTATTAAGATTCGATAAGAAAATGGAAATCAAGGGAACGCGTTCCCGCCATCCGGGAGCGCAAGATGAGGAGGAAAAGAAACGATGGTAACAAATGACGCGACCATATTACGAGTGAAACATGATGTGCTTTACGAGGTAGCAAAGCGGGCTTGGGAAGGGACCCTGGAGCAGACGCGGGATGAGATCGCCTATCAGATCATCCCGGGACCGCAGGCCCAGTTCCGCTGCTGTATCTATAAGGAGCGGGAGATCATCCGCCAGAGAGTGCGCCTGGCAGAGGGCCTCTGCCCCACCAGCGGCAAGGATACCCGCAACGTAGTCCAGGTGATCGGAGCGGCCTGCGAGGAGTGTCCCATCGCTTCCTACACCGTGACCGACAACTGCCGGAAATGTATGGGCAAGGCGTGCCAGAACTCCTGTAAGTTCGGCGCCATCACCATGGGAGAGAACCGGGCCTACATCGACCCGAACAAATGTAAAGAGTGCGGCATGTGCGCCAACGCCTGCCCGTACAACGCGATCGCCCATTTAGAGCGGCCCTGTAAGAAGGTCTGCCCGGTGGACGCGATCACCTATGACGAGTACGGCCTCTGCGTGATCGACGAGGACAAGTGCATCCAGTGCGGCGCCTGCATCCACAGCTGCCCGTTCGGCGCCATCGGCACGAAGACCTTTATGGTAGACGTGATCCGGATGATCCAGGCCGGCAAAAAGGTAGTAGCGATGGTAGCGCCCGCTACGGAAGGTCAGTTCGGCCCGGAGATCACCATGGCCAGCTGGCGGACCGCCTTAAAGAAGGTGGGCTTTGCCGATATGGTCGAGGTCGGCTTAGGCGGCGACTTGACTGCTGCGGCTGAGGCTGCCGAGTGGGCGGAGGCTTACAGGGAAGGCAAGAAGATGACTACCTCCTGCTGCCCGGCCTTTGTGAACATGATCAAGCAGCACTTCCCCCAGCTCCTGGACAACATGTCCACCACCGTATCGCCCATGTGCGGCGTTTCCCGGATGTTAAAGGAGCAGGATCCGGAGACCATCACCGTGTTCATCGGGCCGTGCATTGCGAAAAAGAGCGAGACTTTGGATCTGAACATCCAGGGCAATGCGGATTACGCCATGACCTTCGGCGAGATCCGGGCCATGATGCGGGCGAAGGGCGTGGAGCTGGAGCCGGAGGAGAACACCTATCAGGACAGCTCCGTATTCGGAAAGCGCTTCGGCAACTCCGGCGGCGTGACCGCGGCGGTATTGGAGTGCATGAAGGAGACCAACGAGGACATCAACCCCACCGTCATGAAGTGCAACGGCGCTGCCGAGTGTAAGAAGGCCCTGCTGCTTCTGAAGGTAGGTAAGCTGCCGGCAGACTTCATCGAAGGCATGGCCTGCGTAGGCGGCTGCGTAGGCGGCCCCAGCAAGCACAAGACTGAGCAGGAGGCCAAGAAGGCCCGCGACCTGCTGATCAGCCAGGCCGACGGCAGAGAGGTCCATGCCAACTTAAAAGAAAAAGGACTGGAAAACCTGGCGATGCACCGCCACTAAGCGCGGGGGATGCAGACGCGGCAGCCTGCACAGCTGCCCAGGCGGTCCGGATCGACGGTCCCAATAGAAGGATTTCAGGAAGCCCTGGGCGAGCGGGATGAATGCTCGGCCAGGGCTTTTTCGTACCTTTTTGGACACTGGGACATAGTATGGAGTGAGGGGGAAAAGCCCCCGAAGTTTAATCGATCATTGGAGGTTACAACTATGGGCATTATCAGTTCCAGAAAATATACGGATGTTTCCCGCATCGCCTGCGACGGCACCATGAAGGTGACGCTGGCTCTGACCGCAGAGCCGGAGCGGTGCTGCGATCATGAGGAGACCGGGTACGGCGCGTCTTGCTGTTACCGTCCGGGAGCCACAGATATCGTGATCAACGAAGTGCTGAACACCGATTTTGAGATCGTCAGCATCGGTACCCCGACCAAGGGCACGGTCATGAAGGTCAACGACCGGACCCTGCAGTGGAAGATCGCCCAATTAGGCACATCCAGCATCGAGGAGGCGTCATTGGAGTTCACAGTACGCCATGTGGGCCAGACCGAGGGCCTGCGCCAGGTGAACCAGTCCGTCACCTACTCCGACCGGGAAGGCCATCGGGTAACGTTCCCGGATCCCTACGTGACCGTGGAGTGCGATACGGACGAGGTAGTAGAAGCGTGTCCGACGCCGGTGGACCTGGAAGTGACCGGCTGTCAGGATGCGGTAGAGCTGGATACCGGCGACACTTACCTGGAATCCCAGGGACGGATCGTCCAGCTGGATGTGACCGTAAAGCATGTCTGCCCCCGCAAACGGGTTGCCTTAGGCGTTGTCCTCACGGAAGTAGACGAGGAAGGCCGGGAATACCAGCGCGGCATGAAAGCCATGACCATCCCCGCCCACAACCACGCCACCTGCCGGGATGTGGAAGTAAAAGGGATCAAATTTGTGCTTCCCGAGGATGGGAGCGTACCCTGCAATTGTGAAGACGGAATGTGCCGGCGCCACAGCCTGCGCGCCCGCTTGATCGCCCACAACATCGACAACGATTTCCAGTGCTACCAGTCCAGCACGGAAATGACGGTTCTGTAAGCAGGAAGGCAGAACAGGGAAGATAACAGCGACGATAACAGCGAGGATCTGAACGTCGATCTTGCAGAAAAAATCCCCCCGGGCTTGTGCGGTCCGGGGGGAAACTTATGTCTGAGCAGATCTGCTCTCTCAACGCTGGCTTGTCGTTCAGCGGATCCTTTTCTCTGAGCGCCTGCGTCTTAGATCTCGTTGATCTTTCTCTTGATATAGCTGGTATGCAGCAGGTGATGAGCCTTCTCGCTTCCCGGCTCGCCCAGGTAGGTGGCGTACAGCTCCTTGATGGCCGGGTTCTCGTGGGACTTCCGGATCGGATTGCCCTGATCGGAATCGTAGAGCACCTGGGCCCGCAGAGCGCGGATATCCACGGTGTTGCGCACATAGCCGGGCTGCTGGGGCTGGCCGCCGCCGTTGATGCAGCCGCCGGGGCATCCCATGATCTCGATGAAGTGGTAATCCGCTTCGCCGGACTGTACCTTCTTAAGCAGGGTTCTGGCGTTGCCCAGGCCGGAGGCTACGGCAACCTTCACATCCAGGCCGGCTACCGGGTAGGTGGCCTCCTTGATGCCTTCCATGCCGCGGACTTCGGTGAAATCTAAGCTGGCCAGCTCTTCGCCAGTCAAAGTCTCCACTGCGGTACGCAGAGCTGCTTCCATCACGCCGCCGGTGGCGCCGAAGATCACGGCCGCGCCGGTGCCCAGTCCTAACGGAGCGTCAAAGCCCTCGTCCGGCAGATTCCGGAACTTGAGTCCTACCTTGCGGATCATCCGGGCCAGCTCTCTGGTGGTCAGGGAGTAGTCCACATCCGGCACGCCGTTGGCTGCCTGATCCGGCCGCTGCACCTCGAACTTCTTAGCGGTACAGGGCATGATGGATACGGATACGATATCCTCCGGCTTCAGTCCTTCCTTCTCCGCGTAGTAGGATTTGGCGATGGCGCCGAACATCTGCTGGGGAGACTTGCAGGAGGACAGGTTCTCGGTCATATCCGGGAAATAGTGCTCACAGTATTTGATCCAGCCCGGGGAGCAGGAGGTGATCAGAGGCAGCTTGCCGCCGTTCTGTACCCGGTCCAGGAACTCGTGGGCTTCTTCCATAATGGTTAAGTCCGCACTGAAGTTGGTGTCAAATACCTTGTCAAAGCCGATCCGCCGCAGGGCAGCCGCCATCTTGCCCTCGGTATTGGTGCCGATGGGATAGCCGAATTCCTCGCCTAATGCGGCGCGGACTGCGGGAGCGGTCTGAACGATCACATGCTTGGACGGATCCGCGATGGCCGCCAGCACCTCGTCGATCTGGGATTTTTCCTGTAATGCGCCGGTGGGGCAGACTGCGATACACTGGCCGCAGGATACGCAGCTGGTCTCCCCTAAGCCCATCTCAAAGGCAGAGCCGATGAAGGTAGCAAAGCCCCGCTCGTTGGCGCCGATCACGCCGATGCCCTGTACCTTTTCGCAGACTGCGCTGCAGCGGCGGCACAGGATGCACTTGCTGTTGTCGCGGATCATGTGGACCGCGCTGTCGTCGATGCAGGACGGGGTCTTGTCGCCGTCGTAATAGCCTTCATCCTCCACACCCAGCTCCTTCGCCAGCTGCTGCAGCTCACAGTTGCCGCTGCGCACGCAGGACAGACAGCTGCGGTTGTGGTTGGAGAGCAGAAGCTGCAGGGTCTTCTTCCGGGACTCCAGGACCTTCGGGGTGTTGGTAAATACCTCCATGCCCTCGTTCACCGGGTACACGCAGGCTACCACCAGGCTTCTGGCGCCCTTGACCTCCACCACGCACATCCGGCAGGCGCCGATCTCATTGATATCCTTCAGATAGCAGAGGGTCGGGATCTCGATATGAGCCAGCCGCGCCGCCTCCAGAATGGTGGAGCCTTTTGGAGCGCTTACTTCGATACCATTAATTTTCAGTGTAATATTCTCCATATCAATTCTCCTCCATTACTGTTTGTAGATCGCGCCGAACTTACATTTCTCCATACAAGCGCCGCACTTGATGCACTTCTCCTGATCGATGATGTGCGGGTTGCGTACGGAGCCGATGATCGCGTTGTTCGGGCAGGTGCGGGCGCACAGGGTACATCCGCGGCACTTCTCTGCATCGATGTGATAGGAGAGGAGGGCCTTGCAGACGCCGGCCGGACACCGTTTTTCCTTGATATGGGCTTCGTATTCGTCGCGGAAATAGCGCAGGGTGGACAGCACCGGGTTGGGTGCGGTCTGGCCCAGTCCGCAGGCGGAGTTTTCTTTTACATAGTAGCAGAGCTCTTCCAGCTTATCCAGGTCTTCCATGGTGGCCTGGCCCTTGGTGATCTTGGTCAGGATCTCCAGCATCCGCTTGGTGCCGATGCGGCAGGGCGTACATTTGCCGCAGGATTCCTCTACGGTGAACTCCAGGAAAAACTTGGCGATGTCCACCATACAGTCGGTCTCGTCCATAACAATCAGACCGCCGGAGCCCATCATGGAGCCGATGGAGAGCAGGTTGTCGTAATCGATGGGGATATCATAGTGCTCCGCCGGGATACATCCGCCGGAGGGACCGCCGGTCTGGGCAGCCTTGAACTTCTTGCCGTTAGGGATGCCGCCGCCGATCTCCTCGATGACCTCCCGCAGGGTGGTGCCCATGGGGATCTCTACCAGACCGGTGTTGTGGATCTTGCCGCCTAAGGCGAACACCTTGGTGCCCTTGGACTTCTCCGTACCCATGGAGGCGAACCACTCCGGACCGTTCAGGATGATCTGGGGGATGTTGGCGTAGGTCTCTACGTTGTTCAAAATGGTGGGCTTGCCGAACAGGCCCTTCTGAGCCGGGAACGGGGGACGGGGGCGGGGCTCGCCGCGGTTGCCCTCGATGGAGGTCATCAGAGCGGTCTCCTCGCCGCACACGAACGCGCCGGCGCCCAGACGCAGGTCGATATCAAAGTCAAAGCCAGTGCCGAAGATATCCTTGCCTAACAGCTCCATCTCCCGGGCCTGGGCAATGGCGATCTTCAGGCGCTCTACGGCGATGGGGTACTCAGCCCGCACGTAGATGTAGCCCTGGTTGGCGCCGATGGCATATCCGGCGATGGCCATGGCCTCCAGCACCGCATGGGGATCGCCCTCTAAGATGGAACGGTCCATAAACGCGCCGGGGTCGCCCTCGTCGGCGTTGCAGCAGACATACTTCTGGTCCGCCTCGTTCTGCTTCGCTAGCTTCCACTTTAAGCCGGTGGGGAATCCGCCGCCGCCCCGGCCCCGAAGGCCGGAATCCAGCAGGCACTGGATCACATCGTCGGGCGTCATCTCGGTCAGGACCTTGCCCAGAGCGGCGTAGCCGCCGGTGCCTATGTACTCCTCGATCACCTCCGGGTTGATGATGCCGCAGTTGCGCAGAGCGATCCGGTGCTGCTTCTTGTAGAAGTCAGTGTCGATCAGGGCCTTCACGCCGGCGGGGGTCACGGTCTCCTGATACAGCAGGCGGGTGACCACGCGGCCTTTTAACAGATGCTCGTGTACGATCTCCGGGATATCTTCTACTTTGACCATGGAGTAGAAGCTGGCGTCCGGGTAAACGATCATGATCGGTCCCAGGGCGCAGAGACCGTGGCAGCCGGTCTGCACCACGGAGACTTCATTCTCCAGACCGGTTTTCTTAAGCTCCTCCTTCAGAGCTTCCATAATCTGCTGGCTTCCGGAGGAAGTACATCCTGTTCCGCCGCAAACCAATACATGTGAACGATACATTTGCGTTCCTCCTTACTTAATGTCTGCTGAAGCCAGGGTGTATTCTTCCACGATGTGGCCGCCGATCAGATGGCGTTCCACGACTTCCGCAGCTTTTTCTGAGTCCATTTTGATGTAGGTGATCTTGGGTTTGCCGGGCTCCATCACTTCTACGATGGGCTCATACTGGCAGAGACCGATGCAGCCGGTCTGGGTCACGGCGACCTTGCCGGTCAGGCCCTTCTCCTGGACCAGACGGGACAGGGTGTTCAGTACGGGACGGGCACCGCTGGCGATCCCGCAGGTGGCCATACCTACTACGACGCGGGTGTGAGCGTGATCCTCGGCGCGCAGGCCGACCTGGCCCTGCATCTTTTCCCGGATGGCTCTTAATTCTTCGAGACTTTTCATATCATTCCTCCAAAATACTGATGATAGGCGGGGCGTCAGTAAACGGCGCCGCCGTCGGTTTCTGATTGGTTTTCTGACAGGTATTCCCGGATATACTCGGATACCTCCGGCGTGTCAAAGGGCACGTCTCCCAGGATCTCCCGAAATTCCCGGGTATCCAGGGTAAAGGAAGCTCCGTTGTAGCGGTAGCAGTAGATAAAATCCGTGTCCGGATGGTAAACGATCAGGGAATGGATCGTGCTGGTCATATCCCCCAGGGGCATCCGGTCGATGTGGGACAGGACAAATACTGCAGTGACCACAGTCCCCACGCCTACCTGGGACCGGATGAAAAAGCTCCCGCCGGTGCTCTCTGCCGCGTACTTGAAAAAGGGGACGCCCAGGCCCACCTTGCGGGTGGTGCGGCTGGTGTAGAACGGGTCGATGACCTGAGCGACCTGCTCTTCGGTCATGCCGCAGCCGTCGTCCTTGATCACAACGGTGAGAGTATCCGCCGCCACATCCGTGTCCACGGTGATCTCCACCAGGGAAGCCTTGGCCCGGGTGGAATTCTCCGCTACATCCAGGATATTCAAAGAGATCTCAGGCATCATAGGCGCTACTGATACTTGGCCAGGATCCCGGGGATGTCATCCGGGACCAGACGTCCGTAGACCTCGTCGTTGATCATCATGACCGGGGCCAGACCGCAGGCGCCTACGCAGCGGCAGGAATCCAGGGAGAATCTCCCGTCCGGAGTACACTCGCCGTTGGTGATGCCGAGCAGCTCTTCTAATTTACTGAAAATGGCGCCGGAGCCCTTCACGTAGCAGGCCGTCCCCAGGCATACGGAGATGCGGTACTTGCCCTTGGGCTGCAGGGCGAACTGAGCGTAGAATGTAGAAACGCCATAGATCTTCTCTAAGGGGATCCCGGTTTCGTCCGAGATCATCGTCTGGACTTCGATAGGCAGATAGCCGTAGATCTCCTGGGCCTGCTGCATGATCGGCATCAGCGCTCCCTTGGTGTCCTTCAGCTCTGCAATGACCTTCTTCAGAGCAGCTTCCTGCTCTGGTGTCCCTGAAAAGGGAACACTTCCTTTTTTGCAAGCCATGAATATTCCTCCTCTTATTTGCAGTTGGTCAAATGTATCTAATATTCTAGCACAGGTTGTTCAAAAAATCTACATTAAGTCAAAAATGACCGAAGGTTTTCTTGGGAAAACCTGTTGAACATTCACAAGTTCAATGGTATCCTAAAAGAAGAATCTTGTGTGAAATATGAAAAATGGAGGGGACTGTTTATGACTGCAAGAGACGTACAGAACATATTGGGAGCCAGGGTGCTGACTGGGGAGGAATTCCTGGACCGGGAGGTGCGGAGCGCCTGCGGCTCGGACATGATGAGCGACGTGCTGGCCTTTTCCAAGGACCATTCGGTGCTGCTGACCGGCCTGTGCAATCCCCAGGTGATCCGCACCGCGGAGATGCTGGACATTGTCTGCCTGATCTTTGTCCGGGGCAAGAAGCCGGACGAGACCCTGATCCAGATGGCCAAGGACCGGGACCTGATCGTGATGGAGACCGGACACCGGATGTTTTCCTCCTGCGGCATGCTGTATCAGGCCGGACTGGGCGGAGGTGCGATATAATGGATGCGATCGTATTAAAATACCCGATCTCTGCTGACGATTTTACCCGGGCAGGGGAAGCCAGCAGCGATGTGAAGAGCAAGCTAAAGCAGATGGGCGTCAGCCCGGAGGCGGTCCGCAAGGTGGCCATCGCCATGTATGAGGGGGAGATCAACATGGTGATCCACGCCAAGGGCGGGGAGATCACGGTGGAGATCACGCCGGAGAATATCCGCATGATCCTGGCAGATGTGGGTCCCGGCATCCCGGATATCGATCTGGCGATGAAGGCCGGGTACTCCACGGCTCCGGACGAGGTGCGCAGCCTGGGCTTCGGCGCGGGCATGGGCCTGCCCAATATGAAAAAATACACGGACGATATGAAGATCGAGACAGAGCTGGGCGTAGGGACCACCATTACCATGGACGTACACCTGGCCTGAGGAAGCGAGGCAGTATGGACAAATTTTACCATTCCGTCCGTCTGGAGGCGGATCTGTGCAAGGGGTGCATCAACTGCATCAAGCGGTGCCCCACCCAGGCCATTCGGGTGCGGGGCGGAAAGGCGCAGATCAATCCCAAGTTCTGCATTGACTGCGGGGAGTGTATCCGCGTCTGCCCCCATCACGCCAAGGTGGCGACCTACGACAAGCTGGAGGTGCTGAAGCAGTACCGCTACACGGTGGCGCTCCCCGCTCCGTCCCTATACAGCCAGTTCAACAACCTGGACGATGTGAACGTCGTGCTGAACGCCCTGCTGCTCATGGGCTTTGACGATGTGTTCGAGGTCAGCGCGGCGGCGGAGCTGGTGTCGGAGGCCACCCGGGCGTATCTAAGCGCCCACGAGGAGAATTATCCGTTCATCAGCACGGCCTGCCCGTCGGTGGTGCGGCTGATCCGGGTAAGGTTCCCCAACCTGATCCCTCATCTGCTCCCGCTGAATCCGCCGGTGGAAGTGGCGGCGGTGATGGCGGCGGAGCGGGCGATGAAAAAGACCGGGCTTCCCAGGGAGGCCATCGGCATCTGTTTCATTTCCCCATGCCCGTCTAAGGTGACCTATTCCAAGGCCCCCCTGGGGACGGAGAAAAGCCAGGTGGACCGGGTCCTGGCCATCAAGGACGTGTATCCCAAGCTGCTTTCCCACATGAAGGCGGTGGGACCGGACGCCCAGGACTTGAGCACCTCCGGGAAGATCGGGGTCAGCTGGGGCCGGAGCGGCGGAGAGGCCGGGGGCCTGTTCACGGAGAATTACCTGGCCGCCGACGGCATCGAGAACGTGATCCGGGTGCTGGAGGACCTGGAGGACCAGAAGTTTACCAATTTAAAGTTCGTGGAGCTGAACGCCTGCAACGGCGGCTGCGTCGGCGGCGTGCTGAATGTGGAGAACCCCTACGTGGCGGAGGTGAAGCTGAAGCGCCTGCGCAAATACATGCCTGTAGCCCGCAGCCATATGGAGAATGAGGAGCAGGCGGAGCAGATCGTGCCCTGGACCACCGGGGTGCAGTATGAGCCGGTGTTCAGCCTGGGCGAGAACATGATGGAAAGTTTTGTACGCCTAAACCAGGTGGAGCGGCTGTGCCGGAAGTTCCCGGGGCTGGACTGCGGCTCCTGCGGAGCGCCTACCTGCAAGGCCCTGGCGGAGGATATCGTGCGGGGGCAGGCCAGTGAGAATGACTGCGTATATTATCTGCGGGAGAACCTGCACCGGCTGTCGGAGGAGGTATCCGTCCTGGCAGACGATCTCCACGCAGGCGATCACGGAGGCCAGGAGACCCTGCGTATCTTGAAGGAATACATCCAGCGGATCTCCAGCGAGATGTCGCTGCTGGACAATAAGGACGACGGAGAGAGCGGTGATTAGAAAGAGCCGGAGCGGCAGGAAGGATCCCGGGCGGCAGGAGCCGCCGGAGCGGCAAAAACAGCCGTAGCCGGAGCGGCAGAAGCAGCTGGAACCGAAGAGGGAGCCGGAGCGGCAGAAGGAAAGGAGCGGATGGAACATGAAGGTACAGCAGCTGATCGACAGCGGGAGGTTCCGGGTGATCAATGAAGGCGACGGAGGAGAGCGGGAGATCACCACCCCGTTCTGCTGCGATCTGCTCAGCGTGGCTATGGGCCGGGCGCCCTCTGGCTGCGCCTGGGTGACGGTGATGGGGAATATGAACACGCTGGCCGTGGCGACTCTGGCGGACGCGGCCTGCGTTATCATGGCCGAGGGGACGGAGCTGGACGAGATCGCGGTGAAGAAGGCGAAGGACCAGGATATCACTGTGCTGGGCACGGAGGAGCCGGTGTTTGAGGCGGCTCTGTGGATCTGGCAGGAGATGCATGGTTGACCTAAGCTATGATCTGCATATCCATTCCTGCCTTTCCCCATGCGGGGATGACGATATGACGCCGGGGAATATCGTGGGTATGGCGGCCATCAAGGGGCTGGACGTGATCGCAGTGACGGATCACAACAGCTGCCGGAACTGCCCGGCGGTGTTAAAGCTGGCGGAGCAGTTCGGAGTGCTGGCGATCCCCGGTATGGAGATCAATACCTCTGAGGAGGTGCACGCGGTCTGCCTGTTCCCCACCTTGGAAGCGGCGCTGGATTTTGATGCCTATGTATATGAGCGGCTGATGAAATTTCCCAATAAGGAGGAAATCTTCGGGAAGCAGCAGATCTGCAATGAGGAGGATCTCTGCATTGCCACGGAGCCGTACCTGCTGATCAACAGCGCGGACATTTCCTTTGAGGGACTGTGGGAGCTGGTGGAAGGCTTTGGCGGCGTGATGTTCCCTGCCCATGTGGAAAAGTCCGCCAACAGCCTGATCGCCAACTTAGGCTTTGTGCCGCCGGACAGCAAGTTCCGCACGGCGGAGCTTAAGGATCTGAAAAAGCTCCACGGGGTGCGGCAGGCCAATCCTTACCTGAATGACTGCCGGATCATCAGCAACTCCGACGCCCACTACCTGGAGCACATCAACGAGCCGGAGTTGACCATCCCGGTGCGGGAACGGTCGGTGGAGGCGGTGCTGGCGTATCTGCGGGGTGAGTGAGGAGGAGCGGAGAGCCCGGAGAAAAGAGCCTGTCAGAAGGGGTGGAGGCCTGGGTCAGGAAAGCTTGGGACGGGAAACGATGAGGCGCCGGATTGCGCGGTTTGTGCTTTCCGACGCCTCTTGTAGGAATGGAAAAAATCAGGTATACTGAGGAGACAGCAGATATCGGCCGGACGCCGGCGTTTCTATGGAGCCGGGAGGAAGAAGGAAGATATCGCGGTACAGCAGGATGGAATGACACATCATATGGAGGTTTTGCATGAGAAGAAAGAACATATTGACAGCAGTCCTTACGGCAGCCTGTTTGCTGACAGCAGTGCAGCAGGTATGGGCAGGACAGCCGTTCGCGGCGGCCAGTAATGTGATCGTGGCGGGGCAGGGAGGAAGCGCTCCGGGAGGCAGCAGCTCGGGGGCCTCAGAGACTTTTACTACGAACGCCCCGGGAAGTACGGGTACCGCAGGCAGTGCGGCGGGACAGGCGCAGGCGCCGGGAGGACCGTCGGGGGGATCGGGAGGAGGAGCTCCGGCTAGCACGGCAGCTCCGGCGGCTCCCTCAGGAGGGACGGCAGCTAGCAGCAGTCCGGTGATCACGCCGGGAAGCGCGTCCGGGACGGTGTCTGCCGGCCAAGGTGCGCCGGGAACTGGGGGACAGGATACTCCGGCCGCCGGACAGGCAGCCCCTGCGGCTTCTTCAGAAGGGGCGGCAGGCAGCGGCAGTCCGGTGATCGTGTCCGGCGGCGGGGAGAGCTCGGCTGCGGCCCCGGTGTCCAGTGAGTCGCCGTCGGCGCCTCCGGGAAGCGAGGGAACGGTGCTGACTCCCGTAGGAGAGGCGGCGGGGCAGACCGCGCAGGAAGGGGGACAGCCCCAGGCTCCGGAGGCGGCGCAGAGCGCACAGGCTTCCGGCGGACGGACCATCGATCCCAGCAAACCGATGGTGGCCCTGACCTTTGACGATGGTCCGCAGCCGTCGGTGGGCAACCGGATCATGGACTGCCTGGCCCAGTACGGCGGGAAGGCTACGTTCTTCATGGTGGGAGAGCGGGTCGGTTCCCACAAGGCTGAGGTACAGCGGATGGTGGCGGAGGGCCATGAGGTAGCCAACCATTCCATGAACCACAAGTATTTCCAGAAGCTGGGCGCGGCGGAGATCCGTTCTCAGGTGGAACAGTGCAACGACGCCATCGAGGCGGCCTGCGGCGTCCGGCCTAAGCTGATGCGCCTGCCCGGCGGCAATGTGAACAGCACGGTCAAGGCAAACGTGAACATGCCCATGATCCAGTGGAACATCGACACCCTGGACTGGAAGACTAAGAACGCGGATAAGACCGTAGCCGCGGTCCTGGACCATGTAAAGGACGGGGATATCATCCTGATGCATGAGCTGTACAGCCAGAGCGGCGACGCGGCCCTGCGGATCATCCCAGAGCTGCACAGACGGGGCTATCAGATGGTGACAGTGAGCGAGATGGCGGCGGCGAAAGGATATTCGCTGGAGGCTGGGAAGCTGTATTCCAGCTTCCGGTAAGGATCAGGACGTTCTGCAGGGATGCATACTTCGCAGAGGAGAAGGCAGAGGGACCACGGTCCCCATCTCCCTGCCAGGGTGCATCCCTGCAGATTTTTTTGTGTTATGCTTCATTTTCTTTTTCTGTATTATGTTCGATATAGGTCTGGATCGTCTCATCAGAGTAGCTGAGGAGCTTTCCGAAGCTGGCGGCGATCTCGTTCCGGCAGTCAGCGTACCTCCCTTCCTTTAATGCGGCGGCCTTCTGTGCTTTTAGGGCGATATATGCTTCGATGTCTTGCTTTTCCTTGTAGAAAATGATATTGTACGTCCCCTTATTCAGCGAGTAGGGAAACAGGTCCGTGATCAGCGGATCGTCATCCAGATAGTAATGCGTCTGATACTTCTCTGTGATCATTTCCGCAAAAGGAATGTACGCGTCGCGCTGGCCTTTTGTCCGGGAAGGATGGGCCAGGGCAATGCGTTTCAGGCCGGCCTTCACCATTTCATTAAAGCAGTCCATGACGCCGCACTGGTAAGAGTAGTCGTCGATCGGTCTCATGTTATTTCGCCCCCATTATAGTAAGTATTTTTTTTAGGTATTTATTTTTATTGTTCTGGAACCAGATCATCGTCACACCCTGGGTCATAGGATAGGTATCCGACAGGTTATAGCTAACGATATTTTTGTGGTTGGACAGGTAAACGCAGGGACGCAGCAGGGTGATATAATGTCCGGTGGCCAGGTAGATCGGTATGTCATCATAGGATTCCACGATCTCGATCCCTTTTGGCGTAAAGGGAAGCTGATTGATCATCCGGTAATCATTTTTTTCGATCAGATACCTGGTCGTAACAAGCGGATAATTGGAAAAATCATGGATCGTCAGGTTTTCTTTCTGGTTCAATGGAGAATTGATGGAAAAGAAAATCTGCGGTGCGGCGGAGGCAATGGTATGGAGCTTGATATTGGGGTTAGATACATTTGTGTCTGAGAGGATAAAGCCCAGATCATAGGAACCATTCAGCACACCGTTGACGACGGTCTCATTTTCGTAACAGTGAAGTTTTACGTTGGCGCGGGAGAAAAAATCATCCCGTGCCAGCAGGGAGAAAAAATCCGGAATGGCAGAAGGAAAATCAATATTCTGACAGAAACTGACTGTGATGCCATCCTGTTTATACTGATAGGAACTATTGAAAAGAGAATCCAATCTGTCATAAACCTCACTCAGCTCCAGATTGAGGAAAATCGCCTTTGGGGTCGGGATGATCCCTTTTTTTTGGCGGATGAACAGCGGTTCGCCGACGATCTTTTCCAGAGAAGCGATATTTTTGCTGATGGTAGACTGGGTTGTGTAGGCAAGCTCCGCAGCTTGGGCAAAGCTGGAGCATTTCATCGTGATCCGAAAATATAGGATCTGCTGCATATTGATATTTTTCATCAGACTTTCCTTCCTGTTCTGGATACAAAATCGACAAACTTATATACTATTTTACCAGATAAATTCTAAAATAACCAGAAAAAAACCACTTTTATCTGAGAAAAAGAGGAAGACATGGATTCGGGTTTGGAATATATAAATGGACCATTCATCCTTTATAATGTGGGTAGATCAGATCTGATAGTTTCATAAAGGAGGGCAAGAAGCATGAAGATAGAACAGGCAGAGGTATTTCTCCTGGACGGCGGTTCTCCGGGATGGAGACCGATCGTCTGCCGGATCATGACCGATGAAGGGATATGCGGCTATGGAGAGGCATCCGTGGGATTTGATACCGGAGCGTCCGCTTCTTTTCATATGATCCGAGAAGTAGCGCCATTTGTGATCGGAAAAGATCCTATGGCGACGGAACGCTTATGGGAGGATATGTATACTCAGACCTTCTGGGCGCAGGGGGGAGGCACGGTGATGTTTTCAGCGATCAGCGCGATCGATATGGCTTGCTGGGATATAAAAGCTAAGGCGCTCAACGTTCCGCTGTACCGGCTGTTGGGAGGAAAATGCCGGGACAAGCTGAGAGCTTACGCCAGTCAGCTGCAGTTTGGCTGGGGAGACGGGATGGTATTTGACCGCGGCTGCAGGACAGAAGATCTGGTGGAGCATTCGCTGAAGGCAGTGGAAGAAGGGTTTGATGCCATCAAGATCAATTTTATCACATATGACAGAAATGGCGATCGGCTCGGCTTCCTGAAAGGACCTATCCATCCAAGCGTGCGATCCTTGATCGAGGAGCGGGTGAAAGCCGTTCGGGATGCTGTGGGCGAGGGCGTGGATATCATTGTAGAGAACCATGCAAGGACAGACGCAGTATCCGCTGTGGAGATGAGCAGATTGATCGAGCCGTATCATATCATGTTCATGGAAGAAACCTGTACGCCGATGAATCTGCAGGTGCTGGAGACTGTTCGGAAATATTCTGCCATTCCGCAGGCCGGAGGAGAGCGGGTATATGGAAAATATCACTACGCGAATCTGATCAAGAATGATATTTTCCAGATTTATCAGCCAGATCTTGGAACATGCGGCGGTATTACGGAAGCCATGAAAATTGCATCGATGGCCGCAGCGGTAGATGCGGGGATCCAGATCCATGTGTGCGGAAGTCCGATCGCGATCGCAGCGTCCCTGCATGTGGAGGCATCGCTTCCGAATTTTGTGATCCACGAGCATCATGTGACCAATCGGAATGAGAAGAACAAGCGCCTGGGGATCTATGATCATCAGCCGGATAAACAGGGCTTCTGTCATATCCCGGAGCTGCCGGGGATCGGCCAGGAGCTGTCGGCATGGGCAATGGAGCATGCATTGGCGAAAGACACGATTAAAGGAGAGTAAATATGGGTGGGGAAGAAAATGGTCTGAAAAGACAAATTGGTTTATTTGGGGCAGTTGCGATCCTGGTGGGGGCGGTGATCGGTTCCGGCATTTTTATGACGCCGGGAACGGTGGCGGCGGCAGCCGGATCCTTTGGGCCGTTTATGGCTGCGTGGATCCTGGCAGGAGCCAGCGGGATCCTCTGCGCTTTGGTGTATGCAGAATTGGCTCCCGCTATGCCAAAAGCAGGCGGTCCGTATGTCTATATCACAGAATCCTTTGGAAAAGGCGCGGGATTTGTCTATGGATGGTCTATGACGATCGGAAACTATATCCCTCTGGTGGCGATGCTTGCCACAGGGTTTGCCAGCAACCTGGCAAAACTGATCCCTGGGATCACGCCGACGGGGATCAAAATGGTGGCTACTTCCGTGATCCTGGCACTTTTGATCTTAAATATCTGCGGAACAAAATTAGGCTCTATGGTAGCGAATATTTTTACGGTGGGAAAGCTGCTGGCGCTTCTGCTGGTCATCATTGGCGGTTTCTTCCTGATGTCGCCGGAAAACTTTACCACCATGACGACCGCGTCCCAGACGACGGAGTGGAGCGGGGTCCTGAGCGCAGCATTTCCGGCATTCCTGGCTTTTGGCGGTTATTATCAGCTGGCATATATGGGTGCGGATATCAAGGATCCGAAACGGACGCTCCCCCTGGGGATGATCATTGGCATGGTGATCGTGATCGCGATCAATGTCCTGATCTCGATCGCCTGTGTGGGTACGGTAGGATTTGCAGAATTGGCAGGAAGTGAAACGCCGGTTGTGGATGCAGGTACCGCGATCTTTGGACCGGCCGGAACGGTTATCGTAACGATCGGAGCCTGCGTGGCAATTTTTGGCGCGCTGAACGGCGGGATCATGAGTTATCCGCGTGTCTCTTATTCCATGAGCCAGAATGGCCTGATGTTCAAAGCGTTTGGAACATTGCATAAGAAATACAACACGCCGTATATCCCGATGCTGTTCATCTGTCTTACCGCTCTGATCTTCGTCTGGACCGGGTCCTTCAGCACGCTGTTGGCGATCAACGTATTTGCAGGGAGGATCCTGGAATGCGTGGTCTGCCTGTCCTTACTGGTGCTGAGAAAGAAAAAACCGGACATGGCACGGCCATTGAAAATGCCGGGCTATCCGGTCACTACGATCCTTGCGATCGTGATCACCTTTGTGATCTGTATGACTTGCTCTGGAGAGCAGATGCTGAAGAGCATTTGCCTGATGCTGACATCCATACCGGCATACTTTATCTTTCGGGCGCTGAATAAGAACGAGACGGAGCGTGCGGAGCAGACGCCGCCAATGCGATAAAACTGCGGGAAGTCCCAAGCTCCAAATTGGAACTTGGGACTTCCCGCAGAATAGGCGGCGGCTGTCTCGCCGTGTCCTTCGACAGTCAATGCTTTCTTTTTGGCATATCTTTTCTTACTTCCTACAAATAATATAATAGGAACTGCGCGTTGATTTTTTAGCGTGATTATGCTAAATTATTCTTAGGAGGTGAGCATATGAACTCTATTCGTCCGGTGTCAGACCTTAGAAATAACTTTGCTGAAATATCCAGACAGGTCCATGAAACACAAAAGCCGGTCTTTCTTACGAAAAATGGATACGGCGATATGGTCGTAATGAGCATGGAAGCTTATCAGACAATGCAGTTTGATAGCGAGGTTTACAATAAACTCGCGGAGGCGGAAAAACAGGCAGTTTTAACAGATACGCGATACTCTTCAAAGGACGTTTTAAAAGCATTAAAAAAAGCGGTTGGAGAACCTGCTCATGTATAATGTTGGATATCTCCCGTTAGCATTACAGGATATGGTAGAGATTGTTGAATACATCAGCCGCGAATTATGCAATCCGGAAGCTGCCAATAGCCTGGCTGATTTATTTATGAAAGAGATCGACAGCCTGAGCATGTTTCCCTATACTCATGAGAGATATGACTCGCCCTATCCCCTGAGACATGAATACAGGAAATTAGTGGTAAATAATTATCTTGTATTTTATTGGGTCGACGAGCCCAAAAAACAGGTAACTGTCAGCAGGGTCCTTTTTGGTAAGCGAGATTATACATCTGTGCTGAAATAGCGACTAGCAGGGGGGATCCAAAAGAAAAAGGAGCACAAGCAGGGCAGAACCTCAAAAACTCGATTCTGCCCAAGAAGACTTGTTTACTTAAATACCATTGTGTCGCTTGGAGATACATTCCTCTGGCGGTTCAGCTTTCGATTAGGTGGAATTCAGCGATTCGGCAAAAACTATGAATATTTTTTCTTTATTTCTTTACATGCGACTATATTCTTTTGAATATAGTCGTCCTCATCCATCATGTCTTTATAAAATAAATCGTACATTTTCTTTACATTACAGATGTCAGGGCGATTTTCATAGATCTTACACCTATCATCATCTCCAAGGTATATACAACTTCCATCTCCTGAATCATATTCTTTTAACTGCGGAATTTCCTCTAAATGCTTACAGCACAGGCCGCACATGTCGCAGCTAAAGATCATACTGCTATCGCCTCTACCTTCTTCTGAGTTGATTCGATGATTGTTCTTGATTCTTTTGTCAGATTTCCATCGTCATCCAATATCGGCGTATCAAGTACAGCTTTTATTGCTCCAGCCATTGACATAGCAGAGGCAACACATTTCTTTTCATCGTCATTAAATTTCCGAAAATCCGTCCCCTTCTCTTTGATGATTTGAGTCATTTCATAAAGCATGGGATCAAACACAGTTTGAAGTCTGATTAAGAATCTATTAAACATAGCAGAACGTCTTCTTATACCATTACAAACATCCGCTGCCGCCTTCATTTCTTCTTCAAATTCTTTGGCTTTTGCCCAATTGGCATTTGCCGCATCCAGATTTTTAGATGCTTTCGCTCCCACAACAAATCCGAGTACAGCTAATGCTGGTCCCGCAACCAGGCCGCCAAGAACAGCAGTTCCGCCAGCCATGCCAAGACCTCCAGCAGCTAAAGAACCGCCTCCAAAGAACGCTAAGGTTGCATTTGTTGCAGCTGCTCCACTCAGTGATGCAATAGCAGTTCCTGTCGAAGCAGTGGCTAATGCGCCTGCAGCGCCATAAGCACCAAATGCGGTAAGAGCACCTGCCATTGCACCTGACGCAAGACCGCCCGCCATAGATGACGCCATTCCTTGTAATTCTTTCAAGTCAGCAAATGTTTTTTTATCTAAAACCATTTTTTGTAATTCATTCAACCCTGTAGAGTCACTCAGCTCCACATGATTAAGCTTCTCAAATTCTGTAATAAATGTTTTCATACTACCATCAAGTACAGCAATTTTTCTCCGGCCCAAAGTTTCAATAGCATTTCCGCAATTTTTACGACTTGTATTGATCATTTCTTTGGCATGATCTATTTTATACTCTGCTGCACTATTCGTATCGTTTGCTTCTTTCTGGTCAATGCCAGCCTTTATGCTTTTTCCTACTCCAACTAACCCGGTGCCTACTCCGGCAGCAATAAATAAAAATGGTATTGGCATATGCCCCTCCTAATAATCAAATTCTGAAATAGTGGTTTTTATTGAATCTTGCGCAAATTTTATATCTTTCTTTATCTGCTTTATCTTTTTTGATTTCCCATCGTCCTCAGT
>DVLJ01000030.1 GCA_018715565.1 Candidatus Ventrimonas merdavium
CAGACCGGGGACAGCAGCGATATGGCGCTGTGGATCGGCCTGATGCTGGCTTCCTGCGGCGGCGTGCTGGGAATGCTGTTCTACAGGCGGAAAAAGGCGGCGGCCGGGAAATAAGGCTGATTAACTGAAACGAAACCGGCAAAAGCGTCTGCAGGCGGGCTGGGTGCAAAGGCTACACCCAGCCCGTTTTGACAGCCGGCAGAAGGAGACAGAATGGCTCATGAAAAAAGTGGCGAAGCAGGCCAGATGGTCAAAAAACAGAATGCTTAGTTCTCTGGAAACCATGGCGATATAGCCTAAACCCGGCAGTAACGAGCTTCGCTCTTAGGAGTGATCTACAGCTTCTTCTTTATACATTCGGGTTTACATTCTATAAAAGAGCTTGCCATGAACCCCCATTACATCCATGACACCTCTTCTTATCCCTTCATAAATTTGTATGCGCGCAAGCGGACCATAGCGTCTGTTGGCGCGCATTTTGTTATATATGCGGCTTTTCCATAGGATGCCGTAGTCCGCCCAATCAATCGTTTTGGCTCATTCAAAAAAACGGTTGATTGGAGGATATGAAAATGGATGACAGACATCCCAAGAGAAGAAAGGACAAGTATAATCCCTATACCCTGTCATTGGTCGATGGGAAATGCTACCTCTCGTTTAAAGACGGCCAGGGGTTCCCGCACAAGTTGGAACTGGATGTAAAGCTCTATGCGCTGTTTATGAATCCCTACAGACACAGGCACTTCGAGAAGGAATCAGGCGGCTGCCGGAAATCCAGAAAAGAAGGCTGCAGATGTATTTCTTTGATGGACTCACCTACGAAGAAATTGCGGAACGGGAAAGATGCAGCTATCAAGCGGTACAGAAGTCCGTGAGTGCGGCGCTGAAAAAAATTCGGGAATTTCTGAAATAGGGGGTTGTGTTTTGTCTTGGAAGTGAGGTTATAGGTGAAGGGGTCAATCTCCTTCGCCTGTTTCCCCGTGACAAGGGAACGGGCTTTGCTCTTTGACAATTTCATAGTACAGCGCATTTTCTACTTTCCCTCTGCTGTCCCCGAAAGGGACAAGCTACAGGAGCACAAGCCCGGATGGCCAACCGATACAGGAAACCTCCAAGGCCGGCAAAGCTCCGACGCTGCGGCGCACCCGCAGCGAGGGCCATGAAAGGCAGAGGCATTAAAGATACTTCCGTCCAGTCGACAGGCCGAGCGTGAAGCGGCGTCAACCGTGATCCGTCGCAGCCAACGAGGGCGGCTCTGTGAGAACCACAGGGTGGTGAGATTCCAATGAGGCCAAATGCATGGCCGGGAAATGCGTTCCCGTGTACCGAGGGGGTCGTGGACAAGTATCGGTAAAGGGTCAAAACGATTGATATCACAGGCGGCGGTCTGCCCCAAAACGGATCGCCGCTTTTCTACATAGGGAGAGGAGGATGAAGTTTGAAACGGAAGGAACAAACCATCGTAGAGAAGGAAATCCCTGGCAGAGAGCATGCCGGGTACGCATATATCTATCCGCTGGACGGCGGAGCCAGGCAGGAATATGTCCTGGAGATGACGCCGGAAAATATCGCCAACTTTATTGGCGCCCATCAGTACGATGCAGAGAAGATCATCCTGACCGACATGCTGGACAACCTGATTCTGGATACTGCGGGCGGGTTCATTATGAACTGCCCAGACCAGATCCTGTGCGGCAGAGTCCTGCCCCTGCTGGCGCCGATCCAGATGGGGCGGCGCAGGGCAAAAGAGATCCCCGTAGTCAGCAGGGCGGCGTTTGAGGCGTATGCTCCCCAGAAGGACAAGCCTGGCGCACAGTAGCGAGGTGGCGCATATGGAGATCAGGCGAGGGGACATTTACTATGCGGACCTGACCCCTGTGGTCGGATGCGAACAGGGCGGCCGGCGCCCGGTGCTGGTCATACAAAACGATGTGGGCAACCATCACGGTTCCACGGTCATCGTCGCTGCCATTACCAGCAGAAGAAGAAAACGGAGGCTGCCCACCCATATCGGGCTGCCCAGGCTGCCCACAGGGCTGAGGACTGCGTCCTTTGCTATGCTGGAACAGGTGCGGACCATTGACCGCATGCGCCTGGGCGCATATATCGGCAGGCTGGACGGGGAGAGGATGGCCGCTGTGGACCGGGCAATCCTGATCAGCTTCGGATTGGACGGGCTTGTTGGTTATGATGGGAAAAACGCTGAAAAATAGGGCGTTTTTATCGGTTGTTTTCCTGGATATGTTCGAAAAGATAGTATATACTGTGTATGCAGTCGAAGGAAAGGAGTGAGGCGGATGAACCGGTATCGGATCAGGATCAGCGTAGACGGCAAACGGAAGCTGTACTACATCGAAGACCAGGAAAACTACGATATCGTTCTCCTGCCGAGCAAGTACCTGAAGCATAAGGCGGACGCCAACCGGTCGCCAAACACGGTCAGACGGCTCGCCCTTTCGATCTGCTACTACCTGAACTATCTGGATCAGACCGGGACCGAGCTATTGCAAGTGGCAAAAAAGAGCTTTGAGGAACAGAGCAGCCACTTCGGGCAGTTCCTCTATTGGCTGGTGGAGGGACGGCATATCACAGACAATCGAACAGCGAAGACGGGAAATGGAACCTGCAACGCATACCTCAAGGATGTGTTCGGGTTCTTTTTATATCTGGCGGATAACGGATATACGGAACCCCTGCGGGTGCTGGCTTACAACCAGATCACCGTATCCAATGCGGTAGGGGTCAAACGGACGATCCGTTCCAAGTCTTTCAAGGGGTACCTGAAGGAAAAGGACCGGAATGTGCGGGCGGCGCAAGAGCCGGAGATCATCGATATCCTCCGGGCCTGTACCAACCTCCGGGATCAGCTGCTGCTCCTGCTGCTGGCAGAGACCGGATTTCGGATCGGCGAGATCCTGGGTGTGGATTATACCAAGGATATCGATTATGAGAAGCAGGTCCTCAAGGTGTACTTCCGGGACGACAACGACAACGAAGCCCGAGCCAAGAATGCGGAATACCGCTCAGCGAAGATCAGCAGGGAAACCTTCGAGTTCCTGCTGCATTATCTGGCGGAATACAGGAGGTTACTGCAGCGGCAGAGCCTCCTGTTTATTAATATCAGGGGAGAAACCGCTGGCAAACCCATGCGGGTGGAGAGCGTGTATGACATGCTGGACCGAATGGAGGAAAAAACCGGCATTAAGCTGACCCCGCACATGCTCCGCAGATATTATGCGGTGTCCAGACGGGACGCCGGCTGGGCGCTGGAGCTGATCCAGCTGGCCCTGGGACATAAGCATCTGGATACGACGGTCAAATATCTGGGCATCCTGGATAACCAGCTGATGACCGCAAGCCGGGAATTTTATGAAAAGCACTCGGATCTATATGGGATCAAGGATCTGCTGTAAGAGGAGGTGAACCGCTATGCCGACGGCTGCGCTCAGGCAGATAACAGCAAAACAGGATAATCAGGCGCTTCGAGCCAGATTGGAAGCGGAAGCCGCCAGGGTACAGATCAGCTATAAAGCCAGTGTGATCGACTTCATGGTCATGGAAGGGATCCAGGATTTCTCGGAGCTGGACTATGCAACAAGAAAAAGTTTTGAAGCCTACCTGGAAGGGCAAAGCGGTATGAAGCATATCCGCCATCACCTGCTGGCCTTTGACAAGCTCAAACAGCATGCGCTGAGCCAGGAGTTCCACATCCTGGAGGATGGAAAGGTCGCACGGCCGCGGTATGAGAATGGAATCCTCTACCTGCCATACCATCCAGACCCAAAGGTTTCGGCCATGTTCCGAAATTCCACAAGGAAAAACGAGCATGTCTGGGATTTTTCCAGAAATGCCCCGGAGAGGATGAAACGGCAGGTGTTCGACATCCTGCATTATGAGCTGGAGAACAGCACAAGCCCTGAAGGTAGGCGCGTCCACCTGCTGGGGC
>DVLJ01000031.1 GCA_018715565.1 Candidatus Ventrimonas merdavium
GGCCAAGATGGCGGCCCGGAGCGTCAGGCTGAACGGGCTGGAACAGCAGGTAGACATCGTACAGGGAGACATCAGGGAAGCCAGCCGGCTGTTCGGCAAGGCTTCTTTTGATGTGGTGACCTCCAACCCTCCTTATATGAATGACAGCCATGGGCTGAAGAATCCGGATCTGCCCAAGGCCATCGCCCGCCATGAGGTGCTCTGCACCCTGGAGGACGTGGTCCGGGAGGCGGCCCTGCTGTTAAAGCCTGGCGGACGGTTCTATCTGGTGCACCGGCCCCACCGCCTGGCAGAGATCATCACGGCGTTAAAGGAGCAGAAGCTGGAGCCGAAGCGGATGAAGCTGGTCCACCCTTATGTGGACCGGGAGGCGAACATGGTCCTGATCGAGGCGGTCCGGGGCGGACGTTCCATGATGAAGGTGGAAGCGCCGGTGATCGTGTATCAGGAGCCGGGAAAGTACACGGACGAGATCTATACGATCTATGGATATTAGGGGAAAACCGGTTTCTCAAAAGCGGAAAGAACAGACAGGAAAGGAAAGAGGCACATGACAGAGCATGCGGGATGCGGCACCTTATATCTGTGCGCCACCCCCATCGGGAATCTGGACGATATCACCCTGCGGGTATTGGAGACGTTAAAGACCGTGGATGTGATCGCGGCGGAGGATACCCGGCACAGCATCAAGCTGCTGAACCATTTCGGGATCAAGACGCCCCTGACCAGCTATCACGAGTACAATAAGGTGGATAAGGCCCGGTATCTGGTGGGACAATTACAGCAGGGGATGGACATCGCCCTGGTGACGGATGCGGGGACCCCCGGCATCTCCGATCCGGGAGAGGAGCTGGTGCGGCAGTGCTATGAAGCGGGGGTGCCCGTCACATCGCTGCCGGGGCCTGCGGCCTGCATCACGGCCCTGACCCTTTCCGGGCTTTCCACCAGACGGTTCTGCTTCGAGGCATTCCTGCCCACGGAGAAAAAGGAGCGGCAGTGGATCCTGGAGGAATTAAAGGAGGAGACCCGGACCATCATCCTGTATGAGGCCCCCCACCACCTGGTGCGGACCTTAAAGGAGCTGGGGGCGGTCCTGGGGATGGACCGGCGGCTGACGCTGTGCCGGGAGCTGACGAAGAAGTATGAGGAAGCCTTCCAGACCACCTTCGGCCAGCTGCTTGCCCGCTTCGAGGACGAGGAGCCCCGGGGAGAATGCGTGCTGGTGATCCAGGGACGGACCATCGGGGAGCTGCGGAAGGAGCAGCAGCAGTCCTGGGAGCAGATGAGCCTGGAAGAGCATATGGAGCTTTACGAGGATCAGGGGGTCCCAAGGAAGGAAGCCATGAAGCTGGTGGCCAAGGACCGGGGGGTATCCAAGCGGGAGATCTACCAGGATCTGATGGGGAAAGACGGGGTTTAGACGGCGTATTTCCGGCTCCGGAACAGGAAATGATAATTTGCGGATTTTGTTGAGAAATATTGCTTGACAAATAACGCAGGATTGCATAAGATAGGTATGGAATTACTTTGAGAATCAAAATATTTCGAGGAAAACGGGTAGGGGCAGATGACAGGCAGGATCATTGGGACCGGTTCTTATGTGCCGGAGCAGGTTGTAACAAATGAAGATTTGGCGAAGATCGTAGATACCACGGACGAGTGGATCGTCACCCGGACCGGGATCCATGAGCGGCGGATCGCCGTCCATGAGGGGACCAGCGAGATGGCGGCGAAGGCGGCCAGACGGGCCCTGGAGGATGCCGGGATGGAGGCGGGGGAGCTGGATATCATCCTGCTGGCCACATCCTCTCCGGATAACTGTTTTCCCAACGGCGCCTGTGAGGTCCAGGCAGCCATCGGCGCGAAGAACGCCGTGGCGTTTGACATCAGCGCCGCCTGCTCGGGTTTTGAATTCGCCCTGAGCACGGTCCAGGCGTTCCTCCAGGCAGGCATCTACAAGACGGCCCTGATCATCGGAGTGGACTGCTTGAGCAAGCTGACCGACTGGAACGACCGCAGCACCTGCGTCCTCTTTGGAGACGGAGCGGGAGCGGCTGTCCTGCGGGCGGAGGAGACCGGCGTGATCCACAGCGTCATGGGCTCCGACGGGACCAAGGGTCCGGTGCTTTCCTGTTCCGCCAGGACGGGGGGCAACTTCTTGAACGGCAAGCGGCCGGAGCTGGGCTTCATCTATATGGATGGGCAGGAGGTCTTTAAGTTCGCGGTGAAGAAGGTGCCGGAGTGCATCCAGCAGGTATTAAAGGAGAGCGGCACCGACATCGACGAGGTGAAATACTTCGTCCTCCACCAGGCCAACTACCGCATCTGCGAGTCCGTGGCCAAGCGGTTAAAGCAGCCGCTGGACAAGGTCCCCATGAACATCGGCAGCTACGGCAACACATCGGGAGCCACCGTGCCAATCCTGTTAGACGAGCTGAACCGGCAGGGAAAGCTGGAGCGGGGCGACAAGATCGTCATGGCCGGCTTCGGCGGCGGACTGACCTGGGGCGCGGCCCTGGTAGAGTGGTAAGCGCCGGGATACATTGGTAGTACAGGGCGGCGCGCATGCCGCGCGTCACTCTTTATAAAAATAAAATTTCATATTAAAGGAGAAAAAAGACATGTTAGAGAAAATGAAAGAGATCATTGCAGACCAGTTAAGCGTGGACGCAGATTCCATCACCGAGGCTTCTTCCTTCAAAGAGGATTTAGGCGCAGATTCCCTGGACCTGTTCGAGCTGGTTATGGCTCTGGAGGATGAGTATTCCGTAGAGATCCCGTCCGACGACCTGCAGAACCTGCTGACCGTTGGCGACGTTATGAATTACCTGAAAGACAAAGGTGTAGAGGCGTAATGCCCTGCACCTTTAAATAAAGGGAAAGTTATCCCGAAGGAGATCCGGCCGGAATGGCCGTTGGAGGAAAGATATGAAGACAAGAATCACAGAATTGTTGGGTATCCAGTATCCGATCATCCAGGGCGGTATGGCCTGGGTTGCGGAGAACAATCTGGCGGCCGCAGTGTCGGCAGCCGGCGGACTGGGCCTGATCGGCGGAGCCAATGCACCGGCTGAGGTCATCCGCGATTACATAAAGAAAGTAAAAGAAGTTACGGATAAGCCCTTTGGCGTGAACGTTATGCTGATGAGCCCCTATGCCGATGATGTGGCAAAGGTCGTGGTTGAGGAAGGCGTAAAGGTGGTGACCACCGGCGCAGGCAATCCGGAGAAATACATGGATATGTGGAAGGCAGCCGGCATCAAGGTGATCCCGGTAGTAGCTTCCGTAGCTCTGGCGAAGAGAATGGAAAAATACGGCGCTGACGCTGTCGTAGCAGAGGGCACCGAGTCCGGCGGACACATCGGCGAGGCCACTACCATGACCCTGGTTCCCCAGGTTGTGGACGCGGTATCCATCCCGGTGATCGCAGCCGGCGGCATCGCAGACGGCAGAGGCATCGCGGCGGCATTTATGCTGGGCGCTGAGGCGGTACAGATGGGGACCCGTTTCCTGGTAGCCAAAGAGTGTATCGTTCACCAGAACTATAAGGACCGTGTCCTGAAAGCGAAGGACATCGATTCTGCCGTAACCGGAAGAAGCCACGGCCATCCGGTGCGCTGCCTGAGAAACCAGATGACCCGGGAATACAACCGGCTGGAGAACGAAGGCAAGTCCTTCGAGGAGTTAGAGTATCTGACCCTGGGAACCTTGAGAAAGGCCGTACAGGAAGGCGACGTGACCAACGGGACCGTAATGGCCGGACAGATCGCAGGCATGGTTTCCAAAGAGCAGACCTGTGAAGAAATGATCCTTGAGATGATGGACCAGGCGGAGACGCTTCTGGGCCGCAAGTAAGATTAGGAACGCAAAGGAGCAAGAGCAATGAGCAAGATCGCATTTATTTACCCGGGCCAGGGCGCACAGGTCTGCGGTATGGGACAGGATTTCTATGAGCAGACGGAGACCGGCAGGAAGGTATTTGACCTGGCCACGGAGATCCTTGGATTCTCCGTACCGGAGCTGTGTTTTACGGAAAATGACAGACTGGATATCACCGAGTATACCCAGGCAGCCATGGTGACCACCAGCATTGCTATGACCAAGGTGCTGGAAGAAAAGGGCGTAAAGCCGGATGTGGCTGCGGGACTCAGCCTGGGTGAATATTGCGCGCTCTATGCTGCCGGCGTGATGAGTGAGAAGGACGCCATCGCTACCGTAAGACAGCGTGGTATCCTGATGCAGGAGGAGGTGCCCACTGGCCTGGGAGCCATGGCAGCCATCCTGGCGATGGACGCAGCCGCCATCGAGGCGGTGATCGCGGACATCGAGGGCGTACAGATCGCCAACTACAACTGCCCCGGACAGATCGTCATTTCCGGGAAGAAAGAGGCTGTGGAGACAGCCTGTGAGAAGTTAAAGGAAGCAGGCGCGAAGCGCACGGTGATGCTGAATGTCAGCGGACCGTTCCACTCCCGGATGCTGACCGGCGCGGGAGAGAAGCTGGGCGCGGTGCTGGAGAACGTGGAGGTCCACACTCCGGCCATCCCCTATGTGGCGAACGTGACTGCGGAGTATGTAACCGATGCGGCTGAGGTAAAGCCGCTTCTGATGAAGCAGGTTTCCTCTTCTGTCAGATGGGAGCAGAGCGTGCGGACCATGCTGGCAGACGGTGTGGATACCTTTATCGAGATCGGGCCGGGCAAGACCCTGGCCGGATTTATGAAGAAGATCGATCGGACGGCAACCGTCCTGAATATAGAAAAGCTGGAAGATGTGGACAAGGTCGCAGCGGCCCTGCAGGCATAAAAGAAACGTTGGAGGTCAAAGAGATGGTAACAGACAAGATCGCCGTAGTAACCGGCGCAAGCCGCGGCATTGGCCGCGAGATCGCAAAGACCCTGGCAGCCAAGGGGGCCACTGTGATCGTAAACTATAACGGCTCCGCAGCCAAGGCGGAGGAAGTAGTAAAAGAGATCGAGGAGGCCGGCGGCAAGGCCGAGGCCGTACAGTGCAACGTATCCGAGTTTGCCAAGGCCGGCGAGCTGATGGATTACGTGGTGAAGAAATACGGACGGGTGGACATCCTGGTGAACAACGCAGGCATTACCCGGGACAACCTGCTGATGAAGATGAGCGAGGAGGACTTTGACGCGGTGATCAACACCAACTTAAAGGGCGCGTTCAACTGCATCAAGCAGATCTCCAGACAGATGTTAAAGCAGAAGAGCGGACGGATCGTAAATATCTCCTCCGTTTCCGGCGTGATGGGCAACGCAGGCCAGGTGAACTACAGCGCGTCCAAGGCCGGTGTGATCGGCATGACCAAGGCGGTAGCCAGAGAGCTGGCCAGCAGAGGCATCACCTGCAACGCGGTGGCGCCCGGCTTTATCGTGACGGAGATGACCGACGTTCTGGCAGACAGCGTAAAAGAGGCTGTGACCGGCCAGATCCCCATGAAGAAATTCGGAGAGACCAAGGATGTGGCCAATCTGGTAGCGTTCCTGGCATCCGATGAGGCCGCTTACATCACCGGGCAGGTGATCTGTGTAGACGGCGGCATGGCCATGTAAGAGGCGGCCAGACAGAGGATTTTTTGCAGAGATAAGGAGAAGGATTATGAGCAGACGAGTTGTAGTGACGGGTTTAGGCGCCATTACTCCCATCGGGAACAATGTGGAGGAG
>DVLJ01000032.1 GCA_018715565.1 Candidatus Ventrimonas merdavium
TCCTGCAATGTTCAATCGCCTCCTTGGCGCATTCATTCCATAAACTGGTTTTTATATGATAATCGCGGTAATGCAAAAAATTCCGTTCTCCATCCGCAGCCAGTTCGACAAATCCAATACCCGTTTTTTTCTGGCTCGTCCGGCGCATTCCCTGCAAAGATATCCCCGCTTTCTTTAACTCCTCCATTAAGTAGTCGCCAAACCGATCCGCTCCAACAACTCCCAGAAGCAGCGCGCTTTGGCCCATCGCACATACCTCAGCCAGCACATTTGCCGCCCCACCGCCTGGATAAGGCTTAAAACGGACTCCATCCCTTTCCCGCTCTGGAAAGAAGTCGATCACCGGCTCCCCGATAGAAACCACATCACAGTACATAACATCTCCTCACTTTCTTTTGCTATCACAAAGGCGTCTGAAAGATCCCTTTGCGGATCCTTCAAACGCCTTTCCTTCTCAACCATTCCTCAGATCACTGCTTCCGCCTGATTCTCCAGCGTCGTGGTCTCGTACTTATCCAAGATCACGGTCTGGATCATATCGCGGGTGCCGGAGTTGATCGGGTGCGCAATGTCCCGGTACTCTCCGTCAGCCGCCTTGCGGCTGGGCATCGCAATGAACAATCCCTTCTCCCCTTCGATCACCTTGATGTCGTGGATCACGAACTCGTTATCCAGAGTGATCGATACGATTGCCTTCATCTTGCCTTCTTTTTCGATTCTTCTTACTCTCACATCTGTAATCTGCATTTATAAGCCCCTCCGTCTCGTATAGTATTCCCCCGCGCCCCTGCCCATGGGGCGCAAATATGATCATAACGTGTAACGCTCGTTCTTCTCCACCACGATCCGGATGTTGTCCGGAGAGCCGATATAAGTGGTATTGGCCCGGATGGTGTCGCGGCTTTCCACGATGCAATTCTCGATCACCGTATTGTCGCCGATGTAGACGTCGTTTAAGATGATGGAATTCTTGATCACACAGTTATTGCCGATATAGGCCTTCTTGAACAGGATGGAATTCTCCACGATCCCGTTGATGATGGATCCGCTGGAGATCAGGCTGTTCTTCACTACCGATCCAGGATTGTACTTTGCCGGCGGCAGATCGTCCACCTTGGAGTACACATCCGGATACTGACGGAAGAAATAGTTCCGTACATCCGGCTTCAAAAAGTCCATATTGGTCTTGTAATAGGACTCTACGGAAGCGATATTGCTCCAGTAGGTGTCCATCTTGTACGCATAGATCCGCTTCAGGTTCTTGTAGCGCACCAGGATATCCCGTACAAAGTCTACCCGATCCTCTGCCGCGCAGCGCTCGATCAGCTCGATCAGCTGCCGCCGCCGGATCACGTAGATCCCGCAGGACGCCGTTCTGGAGGTGGCCTCCATGGGCTTCTCCTCGAACTCGATGATCCGGCCGTCTTCGTTAGTCTTGATCAGGCCGTACCGGGTCATGTCCTCGTCCTCCGGCATATCCTTGCAGACTACGGTAATGTCTGCTTTCTTCTCGATATGATATTCCAGGACCTTGTTGTAATCCATCTTGTAAACGCCGTCGCCGGAGGCGATCACCACATAGGGCTCATGGCTGTTCTTCAAGAAGGTCAGGTTCTGGTACAGCGCGTCCGCCGTCCCCCGGTACCAGTCGCTGTTCTCCGCGGTGATGGTCGGCGTAAATACATACAGGCCGCCCTGCTTCCGCCCGAAATCCCACCACTTGGAGGAGCTTAAGTGCTCGTTCAGCGAACGGGAGTTGTACTGGGTAAATACCGCCACATTCTGGATGTGGGAATTGCTCATGTTGCTGAGTACAAAGTCAATGCTGCGGTAACTGCCTGCCACCGGCATAGCGGAGATCGCCCGCTTATTGGACAATTCCCGCATTCTCTTGCTGTTTCCGCCTGCTAGTACGATACCGATCGCTCTCATCTTGTCCCACCTGCCTTTACAATGGAGTCGCCGCTGGCTAAGAGGCCATCCGGATAGTCTTCTGCGGCGGTCACACCGGAAATGGCCGTGTTCCGTCCAATGCTCACATTCTCCGGGATCACGCTGTGCTCTCCGATGGTCACCAGGTCAAACTGGTATACTTTCGGATCAAAGGTACTGGGAGCAAACTCGCCGACGCCGACCTTCGCGCCCGCGCCGATCTTCGTATCCTCGGCAACGATCGCCTTGTCGATCACAGCGCCCGGTCCGATCACGCAGTCCCGCATGATGATCGAATCCCGGATCACAGCGCCCTCGCTGATCGTCACCCCTGCGCCGATCACGGAATTGGAAACCTTGCCGTATACCTCGGTCCCTTCGCCGATGATACTGCGCTCCACCACCGCGTGATCCGCGATATACTGGGGCGGGATGATGTCGCTCTTGGTATAGATCTTCCAATATTCCTCATACAGGTTGAACTCCGGGATGATGTCGATCAGCTCCATATTGGCCTCCCAATAAGAGCCCAGAGTCCCTACGTCCTTCCAGTAGCCGTTGTACTCGTAAGCGAAAATGCGCTCGCCCTTGCCATGGCAGTAAGGAATGACATGCTTGCCGAAGTCGCAGCCCGGCTCCTCCGACAGGGCGATCAGGGCCTCTCTCAGCGCCGGCCAGCTAAATATGTAGATACCCATGGAAGCTAAGTTGCTCCTGGGGTTGGCAGGTTTCTCCTCAAACTCCGTAATACGGTTCGTCTCGTCGGTAATGACGATACCGAAGCGGCTTGCCTCCTCGATGGGGACTGGCATTGCTGCGATCGTTACATCTGCGTTGTTCGCTTTATGATACTCCAGCATAACCTCATAATCCATCTTATAAATATGGTCGCCGGATAAGATCAGAACATAATCGGGATTATAGGTCTCCATATATTCCAGATTCTGGAAGATGGCGTTCGCCGTGCCGGTATACCAGTCGCTCCCCTTGCTCCTCTCATAGGGCGGAAGAATGGTGACGCCTCCTACATTCCGGTCCAGATCCCAGGGAATGCCGATCCCGATATGGGTATTCAGCCGCAGCGGCTGATACTGTGTCAGAACCCCCACTGTGTCAACACCGGAGTTGATACAGTTGCTGAGCGGAAAATCGATGATCCGATACTTGCCGCCGAAAGAAACCGCCGGTTTTGCCACCTTCTGGGTGAGCACGCCGAGACGGCTCCCCTGCCCCCCTGCCAGGAGCATGGCTATCATTTCTTTCTTTATCACGTTATCACCTCGCTGTATTTTTTCTTGTGATTGTCATTATACCACACTTTGTGAAAATAGTGAACAAATTTTGAACATATTGCGAAGATTTTTTGTATATATTTAGACATTTTTCGTTTATTTTCCTCAGTTCTCTACATCTGGTATTTTGACAAGTTTTTCACACAAGGGACAGGGTGGTCAAATACTTCCCCTCCCGCGTCCAGATTTTCGCCAAGAACCCTTGAATCGCTTTGGGAAATAGGCTATAATCTCCATATTAAGGCATTCTAAAAGGATGACGTCCCTGATGTACGCGCCAGCCCCTTGGCGAAATGCCCGAAAGAATCAGGAAAATACGAGGAGAACTACTATGGATTTGGTAACAGTCAGAGAATTGTATAAAAGCCGGGAGACTTACCTGGACAAAGAGATTTCCATCGGCGGCTGGGTCCGCAGCGTCCGGGATTCCAAGGCGTTTGGATTTATCGTTGTCAGCGACGGAAGCTATTTTGAGACCCTGCAGGTGGTCTATCACGACACCCTGCCCAACTTTGACGAGATCTGCCGCCTGAACGTAGGCGCTGCGATCATCGTAAAGGGCACCCTGGTGGCGACCCCCCAGGCGAAGCAGCCCTTTGAGATCCAGGCCACAGAGGTGACGGTGGAAGGCCCCTCTGCCCCGGATTATCCCCTGCAGAAGAAGCGCCACACCCTGGAGTATCTGCGGACCATCACCCATCTGCGGGCCCGCACCAACACCTTCCAGGCTGTGTTCCGGGTACGCTCCCTGATCGCCTACGCGATCCACCAGTATTTCCAGGAGCGGGATTTTGTGTACGTGCACACGCCCCTGATCACCGGCAGCGACTGCGAAGGCGCAGGCGAGATGTTCCAGGTGACCACCATGGGTCTCAGTGACGTGCCCCGTACTGCCGACGGCGCCGTAGACTTTTCCAAGGACTTCTTCGGCAAACCCACCAACTTGACCGTAAGCGGCCAGTTAAACGGCGAGACCTATGCCATGGCGTTCCGCAATATCTACACCTTCGGCCCCACCTTCCGTGCGGAGAATTCCAACACTACCCGCCACGCGGCGGAGTTCTGGATGATCGAGCCGGAGATCGCCTTTGCGGATCTGGAGGACAACATGAACCTGGCGGAAGGCATGTTAAAATACATCATCCGCTATGTGCTGGAGCATGCGCCGGAGGAGATGGCGTTCTTCAACAATTTTGTGGACAAGGGCCTGTTAGACCGTTTAAACAACGTTCTGAACTCCGAGTTTGCCCGGGTGACCTACACCGAGGCCGTTGAGATCCTGGAGAAGAACAACGACAACTTTGACTACAAGGTATCCTGGGGCTGCGATCTGCAGACCGAGCATGAGCGGTACTTAACCGAGCAGGTATTCAAAAAGCCGGTATTTGTCACCGATTATCCCAAGGAGATCAAGGCGTTCTACATGAAGCTGAACCCCGACGGCAAGACCGTTGCGGCGGTAGACTGTCTGGTTCCCGGCATCGGCGAGATCATCGGCGGCAGCCAGCGTGAGGACGACTATGAGAAGCTTCTGGCCCGCATGAACGAGCTGGGCTTGAAGGAAGAGGACTACCGCTTCTATCTGGATCTGCGCCGGTACGGCTCCGCCCGCCACGCAGGCTTTGGCCTGGGCTTCGAGCGCTGCGTGATGTATCTGACCGGTATGGGCAACATCCGCGACGTGGTCCCGTTCCCGCGGACGGTCGGCAACTGCGATTTATAAGGAAGAAAGAGGAGCCAGGCTGGAGGACAGACTGGCTCCTTGTGTTCTGAGACGGAGGAACTATTATGAAATTTATCCACATTGCCGATATCCACTGGGGCATGACGCCGGACAGCGACCGGCCCTGGAGCCGGGAGCGGGCCCACGCCATCCGGGACACCTTTGGGGAGATCGTGAAGCAGGCCCGGATCCGGGACGTGGACTGCCTGTTCATCGCCGGGGACCTGTTCCACCGCCAGCCTTTGCTGCGGGATCTTAAGGAGGTCAACTACCTCTTCTCCACCATCCCTGGCGTGCGGGTCGTTCTGATCGCCGGCAATCATGACCGGATCCGCCCCAACTCCGCCCTGATGAGCTTTCAGTGGTGCCCGAACGTGACCTTTCTGATGGAGCAGGAGCTGACCAGCGTTTATTTTGAGGATATCAATACCCAGGTGACCGGATTTTCCTACCATTCGGCAGAGCTGCCGGAGGCGAAGCTGGACGGCGTGACCGCCTCCTCAGAGCCCCGGATCCAGATCCTCTTAGCCCATGGCGGCGACGCGGCCCATCTGCCGATCGACAAGGGGGCGCTTGCTAAGGCGGGATTTTCCTACGCGGCCCTGGGCCACATCCACAAGCCGGAGATCGCCCCGAACCGCGCCTACGCCTGGCCTGGCTCCCCGGAACCGCTGGACAAGACGGAGACCGGCCCTCACGGCATGATCGTAGGCGAGATCAGCCCCATCACCCGCATGGTGACCCGGCTGGAATTCGTGCCTATGTGCCAGGCCCAGTATCTGTCCCTGGTAGTCCATGTAACGCCTGCTACCACCAACGGGGAGCTGAACCACCGGATCTTAGAGGAGATCCAGAAGCGGGGGCCGGAGCATATCTACCGGTTCCGCATCCGGGGCAAGCGGGATCCGGACATGGAATTTGACTTCGAGCAGCTCCTGCACAAGTACCAGGTCACCGAGGTCCTGGACGAGACGGAGCCCCAGTATGATTTCAGCCGTCTGTTCGCGGAGCATCCCAGCGATATGATCGGATTTTTTATCCGGGCCCTGGAAAAAGAGGACGCCAGCCCGGTAGAGAAAAAGGCGCTGTACTACGGCATCGACGCCCTGCTGCGCACTACGGATGAGAGGAGTTAGCCATGCGATTACTGGATTTACATATCGACGGATTCGGCAAATTCCATGACCGCTCCGTTTCCTTTGAAGACGGCCTGAACCTGGTCTACGGGAAAAATGAGGCAGGCAAGTCCACCCTGCACACCTTTATCCGCTGTATGCTGTTCGGCCTGGAGCGGGGACGGGGACGGGCCGCCCGGAACGATCTGTTCAGCAAATACGAGCCCTGGCAGAATAAGGCGGCCTACGGCGGACGCCTGCGGCTGGAGAAGGATGGGATCGTGTACCGGCTGGAGCGGAATTTCCGAAAGGAGCAGCGCTCCTTTGTCATCGTGGACGAGACCCACGGCAAGATGGTGGAGCCTACCAAGGCGTTCCTGGACTCTCTGCTGTGCGGCCTGACGGAGACCACCTACAACAACACCATCAGCATCGGCCAGTTAAAAAGCGCTACGGAAGGGGGCATGGTGGCGGAGCTGCGCAACTACATCGCCAACATGAACACCTCCGGCAACATGGCCTTAAATATCACCAAGGCTACGGCTTATCTGAAGGGAAGGCGGCGGGATTTTGAGCGCCAGCTGTCGCCGGACGCCGGCAAGACCTACACCTCCCTGCTCAGCGAGATCCGGAACATCGAGCGGGAGGTGAACGCACCGGAGTATGAGAACCAGCTCCTGGCGTACCAGAACATGCGCTCCCAAGTGAAGGACCTGCTGTCGGAAAAGCAGGAGGAGCGGGAAGCCCTGCTGCAGAAGATCGCCAAGGGCAGGCAGGCCCTGGAGGGGGCACAGTTCACGGACGAGGCGTCGATCCAGTCCTACCGGAACGAGGCCCGGGGCTCTTATCACGAATACTGTGTAGTCAAAACGGCAGGGGAGAAAAAATTCCGTCCGGTCCTGGCTGCCCTCTGGTTTTTGCTGGCGATCCTGACCGGCCTGGGGGTAGGCTTCCCCGGACAGATCGCGCGGACGTTAAGCCAGACTCTGGCGCCCAGCGCCGTGGATCACTCTCTGTACCTGACGATCTGCTTTGGTGCGGCGGCCCTGTTCGCGGCAGTGGGCGCGGCCCTGCTGTTCTGGCAGCGGTCCCTGAAGCGGGAGACCGCCATGATCGGCAAGATCCTCCAGGAGATGTTCTCCCGCCATCTGGGCGATTCCTCGATCTCGGAGGAAGCCATGCAGGCGCTGGAAGCCCGGCTGGAGGAATACATCCGCTTAAGCCAGGTGCTGGCCCGTTCGGAAGTCACCGTCCAGGAACAGGCGGCGGAGATCGCCTCCCTCCAGGACCGAGAACAGAACTGTGAATCCATGATCAGCCAGCAGCAGCGGACCCAGTGGGAACTGGAAAAGAAGCTGGATCACCTTGCCCAGTGCAAGGATCAGGCGGAATCCCTGCGCCGGACCCTGGAGGAGAACGAGCGCATCCGCCAGGAGATCACGGCGATCGACCTGGCTTTAGATACCATGACGGAGCTGTCCGCCACCATCCGGGATTCCTTCGGACTATACTTGAATAAGGCGGCGTCCGACCTGGTGAGCGGCATTACCGGCGGGATCTACAGCAGCATGAGCGTGGACGAGGATCTGAATATTTTCCTGAACACCCGCACCAAATTGGTGCCGGTAGAGCAGGTTTCCAGCGGCACGATGGATCAGGTCTACCTGGCCCTGCGCCTGGCGGCGGCCAAGCTTTTACAGGGCGGCGGGGACGAGATGCCTCTGATCTTTGACGACAGCTTTGTGCTGTACGACGACGACCGGCTGCGCACCGCCCTCACCTGGCTGGCCCGGGCCTACTCGGGACAGATCATCATCTTCACCTGCCACCAGCGGGAGATGCAGATGCTGAACCAGTGCCAGGTGCCTTATCATCTGGTGGATATGGAAAAAACTTTAATATAAGGAGGACTTCTTTATGGAAAAACAGATTTTGGATTTTGTTGTGGAGCAGACCCACGCATTGATGGATTCCTTCTCCTGCAGCAAGGAGGCAAAAGCCGCCGCTCAGGCCTGGCTGGACGCCGTGGGCACCGACCGGGAAGCGGAGGAGACGAAGAAGTACATCGCGGAGCTGGAAGGGGACATCATGCCCATCGATATGCTGATCGCCTTTGCGAAATCGGAAGGCGCCGCCGCCGTTTTCGGAGACAAAGCACCTGAGGTAGCCGCTCACGCCGAGGAGATCAAGGCCGCCGGCGCCCACTACTGCGACTGCCCGGCCTGCGCGGCCTGTGAAGCGATCCTGGGGAAGAAAGAGGAGATGCTGAAGTAATTTGGTCTGGAAAGACCTTGCGGAGAGATCTGGTGAACGGGATCCTGGAGGACGGATCTTGAGGAAGGATCTTGGAAAAAAATCTTGGAAAAGGATCTTGAAAATCCCTTCCCTGGCCCCATCGGAGATTGGGCTGGGGGAGGGATTTTGCGTTCTGCGGCGCGGCACTCGCTCGCCCGGTCCATTAGGATCAGGTTTTTTAACGTCTTTCCTATGCGGTAAAAGCTCCGGCAATTCTATCTATGAAGATTGAGGTATAGGATCGTTCTGATCTGGGTAACCTTATTTTGAGTATCATTGTAAGGGCATTTTCCCTTACACAGTTGATTTTCCCCTTAAAATATTATATAATTTAAGGGAAAGGAAGGAAGATAAGGGAATGAGAACATTCAATTACTCGTTGATCAAAGACCAGAAATGGGATTCTGATATCCTTGGATATATTGCTGCCACATATAAAGAAGCTGGCAAGCAGGAGCTATACCTGAAACAACGTCCAGATGAACTGGAAAAGCTGGTTGAGATCGCAAAAATCCAGAGCACGGAGGCATCCAATGCGATCGAGGGAATTGTCACCACGAATACTCGTGTCAGGCAGTTAGTTGAGGAGAAAACCACCCCCAAAAATCGAAATGAGCAGGAAATCGCCGGTTACCGTGATGTTTTGAACATCATCCATGAGAGCTTTGATGCGATCCCCATCACACGGAATTATATCCTGCAGCTCCATAAGATCATGTACGGCCACATGAATAACCCCATGGCAGGACAGACCAAAAATGTCCAGAACTATATCAGCGCCTCCTACCCTGATGGGCATACAGAAATCCTGTTCACGCCCCTTCCGCCCTATGAAACGCCGGAAGCTCTGGACCGGATCTGCGAGGAATACAACCGGGTGATCGGCAACTTTGAACTTGAACCGCTGATCGTGATCCCCATCTTCATCCATGATTTCCTCTGCATCCATCCATTCAATGACGGAAACGGGAGAATGAGCCGGCTGCTCACCACGCTGCTCCTATACCGCAGCGGGTTTTATGTGGGAAAGTATATTTCTCTGGAAGCGAAGATCGCCAAGGATAAGGACCTGTATTACCAGGCACTAGGGCAGGCCCAGTTGGGCTGGCACGAGGGTACGGAAGATGCAGTTCCCTTTATCAAGTATATCCTCAGCACCATCCTGGCTGCCTATAAAGACTTTGGAGACCGGTTTGCGATCGTAGAAGAAAAGCTTCCGGCCATTGATATGGTCCGCAAAGCAGCAGAAAACAAGATCGGACGGTTCACCAAACAGGATATCCGGGAATTGTGTCCGTCTTTAAGTGTCAGCACGATCGAAGGCGCTTTGCGGAAAATGGTAAGCGCCGGTGAACTGAGACGGGAGGGCACTGGGAAATCGACCTGCTATGTTCGGTTGATGTAATTCCTTTTGTTTTTCGATACTAGCTTGCCATTCAGATTGGAGAAAAAGAAGACCTTCCTGTTTGGATTCAAGGCGTTGAAAACGTCAGGATTTTACAGGAAAGTCTCCTTTTTCGAGTATCAGGGAATGAAATCAGATTTATCCAACTGTCCCAGATTATTCCGCTCCATTACGCCACCGTTGCATTTGCGTTAATTTCATCAATAACCTTTCGGATCCCCATCCACATATTCAGATCTGTAAAAATCTCTACAATGCTTCCCTGATCTGTGAACGGAGATTCCTGAAGCACGGACAGGTCTTTCATGAGACCGTTTTGCACGATGTACTCTACAATCTGATTAACAAAATAAATCTGTCTGCTGTCCAGATTTGCGCTGGTAAGATATTCCGAGAAAGCCTCCTTTGCCGCATTCATATCTAGCCCAACAATCTCTCGCACAAATTCTCCCAATGGCTTTTCTCCGTATTCCGCTTCATATTCATCCTTTGTGCCCAACTCACTCCAAAGAATCCGCTCCAACGTATTGATATCTTCACTGGTCATCGGTTTATTATGCTTTAATTTTGCAATGACCAAGTGGTCTTGATGCTGACGCACATAATATTCCGCTTTTGCTTTATAATTTTTCAGATCGTCATTTTCCAGCTCCGACTCGTTCCAATCGATCGATAGGATATCGTCTTCAAAATGGGTCGTATACTGCCAGTTGGTTTTCGGTATATACTTAATCAGATCTCGAAGGTTTTCCCGAATGGATTCTAAATCCTCAATTCCCACATGATCCAAATAGTCTGTATGCAAGATCTTATCAATCAACTCGGACTGCACCATAATGGCAGGAATATTCGCTATACTGGAAAGTGCATTTACCTTTTTGAGAAGATCGCTGCGTGCTCTGCCATAATTTTTCCCCGCCAGAAGCGCCAGTTCCATCCCATAAAGCAGCGCATCAAACCGAACCGCGCTTGCCTCCTCGCTGTCTGGCAAGATAAACGGGGCCAATTCTTCCCGTACCAACAGTGTATCTTCATAACGAATCGTTTGATAATTGTCTTTCTCAGAGTAGTATTCTACATATTTCAAGTGCTGCCGGACGGCAAAATTATCGCGGTTCAGTTCTTGCACTTTTTTGCTTAAATGCTCTACAAAAGCATCTCGATAGGCTATCAGCCGCTTTGTCTGACACTCCAAATCCTGCAATTTATACACGATCTGGAATTCCAGGTTAAAGATTGCTCCCTGCAAAGCAATCATATTTGCTGTAGCTTTCCCCTTATTCATTCGGAAAAATTCAAAATTCCCGCAAAAATCAAAAATATAAAACTTGCTTTTATCCTCTCCATCCAGAAGTCCCGGGCAGAGACGGGTTCCCCGACCGATCATCTGCCAAAATTTTGCCTTGCTCATGACCTTCTTAAAAAATACAAGATTCAGCACTTCTGGTACATCAATCCCGGTATCCAGCATGTCTACGGAAATCGCAATCTGAGGCAGCTTATTCGGCTCCGAAAACTCGTCGATCGCACTC
>DVLJ01000033.1 GCA_018715565.1 Candidatus Ventrimonas merdavium
AGTGGCGAACGGAGAACATGTGCATTGCAGCGCGGCTGTGCTAGAAGCCTGTCATTTGTAGTAATTATACGTGCGCTAGGAGTGCATGTCAACCGAAAAAGCGAATCAATTCGTATCTGATAAACAGGAAGTGGAATTGTAAAATACAGAGGAAATCGTGGAAAATTCTGACAACTTATGCTATACTGGAGAGCAAGAGAGTGAAGATCCAGGAATGGGGGCGTATGGTTATGTGGCTGTTCTTTGCCTTTGGTTCGGCCCTGTTTTCCGGGCTGACGTCGATCCTGGCCAAATGCGGCATCCGAAAGACGGATCCTACGGTGGCTACGGCGATCCGGACAGTCGTAGTGCTGTTTTTCTCGTGGCTGATGGTCTTTGTGTCGGGCTCCCAGGATACCATCTTCCAGCTATCTGCCCGGACCTGGCTGTTCCTCATCCTGTCCGGCCTGGCTACGGGGGCGTCCTGGCTCTGCTATTTCCATGCCCTTCAGCTGGGGGACGTGAACAAGGTGGTGCCCATTGACAAGTCCAGCACGGTCCTGACGATGCTGCTGGCCATGCTGGTGCTGGGGGAGCCTATTCATGGGGGAAGCCTGGCGGCGATGGTGTTCATCGGCGCGGGGACCCTTCTGATGATCCAGAAAAAACCGGCGGCGCCGGCGGGACAAGGTGAGGAGGCTAGGCAAGGATCTGGAGCCAAAAGCCGGGCCTGGCTGTTCTACGCCGTTTTCTCGGCGGTCTTTGCCAGCCTGACTGCGATCCTGGGGAAGATCGGGATCGAAGGCGTGGAGTCCGATCTGGGAACGGCGATCCGCACGGCGGTGGTGCTGGTGATGGCCTGGCTGATGGTCGGGATCACCGGGAAGGAGAAGCTGCTCCGCCAGGTCCCGGAAAACGAGTTCTTTATGATCTGCCTGTCCGGTCTGGCTACGGGAGCGGCCTGGCTGTGCTATTACCGGGCTCTGCAGGAGGGGCCGGCCAGCGTAGTGGTGCCGGTGGATAAGTTGAGCATCCTGGTGACCATCGCCTTTTCCTGGCTGGTGTTCCATGAGACCCTGTCCAAGAAGGGAGCGCTGGGGCTGGGGATGATCACTGCCGGTACGCTTTTGATGGTATTACTGTAGAAGGGGGATGATCGAGCAGATGAAGGAAAAAGACGACCGCACGCCCTGGATGGCAGCCGTCAGCGGCGTAAAAAATTCTGGGAAAACGACGCTGATCACCCGGCTGATCCCTTATTTAAGTGCCCAGGGATTGCAGGTAGCGGTGATCAAGCACGATGGGCATGACTTTGCGCCGGATGTGCCGGGGACGGATACCCACGCTTGTCTGGAGGCCGGGGCTTACGGAACGGCGGTATTTTCCGGGAGCCGGTTCATGGCGGTAAAGCAGGCCGCCGTCACGGAGCGGGAGCTGGCAAGGCTGTTCCCGGAGGCGGATCTGATCCTGCTGGAAGGGATGAAGTACAGCCCCTACCCGAAGCTGGAGCTGGTGCGGGAAGGCAATTCCGACCGGCCGGTGTGCGCCCGGGAGACGATCCTGGGGCTGGTGTGCAGCCGGACGGCCGGATTCCTGAAAGAGGAAGCCTGGGCGGGACTCCCGGTGTTCGAGCCAGAGGAGGCGGAGGAGATCGCCGGATTCCTCCTGGATCACTGGTACGCCAGGACCCGGCTTTCCATGGCAGTGCTGGCCGGGGGAGAGAGCCGGAGGATGGGGCAGGATAAGGCCGGGCTGGTCTGGAATGGCCGGACGCTGCTGGAATGCCAGCTGGAGAAGGGCAGACGGCTTGGAATCCGGGACCAGATGGCTTCCGGGGCAAGAGAGTCCGCATTTTCCGCCGGAAAATCTCAGGAAAGCCATGGACAGACATTTCCGGAACAGAACGCAGGAGCGGATACGGCTGCAGTCTCTGTCGTCCCGGACAACATCCCTAAGCGGGGGCCTTTAGGAGGGATAGAAGCGGTCCTTCGGGCGGCGGATCCGGGGAGCGGAGGCTGTCTCATCCTTTCCGTGGACACGCCGCTGGTGCCGGAGTCGGAGCTTTTGGCCCTGGTCCGGGCGTTCCGTACAAGAAAGCCGGGAGAGCGGGCTGTGGTGCTGCGGCATGGGAACTCTGGGAAAGCAGGAAAAGCAGGAAAAGCGGCAGAGCTGGGGATAGAGACAGGCCCCCAAAACAGGATGGGATCAGGAGAACGGATCGAGCCGGGCGGGCGGACGGAACCGGGAGCGCAGATGGAGCCGGAAGGGCGGATCGAGCCCTTGATCGGGATCTACGAGACCTCCCTGGCGGAGGAGGCATCCCGGATGCTCAGCGATCCGGGGAGAAAGGCGTCCATCCGGGCTTTCCTGGAGCGGTTCCCTTACGCCATTTATGAAAGCCCCGGGCCGGAACATTGGTTTTCCAATATCAACGACCCGGACGCCTTTCAGCGGCTGCTGCAGGCAGGAGCTGCCCAGGGCAATGGGGCGGGAGCAGGATGAACTCTAACATTTCCTTAGAGACAGATAAAAAATAAGAATTTTTCTTTTTAGCAAAAACCAAGTATAATGAAACTAACAAAATAAAAACGGGGAAACCCAAGGAGGGAATATGGCACGTTTGTATGTTAAGATCAAAGAACAGGATAACGTGGCGGTCGTGGTCCAGGATGTGAAGGCCGGAACCGAGATCATGGAAGGCCTGGTGGCTAACCAGGATATCCCGCAGGCTCACAAGATTGCCCTTTGTCCCATCCCGGCAGGGGAGCCGATCATCCGGTACGGCGTGGTATTAGGCTACGCCATCAACGATATCCAGAAGGGTGACTGGATCAATGAGCATATGCTGGAGCTGCCGGAGAGCCCGTCGGTAGACGACATGGAGTACGGCACCAATCTGGTGAAGATGGAGGATCTTCCCATGCCGGAGCGGACCACCTGGATGGGCTATAAGAACGCGGAGGGCCCCGCCGGCACCCGGAACCTGTTAGGCATCGTGACCACGGTACAGTGCGCGGCGGGCGTACTGAAGGTAGCGGTAGAGCGGATCAAAAAAGAGCTGCTGCCCAAGTATCCCAATGTAGACGGCGTCGTAGCCGTGACCCATCCCTACGGATGCGGCGTGGCGATCAACGCGCCCCTGGCGTATATCCCGATCCGGGCCATCACCAACGTGATCCGGCATCCCAACTTTGGCGGCGAGATCATGGTCGTGGGCCTGGGCTGCGAGAAGCTGACCTATGACCGGGTGCTCCCGGCGGAGGATATCACGCCGGAGAACGTCCTGACCTTACAGGATTATGCCGGACATGACGCCATGATGAACGCCATTTTGGAGATGGCAGATAAGAAGCTGCAGAAGCTGAACCTTAGAAAGCGGGAGGAGCTTCCCTTAAGCGAGCTGGTGATCGGCATGCAGTGCGGCGGCAGCGACGCATTTTCCGGCATCTCTGCCAATCCCAGCGCAGGCTATGCGGCGGACATGCTGGTACGGGGCGGCGGCACCGTGATGTTCAGCGAGGTGACCGAGGTGCGGGACGGCGTACATATGCTGGCAGCCCGCTGTCCGGACGCGCATACCAGAGACCGTCTGGCAGAGGAGATGCGCTGGTACGATAAATATCTGGCGGACGGCGGCGTAGGCCGCGACGCCAACCCCACTCCCGGCAACAAGGCAGGCGGCCTGGCCAATATCGTAGAGAAAGCCATGGGAAGCATTGCCAAGAGCGGCACCAGCCAGATCGTCGAGATCCTGTCTCCCGCAGAAAAGCCCACCAAGCACGGCCTGATCTATGCGGCGACTCCGGCCAGCGATATCGTGTGCGGCCCCTGCCAGGTAGCAAGCGGCATTGGCCTGCAGGTGTTCATGACCGGACGGGGAACCCCCTATGGCCTGGACATCAGCCCGGTGATCAAGGTCTGCAGCCGCAATGAGCTGAAGAACCACTGGTTCGACCTGATCGATATCTCCGCAGGCGACGTGGCTACCGGCGAGAAGACGATCGCCGACGTGGGAACGGAGATCTACAACATGATCCTGGACGTAGCCAGCGGCATTAAGGAGCCCTACAGCGATCAGTACGGCTTCCACAACGACATGTGCATCTTCAACCCGGCGCCGATCACCTGATCAGGAACTAAAAAATATTCAGGATACCTAAAAGTATTTCATGTTGCACAAAATTTTTTAGGCATCCTGAAAAACCTTGTCAGTTTTGCAGATTGCGCTCTGGCGCGGACCTGCTATAATAGAGCCAGAAATTAAGAAAGAACACAGATGGCATCCATAGATGGCACCAAGATAAACAGATGGTTCGGAAAGGCAGGGATTTTCAGATGGCGGCAGTTGCGATCGTAGTTACCTTCGGCGTAGTGGGACTGGAAGTGTACCACACCGTTCGGGAAGGCTTTCACTTTTAAGAGATAGGAAACAAAGCAAGCCCCTGGGACATGGAAACGTTCCCGGGGGCTTGTCTGTTTATTTGTTGTTCGTCTGATCCGATCTTTTCCGGATCGTTTCTCATTTCTTCGCTTTCTTCTTATCCGGATCCGGCAGTACCACATTCAGGACGATGGCCACGATGGTCGCGATCACCACCGGGGACTTGCCGAAGATGGTGGTCACCCAGGAGGGGAATGCGGACAAGGAAGCGGAAGCCTGGGACACGCCCATGCCTAACGCCGCTGCCAGGCCGACGATGGAAGAGTTGCGGTAGTTCATGTCTGCGGTCATCACCAGCTTCATTCCGGTCATGGCGATGGAGGCGAATACGGATACCGTAGCGCCGCCCAGCACGCACTGAGGAATGGTGGTCAAGAGGGCAGAGAACTTGGGCACCAGGCCGGCGATCAGGATCATCGCTGCCGCGCCGCCCAGGACCAGACGGTTGACTACCCGGGTGGTGGTCACGATACCCACGTTCTGGCTGAAGGTCGCGGTGGGAAGTCCGCCGAACAATGCGCCGATGATATTGGTCACGCCGTATCCCACGATGCCGCCCTGCAGCTCGTCATCCGTCGGCTGACGGTCCAGGCCGCCGGAGGTCGTAGCAGAGAAGTCACCGATGGCCTGAATGGAGTTGATCACAAACAGGATGCCGATGGCTACGCAGGAAGACGGTTCAAATTCAATGCCAAAGTGCAGGATGGACGGCAGCTGGAAGAAGCCGGCCGTGCCTACGGCGCTGAGATCCACCATACCGAAGCACAGGCTGAACAGATAGCCGGCGATGATGCCGATCAGGATGGAAGCCAGCTTTAAGATGCCTTTTCCAAAATGGTTCAGGGCCGTTACCACACCCAGGGTAAAGATCGCCACCAGCCAGTTCTGCCAGGAGCCGTAGGTGGGGCTGGACGTACCGCCTGCCATGTAGTTGATGGCGGTGGGATAGAGGGACAGGCCCACGGTAAATACCACTGTACCGGCGATCAGCGGCGGGAAGAACTTGCGGATCTTCTTGATGAAGATGCCCACCAGGATCGCCATGAAGCCGCCTACCAGCTGGGCGCCTAAGATGGCAGGAAGACCGAAGTCCCCCGCGATGGCCTGCATGCTGGGCAGATAAGCAAAGCTGACGCCCATGATCACCGGGAGTCCTGCGCCCAGGCGGAAGCCGCCCTTTTTCCCGATGGGGAACAGCTGCAGGAAGGTGGACAGGCCGGCGATCACCAGCGCCGACTGGATCAGGATCACGCTGTCTGCGTCAGAAAGGCCGGCAACCCCGGCAATGATGATTGCAGGGGTAACACAGCCGACGATCATGGCAACCACATGCTGGAGTGAGAGAGGGAATGCCTGGCCTAAGGCCGGCACGCCGTCCATCTGGAACAAAGCTGCATTTGTATTGGTTGTTTTTCCGCTCATGAAAGTCCTCCTTGGGTTTACTGGTGTATGCGCGTACCGGTATTTCCAAGGATCCCATCTCTTGCCTTTTCCAGAAGCGTGATGAGCGCGGTGCGTCCCGGCTTGGACTCTGCGAACATCACGGCTGCCTCTACTTTAGGAAGCATGGAACCAGGAGCGAAATGGCCTTCTGAGATATATTGCTTTGCGGTTTCGATCGATAGATCATCCAGCCATTTTTCTTCCGGCTTGCCGAAGTTGATTGCTACTTTTTCTACTGCAGTCAAAATGATCAGGAAATCTGCGTCCAGCTCCTGAGCCAGCAGACAGCTGGCAAAATCCTTGTCGATGACGGCGCTGGCGCCTTTTAGGTGGTTGCCCTGGAGGGTCACGGGGATCCCGCCGCCTCCGCAGGCGATCACCAGCTGTCCGTCGTTCACCAGGGCCTTGATCGCCCCGATCTCAATGATCTCCGCCGGTTTGGGGGAGGCGACTACCCGCCGCCAGCCCCGTCCGGAGTCTTCCTTCATCACATACCCGTAAGCTTCCTCAGCGTGCCGCGCTTCTTCCTCGTTCATAAAATGTCCGATGGGCTTGCTGGGATTCTGGAACGCCGGGTCGTCTGCGTCTACCCGGATCTGGGTCACCATGGTAGCCACCGGGATATCGGTGATGCCCCGGTTTAACAGCTCCTCCCGCAGGGCGTTCTGCAGGTCATAGCCGATATAGGCCTGGCTCATGGCCACACAGACGGAGAGGGGCGTGTTGGGCTGCTTGGGATTTTCCCGGGAGAGGGCGGCCATGGCGTTGTTGATCATGCCTACCTGGGGGCCGTTGCCATGGGCTACCACTACCTCACAGCCTTCCTCGATCAGATCCACGATGGCCCGGGAGGTGATCTTCACCGCCGCCATCTGTTCCGGGAGGGTATTTCCAAGGGCATTGCCTCCCAGGGCAATGACGATCCGTTTCTTTTTCTCTGACATGGGAACATCTCCTTGGTGTTGTTCTATCTTATTCAAACTTGCGGGCCGCGGCACGCTCCTCCAGTTTCTTTAACACGCCGGCCGGATCCTGGAATTTTGCCAGGAAGATCATAGCGGCGATGATGTACGGCTTGTAGCTTGCCTCCTTGTAGAGAGGAGTGCGGTAGCGGTCGAATACGGAAGCTTCCACCTCGCCGTCGGTGCAGCTGACGCCGTTGATATCTGCCGGCAGGCAGTGGAGGTACAGCGCTTTGCCGTCCTTGGTGGTCTTCATCAGCTCTTCGGTGCAGCACCAGTCTTTATGCTCTGCGTTCTGGGCCAGCAGCTCCTTCTCCAGAGCCTTGATGCCCTCGGAATCGCCCTGGGCGTACAGATCCGTCCGCTTCTCCATAGCAGCGAAGGGAGCCCAGCTCTTGGGATATACGATATCGGCATCCTTAAATGCGTCTGCCATGTCGTGGCTTACCCGGAAGGAGCCGCCGGATTTCTCTGCGTTGGCCTTTGCCACTTCCTCAACCTCCGGCATGATCTCATAGCCTTCCGGATGAGCCAGGACCACTTCCATGCCCATGCGGGTCATCAGTCCAACCACGCCCTGGGGAACGGAGAGGGGCTTGCCGTAGGAGGGGGAGTAGGCCCAGGTCATGGCCAGCTTCTTGCCCTTTAAGTTCTCCACGCCGCCGAACTCATGGATGATGTGCAGCATATCGGCCATACACTGGGTGGGATGGTCAATGTCGCACTGTAAGTTCACCAGGGTAGGCTTCTGCTCCAGAACGCCGTCCTTGTGGCCCTGGGTCACGGAATCTACCACCTCATGCATGTAGGCGTTGCCTTTGCCGATGTACATATCGTCCCGGATGCCGATCACGTCAGCCATAAAGGAGATCATGTTAGCGGTCTCCCGAACGGTCTCGCCGTGGGCGATCTGGGATTTGCCCTCGTCTAAATCCTGGACCTCTAAGCCCAGCAGGTTGCAGGCGGAAGCGAAGGAGAAGCGGGTCCGGGTAGAATTGTCCCGGAACAGGGAGATGCCCAGTCCGCTTTCAAATACCTTGGTGGAAATGTTCTGTTCCCGCATGTAGCGCAGGGCGTCAGCCACGGTAAATACGGCTTCCAGCTCGTCGTCGGTCTTTTCCCAGGTCAGGAAGAAGTCGCCCTCGTACATCTCCTTGAAATTCAGCTTGTTCAGTTTGTCAATGTAGCCCTGTAAGGTCTTATCCATGTTCTTATCCTCCATATGATCGTGGTGATGTTTGATCGCAGCGCCGGGGCAGATCCCCGGCGCCGGGATGTTCTTCTTGAAAAAGCAGTGTGCTTACTTGCAGTAAACGGTGGGCAGGGCCGCGTAAACGGCTGCGCAGGTTACCAGATCCTGTTTCCAGGTCTTTTCGTTGGGAGCGTGGGCCTGTGCCTCCGCGCCCGGGCCGAAGCCGATGCAGGGGATGCCGTTGCGTCCCATGATGGATACGCCGTTGGTGGAGAAGGTCCACTTATCGGTCAGAGGACGGGCGGTCCGCATGGCCAGGGTTTCTTCCGCGCCGATCCGGGCTTCGCCGTATAAATTGGTGTAGGCTTCCTCCAGAGCCTTGGTCACCTTGTGGTCCTTCGGGATCACCCAGGTGGGGAAGTAGCACTCGATGGGATATACCAGGCCGGTGTAGGACGGACGCTCGTAATTGTACATGGAAACGACCACGTCGTCGCCGTATTTCTTTACGTTGGGCAGGTTCCGGATCTCCTCTAAGCAGCTTTCCCAGGTCTCGCCGGCGGTCATGCGGCGGTCTAAGGATACGGCGCAGGAATCGGCTACCGCGCAGCGGCTGGGAGAGGTGTAGAAAATCTGGGACACGGTGATGGTGCCGCGGCCTAAGAAGTTGGCCTCCTCCCACTCCGGATTGTACTTGGCATCCAGCATCTTTACCAGGCCTTTTACTTCTGTTTCCTCAGCTGCGTCGTTCTCGTTCAGGGAACGTACGTCCTGAAGGATGTCGGCCATCTTGTAGATGGCGTTATCGCCCCGCTCCGGAGCAGAGCCGTGGCAGGAAACGCCTTTCACGTCTACCCGGATCTCCATGCGTCCCCGCTGTCCCCGGTAGATGCCGCCGTCGGTGGGCTCGGTAGAAACTACGAATTCCGGACGGATCTTGTCTTCGTTGATGATGTACTGCCAGCACAGGCCGTCGCAGTCCTCTTCCTGAACGGTGCCTACTACCAGAACGGTGTAGTCGTCATTTAACAGGCCTAAGTCCTTCATGATGCGGGCGCCGTAAACCGCAGATACGATGCCGCCGCACTGGTCGGATACGCCCCGGCCGCCGATCTCGGTCTCGTTCTCATAGCCCTCATAGGGGTCAAAGGTCCAGTTGTCAATGTTGCCGATGCCAACAGTATCGATGTGGGCGTCAAAGCCGATCAGGGTCTTGCCGGTGCCCATATAGCCCAGCACATTGCCCATGGGGTCGATCTCTACCTTGTCAAATTCCAGCTTGCGCATCTCCTCCGCGATCCGCTCGATGTGGGCTTTCTCATCGCAGCTCTCCCCGGGGTTCTTTACGATCTCCCGCAGGAACTTGGTCATGTCTTTCTCATAATTCTGTGCAGCTTCTTTGATCTTGCCGTAATCCAGGCTCATGTCTGTTTTCCTCCAATTCATGATAGGCGCAGGTAATTGTCCTGCAGGGTCTATGGTGTGATCAGCGTTCTTTGCCGTCCCATACGATGTTCTTGTAGCGTTCCGGATCCGTGTCTCCCTCGGTGGAGAAGAGCAGGACGCGGGATGTTCCGTCCAGTCCCAGATGCTCCCGGAGCTCTTTGTATTCGTCCATGGTCATGATGCAGGCCAGGGCTCCGAAGGGAGCGGCTCCCGATTCTCCGGAAACCACCTGGGAATCGCCCTTGATGGGAGCGGAGAGCATCCGCATGCCCTTGGCGGCTACCCAGTCGGGAACTGCGGTAAAGGTGTCCACATGGTTCTTTAAGATATCCCAGGAAATGGTGTTGGGCTCGCCGCAGGCCAGTCCGGCCATGATGGTGGGCATATCCCCGTCTACGATCTGGATGCTGCCGTCGCCCACGCTGGCGCCCTTATACAGGCAGGCAGCCTCGTCTGCCTCCACGACTACCACCTTGGGCGGGTTCTCCGGGAACCGGTTGGCAAAATAGCCCTGAACGGCTCCGGCCAGGGAACCAACCCCCGCCTGGATGAAGATGTGAGTGGGGCGCTCGCAGCCGTAAGCGGCCAGCTGTTCATCCGCCTCCATGGCCATAGTGCCGTAGCCCTGCATGATCCAGGCCGGGATCTCCTCGTAGCCGTCCCAGGCCGTATCCTGGACCACAACGCCTCTGGGCGTCTCAGCGGCTTCCTTGGCGGCCAGGCGCACGCAGTCGTCATAGTTCATATCGGTGATGTCTACCTGAGCCCCTTCCTTCTGGATGTTCAAAAGGCGGGTCTGGGTCGTGCCCTTGGGCATATGTACCACTGCCTTCTGGCGCAGCTTGTTGGCCGCCCAGGCAACGCCCCGGCCGTGGTTGCCGTCGGTAGCGGTGAAGAAGGTAGCCTGGCCGAATTCCTCCCGCAGCTTGTCGGAAGTGAGGACACTGTAGGGAAGCTCCGATACGTCCCGTCCGGTCTCGCTGGCGATGTAGCGGGCCATGGCAAAGGAACCGCCCAGGACCTTAAAGGCGTTTAAGCCGAACCGGTAGGATTCGTCCTTGACGTAGACCTGACCCAGTCCCAGATAGGACGCCATGTGATCCAGCTTTGCCAGGGGAGTGACTGCGTACTGGGGGAAGCTGTCGTGGAATGCCCGCGCTTTCTTGACTTCCTCCACGGCCATCACCGGCAGCTGCTTGTCGTCGGTCTTTGGCATGGTGTTGACTGCCCATTTGATCTTGTTCATGTGAAAAACCTCCTGAAATGTGGTGGTGTGATATGAGGTCGGCGTAACGCCGTGTTTCTACTTAAAATTATGCGCCTTCTTTTTCGGAAAGCTGCTTGGCGGCATCGATGTAGCTGTAGAGCGTGAACTTGGAGATGCCGAAATAGGAGGAGATCTTGTCTCCGGACTTGGTCACCAGGAAGGCGCCGGAGTCGTTCAAAAACTGGATGGCCGAGATCTTGTCGTCCTTGGTCATCAGGGCCACCGGCTTCCCCACGATGGCCACCGACTGCTCGATCAGCTCGTCTAACAGGTCGTTGACGTTGTGGGTGATCTTGCTGGGCGGCTTCGATTCGGTGGGAGAGGTCTCGATCAGGGACTTTAACGCATTATCCAGTCCGATCAGTCCGGTGATGTCATAATTAATAGAGAAGATATACTGGATCTGATCGTTCTCCCCCCGGATATACATGGTGCTGGACTTGAGGATGCGTCCGTCCTCGGTCTTGGTCAAGTAGGCCAAACGGTCGTCCAGGGCCCTGGCTCCGCTGCCCTTGGTCTTCAAGACGATCTCCGAGGGTCCGTCTCCTTTGTGCCGGTTGCTGACCTGGCCGTTCTCGATATAGACAATGGAAGATTCCACATCGTCCCGGGTCAGATCGTGGATCACGACCTCACAGGATGTACCGAAATGAACGGCTACCCCGTGAGCGATCTGTGTCAGAAAATCAAGGGTCTGTCTCATAGGAAATCCATCCTTTCGCGGGCGGCGTTCCGGCCTTCGATCCTTAGCCGGAAACTGCCTGAAAATCTTTTTGATAAGTCCATCATAACATATAATTTCCAAAAAGCAATACCTTTTCTAAAAAATTTTTAGGCAGTCTAAAATTTTATTGAATTTTTACTTGCATTTATGAAATATAGATGGTAGTATGGAACTAAGAACTGGGACATTTTCGTGAAATTTTATAAAGAAAGCGAGGGATTCAACATGATCGTTGTTGGAAATGGAAGGATGATCACCCGGGACGGAGCGCGGCCGTATCTGGAGTCCGGGGCCGTGGCATTGGACGGGAGCGTGATCCGGCAGGTGGGGACCACGGAGGAGATCCGGGGGGCCTATCCGGAGGCAGAATTCATCGACGCCAAGGGCGGCGTGATCATGCCGGCGTTCATCAATGTCCATGAGCACATCTACAGCGCCTTTGCCCGGGGCCTGTCCATCAACGGGTACAACCCCAAGGGGTTCTTAGACATCTTAGACGGCCAGTGGTGGACCATCGACCGGCATCTGACCCTGGAGCAGACCTATTTAAGCGCTATGGCCACCTATATCGACTGTATCAAGAACGGGGTGACCACCATCTTTGATCACCACGCCAGCTTCGGCTCCATCACCGGTTCCTTATTTGAGATCGAGAAGGCGGCGAAGGAGACCGGCGTCCGTTCCTGCTTATGCTATGAGATCTCCGACCGGGACGGGAAGGAGAAGGCCCTGGCTTCTATCCAGGAGAATGTGGACTTTATCCGCCACGCCCAGAAGGATGACAGCGACATGATCGCCGGGATGATGGGCATGCACGCTTCCTTCACCATTTCTGACGAGACCATGGAGCGGTGCGCGGCAGAGAAGCCGGAGGGCGTGGGCTATCACATCCATGTGGCGGAGGGGATCGAGGATCTTCACGCCTGCCTGCGGGACCACGGCAAGCGGATCATCGACCGGCTGATGGACTGCGGCATCTTAGGAGAGAAGACCCTGGCTGCCCACTGTATCTACATTAATAAGCACGAGATGGAGCTTTTGCGGGAGACCGGCACCATGGTGGTCCATAACCCGGAATCCAACATGGGCAATGCCTGCGGCTGTCCGCCGACCATGGAGATCTTCCATCACGGCGTGCTCACCGGCCTGGGCACCGACGGCTACACCCACGATATGACCGAGTCCTATAAGGTAGCCAACATCCTCCACAAGCACCATCTCTGCGACGCCAACGCCGCCTGGGGAGAGGTGCCGGTGATGCTGTTTGAGAACAACGCCAGGATCGCCAACCGGTATTTTAAGAAGCCTCTGGGCGTGTTAAAGGAAGGGGCGGCGGCGGACGTGATCATCACTGATTACATTCCCCTGACTCCCATGAATGGGAATAACTGCAACAGCCACATCCTGTTTGGCATGACGGGACGCAGCGTGGTGACCACCATTGCTGGCGGCAGGGTGCTGATGAAGGACCGGAGGCTGACCGGGATCGACGAGGAAAAGGTACTGGCAGACTGCCGGCAGGCAGCGGCGGAGCTGGCCAGATCCATCAACGGATAAGAGAACACGATTCAGAGAGGAGACGAGTCATGAGCGATAGAATGACACCCATTCCATTTGGTCAGATGGTAAAGTGGATCTTAAAGGAGAAGAAGGAGCGGGGCACCGTGTTCGGCGTGTACCGTCCTTACAAAGCCCGGGAGGACAGCGGACGGACAATCTTTGGCAGGAAGCTGGAGACTCCGGTGGGACCGGCGGCGGGGCCGCACACCCAGCTGGCCCAGAACCTGGCGGCGGCCTATTACAGCGGGAGCCGGTTCTTCGAGCTGAAGACGGTCCAGATCATCGACGGGGAAGATCTGCCGGTGAACAAGCCCTGCATCAAGGCGGATGACGAGTGCTACAACTGCGAGTGGTCCACGGAGCTTTATGTGCCCCAGGCCCAGGAGGAATATATCAAGGCCTGGTTCTTGCTGAGCATCCTGGCAAAGGAATACGGCCTGGGAGCCATGGACGGCTTCCAGTTCAATATGAGCGTGGGCTATGACCTGGAAGGCATTAAGTCGCCCAAGATCGACACGTTCATCAATTCCATGATGGACGCTTCCGGGACCTCCACGTTCCAGGAGTGCCGGCAGTATCTGCTGGAGCACCTGGACCTGTTTGAGCATGTGACGAAAGAGGATGTGGAGCGGATTTCCCCGAATATCTGTAATTCCGTGACCCTATCCACCCTCCACGGCTGCCCGCCCCAGGAGATCGAGCGGATCGCCACCTACCTGATCACGGAAAAGGGACTGCACACCTTTATCAAGTGCAATCCCACCCTTCTGGGGTATGGATTTGCCCGGGAGACCATGGATCAGATGGGCTACGACTACGTGGCCTTCGGTGATTTCCACTTTAAGGACGATCTGCAGTACGAGGACGCGATCCCCATGTTCCGTCGGCTGATGGCCCTGTGCGCGGAGCGGGACCTGGAATTCGGCGTGAAGATCACCAACACCTTCCCGGTGGATGTGACCCAGAAGGAGCTGCCCAGTGAAGAGATGTACATGTCCGGGAAATCCCTGTATCCCTTATCCATTTCCCTGGCAGCGAAGCTGGCGGCGGAGTTTGACGGACAGCTGCGGATCTCCTACTCCGGCGGCGCGGATGCGTTCAATATCGACCGCATCGTGAAGGCAGGCATCTGGCCGGTGACCGTGGCTACCACCCTGTTAAAGCCCGGCGGCTATCAGCGGGTGGAGCAGCTGGCGGCCCTGACGGAGCAGGAGAACCTGGTATTTGACGGCGTGGACAAGGAAGCGGCGGCCAAGCTGGCGAAGGACGCCCTGACGGATAAGCACCATGTCAAGGCGGTAAAGCCCCTTCCGTCCCGGAAGATGAAGAAGCAGGTTCCCCTGACCGACTGCTTTGCGGCTCCCTGTAAGGAAGGGTGCCCGATCCATCAGGATATCCCTGCCTACCTGCAGCTGGTGGGAGAGGGGAAATACGCCCAGGCCCTGGCGGTGATCACGGAGAAGAACCCTCTGCCGTTCATCACCGGCACCATCTGCGCCCACAACTGTATGAGCAAGTGCACCCGGAATTTCTATGAGGATCCGGTACATATCCGGGGCGCCAAACTGACGGCGGCCGAGGGCGGCTTTGAGGAACTGATGAAAAACCTGCGCCCGGCAGACGATTCCCTGGACAAGAAGGTGGCTATCGTCGGCGGCGGTCCGGCAGGCATGGCGGCGGCCTTCTTCTTAAGCCGGGCAGGGGCGAAGGTGACCCTGTTTGAGCAGAACAACCGCTTAGGCGGCGTGGTGGACCATGTGATCCCCGGCTTCCGGATCCCGGAGCAGGCGATCGACAGCGACGCCAGCCTGGTGACCGCCTACGGCGCGGAGGTGAAATATAACACCAAGGTGGAGAGCCTGGAATGGCTAAAGGAGCGCTATGATGCGGTGATCCTGGCGATGGGCGCATCCAAGCCTGGCGTCCTGCGCTTAGAGCAGGGGGAGACGACGAATGCCCTGGAGTTCCTGGCGGAGTTTAAGGCGAAGGACGGCAAGGTAGATCTGGGGACCGACGTGGTGGTGATCGGCGGCGGCAACACGGCCATGGACACGGCCCGGGCAGCTAAGCGGACCCAGGGCGTGGAGCATGTGCGCCTGGTGTACCGGCGGACCAGACGGTATATGCCGGCGGACGAGGAAGAGCTGGTGATGGCCATGGAGGACGGTGTAGAGTTCCAGGAGCTGCTGGCCCCCAAGGCACTGGCAGACGGGATGCTCCTCTGCGATGTGATGAAATTAGGGGAGCCGGATGAAAGCGGACGGCGGGGCGTGGTCCCCACCGGGGAGACGGCGAAGGTTCCGGCTGATACGGTGATCGCAGCCGTGGGTGAGCAGGTTCCCACAGAATTTTACCAGGCCTGCGGCTTGAACACCGACCGGAAGGGACGGGTGCTGGCAGACGCGGCTACCAAGGAATCCAGCGTATCCGGCGTCTATGTGATCGGCGACGGCCTGGGCGGCCCGGCTACTGTCGTAGAAGCCATCGCAGACGCTCTGGCGGCTTCCGAAGCCATCGCCGGAAAGAAGCTGGTGCGGGACTATGAGGAAACCATGGAAGAAGATCTGATTTATCCCCGCCGGGGCGATCTCGTAGAGACCCAGGCCGGACGGGCGGAGAGCGGGCGGTGCCTGACCTGCTCCACAATCTGCGAAGCCTGCGCAGAGGTATGCCCCAACCGGGCCAACGTGGCCCTTCGGGTTCCGGGAGAGGCGAAGCATCAGATCCTCCACGTAGACTATATGTGCAATGAGTGCGGCAACTGTAAGAGCTTCTGTCCTTACGACAGCGCGCCGTATCTGGATAAATTTACCTTATTTGCCAACGAGGCAGATCTGGAAAACAGCAAGAACCAGGGCTTTACCGTCCTGGATAAGGAAGCGCGGACGTTTAAGGTGCGCTATCTGGGCAATGTGCTGACCTGGACAGCCGGAGAAGCAGCTCCGATCCCGGAGACCCTTTGCCGGATGATGGAAACGGTTTGCAGCGACTATGATTATCTGCTGATGTAGGCAGGGAGAGGAAAGGTGAAATATGGTCACCTTACAGATCAATGGAAAACAAGTAGAAGCCGAAGGGAAACGGAAGCTGATGGACATCCTCCGCAATGACCTGCATTTGAAATCCGTAAAGGACGGGTGCAGCGAGGGCGCCTGCGGCACCTGTACGGTCCTGGTGGACGGAAAGCCGACGAAGGCCTGCGTCCAGGCGGCGGAGCGGTTCGCGGGGAAAACGATCCTGACCGTGGAAGGATTTTCAGAGAGGGAACGGGAGGTATTTGTCTACGCCTTTGGAGAAGCGGGGGCCGTCCAGTGCGGCTTCTGCATCCCCGGGATGGTAGTGTGCGCCAAGGCCCTGATCGATGAGAATCCCACCCCCACCCGGGAGGAGGCGGCCTTTGCCATCCGCAACAATATCTGCCGCTGCACCGGGTATAAGAAGATCATCGACGCCATTTTGCTGGCGGCTAAGATCCTGCGGGAGGACCGGTCCACGGACCATGAGAAGCTGAACCGGATCGGCCAGCGGGGCCACCGGATCGACGTGCGGGAAAAGGTGCTTGGCACCGGCGAGTACGTGGACGATATGGAGATGGAGGGCCTGATCTACGGGAGCGCCCTGCGGGCGGCTTATCCCCGGGCCAGGATCCTCTCCATCGACACCTCGGCGGCCAAGGCTCTGCCTGGGGTCCGGGCGGTGCTGACGGCGGCGGACGTGCCCGGGAGCAATAAAGTCGGACATTTAAAGCAGGACTGGGATACCATGATCCCGGTCGGCGGCATCACCCACTATCTGGGGGACGCGGTGGCTCTGGTGGCGGCCGATACCCTGGCCATCGTGGAGGAAGCCAAGAAGCTGATCAAGGTAGAATATGAAGAGCTCCCCGGGGTATTCAACCCCCTGGAGGCCATGAAGGAGGGGGCGCCCCTGGTCCATTCCCAGGGGAATATCCTGGCTCACGAGTATCTGAAGCGGGGAAACGCGGACGAAGCCATCGCCCGTTCCGCCCATGTGGTGAAGCAGATTTATTACACCCCCTATACGGAGCATGCGTTCCTGGAGCCGGAGTGCGCCATCGGCATCGTAGACCGGGAGAAGGAGGAGGCGCTGATCTATTCCTCCGACCAGGGCACCTACGACACGGCCCACGAGTGCTCCCTGATGTTCGGCTGGCCCATCGAAAAGGTCCATGTGATCAACAAGCTGGTGGGCGGCGGCTTCGGCGGCAAGGAGGACGTATCGGTCCAGCACCATGCGGCCCTGCTTTCTTACTATACGGGATGTCCGGTGAAGGTAAAGCTGACCCGGAAGGAGAGCATCCTGATCCATCCCAAACGCCATCCGGCCTACATGGAATTTACCACGGCCTGTGATGAGAATGGGTATCTGACCGGCATGAAGGCCACGGTGGTGACGGATACGGGAGCTTACGCCTCCTTAGGCGGTCCAGTGCTCCAGCGGCTGTGCACCCATGCGGCCGGCCCGTACAATTACCAGAATATCGAGATCGACGGCACTGCCGTATATACCAACAACCCGCCGGCAGGGGCGTTCCGGGGCTTCGGGGTGACCCAGAGCTGCTTTGCAACGGAATGCAACCTTAATCTGCTGGCAGAAAAGGTAGGGATCTCTCCCTGGGAGATCCGTTACCGCAACGCGATCCGTCCGGGGCAGGAGCTGCCCAACGGGCAGATCGCCACGCCGGGAACGGCCCTGGTGGAGACCCTGGAGGCGGTGAAAGAGGTGTACGAATCCCATCCCAGAGCCGGGATCGCCTGTGCCATGAAGAACGCAGGCGTAGGCGTGGGCCTGCCTGACTGGGGCAGATGCCGCCTGACCATCGAGGACGGCAAGATCCACATCCGCTCCGGCGCGTCCTGCATCGGACAGGGCCTGGGAACCGTGCTGGTGCAGATCTGCTGCGAGACTCTGGGCATCACCGAGGACGACGTGGTCTACTGTGCGGCAGAGACGAACCTGGCCCCCGATTCCGGGACCACCTCCGGCTCCCGCCAGACCCTGGTGACCGGGGAAGCGGTGCGGCGGGCCTGCGAGGATCTGAAGAAGGATCTGGCGGGCCATACCCTGGCCGACTTAAACGGAAGGGAATACAAGGGAGAATACCTGGCGGCCACCGATCCTATGGGAAGCCCCAAGAAAAACCCCGTATCCCATGTGGCATACGGCTATGCCACCCAGGTAGTGTTGCTGGATGAAAATGGGGTAGTAGAGCAGGTGGTTGCTGCCCATGACGTGGGCAAGGCCATCAATCCTCTGTCCGTAGAAGGCCAGATCGAAGGCGGCGTGGTGATGTCCCTGGGCTTTGCCCTGACGGAGGAATATCCCCTGGAGAACGGCATGCCCAAGGCCAAGTTCGGCACCCTGGGCCTGTTCCGGGCCAACAAAACGCCGGACGTGAAGAGCATCATTGTAGAGAAAAATAAGGATCAGCTGGCCTACGGCGCCGTCGGCATCGGCGAGATCACGTCGATCCCCACCGCGCCTGCGGTCCAGGGGGCATACTACAAGTACGACGGGAAATTCCGCACCCGCCTGCCTTTGGAGGAGACGGCGTATCGGAAGGTCCGGTTCCAATAAAAAGCACGAAATGGGCTGGTCGGAAGACCGGCCCATAGGCGGTTAGACAAACTTGCGGGGCGATGGCACGGCTGTACAGAGTTATGGTGCGGCTGCGCGAAGTTATGGCGAAACTGCGCGGAACGATGGCGCGGATGTACAGAGACATATCAGGCGCAGTAGGAATAGGAGGAGAAATTCCATGAAGCGAATGTTAAAGGGCGGCTTGATCGTAGGAGAGAGAGAAAGCCGCATAGGCGATATCCTGATGGATGAGGATACCGGGAAGATCCTGCAGGTGGCGGATCAGATCCAGGCTCCGGCGGACGCCCAGGTGGTGGATGTGTCGGGGAAGCTGGTGTTTCCCGGATTTATCGACGGGCACACTCATTTTGACCTGGCAGTGGCCGGGACGGTGACGGCAGATGACTTTGTCACCGGGACCAGGGCGGCCCTGGCCGGCGGAACTACCACCATCCTGGATTTCTGCACCCAGTACAAGGGAGAGAGCCTGCATCAGGCATTGGAAAACTGGCACCGGAAGGCGGATGGGAAAAGCTCCTGCAACTATGGCTTCCACCTGGCGATCTCCGACTGGAACCAGGAGGTCAGCCGGGAGCTGGCGGAGATGGAGACGGAGGGCGTTACCTCCTATAAGCTGTATATGACCTACGACGACATGATCCTGGAGGACGAGGCCCTGTATCAGGTCTTAAAACGGCTCCATGAGGTAGGCGGGATCGCCGGGGTCCACTGTGAGAATACCGGCCTGATCAAGGCGCTGGTGGCGGAGAAGAAGAGCGCGGGAGAGCTGGGGCCGGAGGCCCATCCCAAGACCCGTCCAGACGCGGCAGAGGCAGAGGCCGTAGACCGGCTGCTGAAGCTGGCCCAGGTGGCAGGCGCACCGGTGATCGTGGTGCATTTAAGCTCCAAGGCGGGATATGAGGAGGTGGTCCACGCCCGGGAAAAGGGCCAGGAAATCTATCTGGAGACCTGTCCCCAGTATCTGGTGATGGATGACAGCCTGTATGAGAAGCCGGATTTCGAGGGAGCCAGGTATGTCTGCTCCCCGCCTCTGAGGAAAGCAGCGGATCAGGAACAGCTGTGGGCGGCGATCCGGGAAAATCAGATCCAGACCCTGGCTACGGATCACTGCAGCTTCACCCTGGAGCAAAAGGCCATGGGCCGGGATGACTTCACCAAGATCCCCAACGGCATGCCCGGCGTGGAGACCCGTCCGGTGCTGTTCTATACCTATGGCGTAGGAGAGCATCATCTCCCTGTAGAGCAGATGTGCCGCCTGCTGGCGGCTGATCCGGCCAGATTGTACGGGATGTACCCGGAGAAGGGCTGCATCCGGGAAGGCAGCGACGCGGATCTGGTGGTATGGGATCCGGAGGCAAGCTGGACCCTGTCCGTGGCGGACCAGAACGCCAATACAGATTACTGTCCGTTGGAAGGCATGGCGGTGAAAGGAAAGGCGGCCCAGGTGTATCTGGGCGGCGTGCTGGCGGCCGAGGATGGAAAGGTCGTGAAGGAAAAACTGGGACAATATGTGAAGCGGGGACGGTATCAAGCCTGCTAAAGATAGAGAAGGCAAAAAAGCAGTAAAAAGTGTAGACATGGGATTCCAGCTGGGGCCAATTTGGTTCTGGCTGGAATTTTCTTTTGCGGATAGGAAGCTCGTTCCTTTACTTTTAGGCGAACATTTTATACAATATAAAATAACAGAAAAGTCTTTGTTTGGAAGGGAGTGGTACATAGAATGAAAGTAGAATATCCAGTTACGTGGAATTTATGGAAACACTGGTTACTTGAGAGCCTAACAAAAGGGAGCCGCCTAGTATTCCTGATTTTATGGACGATGTTTGCCCTTATCTTCTGTATATGGGGACTTTCGGATTTAGAGAATGGATCCCAATTTTTTTGCTGTTTGCTGTGTTTTGCCTTTACCGTGCAGGATTCCGGCATCTGATTGCGGCAAAAAAGCAATATGCTTCGTTGTCAACGCTTTTTGGGGGATCGGATTGGCTTCGGAGTATCACGATCTCGGACGAAACGATTTCGATTAAGGACGGAACCGCTTCTATTGATATTCCGACGGCTAATCTTATCCAGATCAAAGAAAAAGGAGATGAAGTATGTCTTATGATGCGAAATAAAATGACAGTAAGGTTATATAAGTCCTCTTTTGTAGATGGCAGTTGGGAAGCCTGCAAAGAGCTTCTGACCGCGGGGCGGAAATAGGCAGAACCAATGAGGGAAGATCATATGGAGCAGGTGGCATTTTTTATTGATAAAATCAGTTATGGATGGTTTGATGCTTCCTTCAAGGGAAGCGATTGGCAAGTTGCTATTTCTGCTTCCGATGCCTGGGCACAGATGCTCCTGCGCTGCTGCTGCAGGGATTGATCCAGCAGAGGAATGCGGATATCCCAGCCCCACTGTATGTGATAATTGATTATGATTTCTTTCTGCATTCGGTGTATCGGGCTTTTTACAGTATGAAAATACGGTTGATCAGAACCAATATGAAAAACATTGGATGCCATTTCCCGTAAAACAATGGAATATGATCGCTACTTTGTACAATAAATAAACTGAATTTGTAAAAGGAGGATAAGCAGATGGAAAATGTAAAGAATGAAGAATATGTTATTTGCCCACGTTGCAAGAAAGAAGTTTATAAAGAAGCGATCATATGCCCTTTTTGCAAGTTTGGTATTATGGTATGGCTTGAAGGAAAAATTGATGAAAATGGAGAGCCGATAGAAAATAAGTCAAAGTAAAATCCCAGCTGATCAAACTGTAAAAATTCAAATTTGTGCGTTTGAAAGAAGGAGGCTTCACCATGTCTGTCACTATGATAAATGAAGATTATAGGTCACTCGGATTGGTACGATATTTTCTATCTGACAGATGTATCAATAATACAAATTTGCAAAAATTTAATCAAGGAATGATTAAAGCAAATGAATTAGTTACGTTTGACTGTGGTCTTATGGAGATGAAGGAAATAGAAAAATCAGAATTTGGCGTTGGTTACCAGACTAACAATTCCAGTTTATAGGACTGAGATAATTATCAATTTGTAGCCAAGGA
>DVLJ01000034.1 GCA_018715565.1 Candidatus Ventrimonas merdavium
GGTTATTATCGTCGCCGCCAGGCTCCGTGGTATCCTCGGCATCGCCGACAAATACATAGGGGCTGAAGCTGTTGGTAATGAATGTGATGGTATTGCCGCTCCGGGAGAAGGCAACCGCCACCTCTTTCCCATCCGCAAGGTGGAACAGCTTGATATTAGAAGCATTTTTCAGGCTTTCCGGCAGCGGCATCGAGATCTTCACCGGATATTCCAGTTCGCCGTCTACCGCTTCGCCGTCGATGTGGAAGGTCAGGTCAAATGCTTCTTTTACGTCATATGCTTCGGACACGTCCGCGTCTTTGGCGGTGTCAACCTTTAACTGGACCGAAGACTTGGGGCTGGTGTTTAAGGCGCTGCCTGCGATCGTTACCTGGCCGTCTCCCAACAGGGCGCTGGCCTCGTCAGATACCGCCGGAGCGGCTTCCTCGATGCTATTCTCCATAGCATAGGCTTCGGACAGAGCCGAATAGCTGTCATTATCTGCCATGGTCTGCAGGATCTCAGCCTTCCGTTCTTCCGTCTCTGCCGAATCCAGGATCTCCTGGATGGAATCCAGAACGGTGGAGGTGCTGAAGCCGGCATCCTGCCAGGAATCCATCACGTTGTTGACTACAGTATCCTGATCCTTCGCGTTGTCCAATCTGGGAACAATGGAGACGGGATCGGACGCCATGTCCGGAGAGTCGATAAAGAGCTGGATCTGCTCCTCCTTGACCAGATGCGGCGTGTAGGTCACCACGATCTGGCTGTTATCCCGATCGTCCTTGATCCGGGTCTTCCCGCTCTTGTTAAGGGACAGCCAGATATCATGGTCTTTATCCCGGAAGCCGGGGATATTGACATTGCTGGCGGAAGCCAAGGTGATCTGGTACGTTAAGGTGACCGGCTTGCCAGGAACTGCCTCGACAGTGTTGTTGATGACGGGCTCGTCGTCAGCAGAGATGAGCTCGATGCCGGTTACCTCCCGGGGGATCTGGTGCTCATCTGCATTGGCAACGGTGGCAAGTACGTTCTGTGTAACCATGGCATCGTTGAAGTTTGCGTCAGAATCGCTGGCAACGGGAATGACCTTGCCGACCATGCCGTCATCCTGGAAGGTATACCAGAACCCGTCCAGCATCAGGTTTCTCCCTTTTGCCATGTAGCCCTCCTGCTGGAAGTAGCGGAGGAATCTGCTGTCACCTTCCCAGCCGTTCTCACTGACGGTATCCTCGTCCAGGATGGTCCCCTTGTCTGCGTCTACATACAGCCAGGTCCCGGCATACATCTGGCCGTCGTCACCCCATGCGAACATCTGATCTTCATCCTGTCCTTTGTTCGTGGTCTCTCCTACTTCATTCCGCTTCATGATCCCAGGGCCGCTTTCTCCGCCGCCTTCAAAATAATACCAGCAGATCTCACCGGAATCATAGGTGTAATACGAGCCATCCTCCGTGAGCGCTACCCAGGTGTTCTCAGCCATGTGGCCGTCGGGATAGATATAGCTGTTTACCTGATCGCCCGCGCCATAGTCATCGTCCTGGATCTCGCCGTTGTAGAAATACAGCTGGTCGGTGAGCATGGCTCCATCCGCGGCGAAGGCCCACCATTTCCCGCCCTGGCGTTTCACTCCGTCTTTTACCAGATCACCGTCCTCGTCATAGAGGTGCCATACGCCGGCTTCAAAGATCCACGTAGGCTTGTTTTCCGCGCCCCACGCAGGAGACACGGTCAGCCCGGCCATCATGCTCACGATGAGAGCCGAGGCTATCTTCTGTTTCAAGTTTCGTTTCATCTTACAGTTTCCTCCTCCTTTTTTGAGATTCTGTATTATCCAGTATAAACCATTCGAGATTAAAATGCAAACTATAAATGTGCAAATACATGAAAATAATTTGTTTAAGCAATATGTTGTTATCGTATAGAATATAGGGAGATTTTGCCAAAGGGTGAAGACTTGGACCGCTAGGGAGGCATTTTGTTGGATTTACAGTTTCAATCATATTACAAACAGCTGGGCTTAAACATTTCCTATTATCGAAAACTTCGGAATCTGACGCAGATGGAACTGGCGGAGTTTACGGATTTAAGCCGTACCCATATTTCAAATATCGAAGCGCCGAACGTGAAGACGAGCATTTCTCTGGACACCTTGTTTAAGATCGCGGAGGTCCTGCAGGTGCCGCCCAAGGTGCTGCTGGATTTTCCTGTGGAAGAAAAGCTGAGACAAGGGAGAAGTCTTGGAGCAGAGAGCGTGGGAACTGGCCGGAGGGGCGGTGGAAGCCGTGCAGATGGAAGATGTCCGGATGGAACCTGCCCGGATGGGAGCAGGCTGGACCGGAAACCGGCCGGGAGAAGCGGCTGTGAGCGGATCTCTGAAATGTGCCCATGACCATCCTGCACACAAAAAATGAGAGCTGCCTTTCCCCCACAGAAAGCAGCTCCCGATCACGAACATAAACCGTACATGATATAGTTGCTGGTATCCCCATACCAATGAAGAAACGAAAAGATGTCGAACGAATCAACCTTCTCTGTATTTCTTACGAGATATAATTTACCATTTTTTTCTGATTTTGTCAATTAAATTTGTGCAAAATGGAGCAAAAGAGCGGGCCAACAGCTTGGCATTCCATACAAAATCAATAGGGATGTGTGCCGGAGAAGGACGTTTGTCTGACAGAAAGAGAAAAACGGCAGTTTCGGATAGATTTAGGAGAAATGCGCATACTGAACCTGACGGAGCCGGAAACGGCGGCAGAAAATGGACGGCAGGAAGCTGGCGTCAGGGAATTGCCGCGGCTTCGGAAGAACGGAGAGGAGCAGGGAACAGTTATGGCATTTTCCAAATTGATGACCGAGAATCTGGAGCATTTCCGGAAGGTGCTCCAGGCAGATAAAAATTTTGACGTGGTGTACCGGGTGATCGAGATCGGCGGCAGAAAGGGCTGCCTCTTTTTCGTAGACGGATTTACTAAGGACGAGGTCCTGCTGAAGATCCTCCAGTCCTGGTGGAGCATCAAGCCGGAGGATATGCCGGCGGATGCTCATGGATTTTCCAAAAAATACCTCCCTTACGGGGAAATCGGCCTGGTGGACCAGGAGCAGGACGTGATCGTCCAACTGCTGTCCGGGATCACCTGCATCTTCCTGGACGGGTATGATAAATGTATGACCCTGGACTGCCGCACCTACCCGGCCCGGGGCGTGGGAGAGCCGGAGAAGGATAAGGTGATGCGGGGATCCCGGGATGGATTTGTGGAGACGCTGATCTTCAATACGGCCCTGATCCGCCGCAGGATCCGGGACCCGAAGCTGTCGATCGAGATCCTGACCGCAGGGGAAAGCTCCCATACGGATATCGCCGTCTGCTACATGGACGGGAGGGTAGATGAGAACCTGCTGCGGGGGATCAAGAAGCGGATCCAGGAGCTGGCGGTGGACGCCCTGACGATGAACCAGGAAAGCCTGGCGGAGGCGATCTACCCCCATAAATGGTACAATCCCTTCCCCAAGTTTAAGTTTTCCGAGCGGCCGGATACGGCGGCGGCCTGCATCCTGGAGGGCAATATCGTGATCCTGGTGGACACCTCTCCGGCGGCCATGATCCTGCCGTCTTCGGTGTTCGATATCGTGGAGGAGGCGGACGACTATTATTTCCCGCCGGTGACAGGCACCTATCTGCGCTTGTCCAGGTTCACCACGGCGGTCCTGTCCCTGTACCTGACGCCTGCCTGGCTGCTGGCCATGATGCATGTGGACGTCCTGCCGCCCTGGCTGGAATTCATCAAGCTGGCGGACCAGACCTACGTGCCCCTGATCTTTCAGCTGCTGATCCTGGAATTTGCCATCGACGGCCTGCGGCTGGCGGCGATCAACACCCCCAATATGCTGACGACGCCCCTGTCGGTCATCGCCGGTATCGTGCTGGGCGAATATTCGGTGAAATCCGGCTGGTTCAACTCGGAGACCATGCTCTATATGGCGTTCGTGACCATCGCCAACTACAGCCAGTCCAGCTTTGAGCTGGGCTATGCCTTGAAATTCATGCGGGTCGGCATCCTGATCCTGACGGCTGTTTTTGATGTGTGGGGCTTTGTGGCCGGAGTTGTCTTATCTGTCTGCGCCGTCGTGTTCAATAAGACCATCGCCGGCAAGAGCTACGTCTATCCCCTGATCCCGTTCCGGTGGTCGGAGCTGAAGAAACGGTTCTTCCGGGGACGGCTGCCGGTGGCGAAGAAGGAAGGACAGGCCTGAAAGGACCTGTCAGGCGGAGTTCCCCGATACTGCCCTATCTGTTAGGCGGAGTCCTCCTGTCCCGACCACCTGCACCGGCATGATTTGTCGCATTATTTGTCGAAAAAATTCTATTGATGTTGGATCTGGAAATGGATATAATGATATTATAAACACCAAGGATTCCCATCAGACAGGGCACCAAAGAGATATGTAGTATGTAGTTTATAGTTTGCAGTCTACAGACTATAGG
>DVLJ01000003.1 GCA_018715565.1 Candidatus Ventrimonas merdavium
GCCAAAAATCCAGGCTGGATCCATGAAGACGGTGATCCAGCCTGGATTTTTGTGAATCATGGAGCGAGGGCATCGCACCATCATCTAGGCTGATGATTTTGCAACACCCTCTTGCTGTCCATATATCGAAAGGAGGATGATCGTCTTGAACAAACAAGCACCCTTAAAACACATTCCGGCCAGATGGCTCTGTCTGATCGCCGGTTTAAGCATCATGGCCTTTGGCGTTGCCTTCTCCATTAAGGCGGCGCTGGGCACCTCTCCCATTTCCAGTCTCCCCTATGTGACCAGCCGGATCTCCGGTCTGTCCACGGGAACCACGACCATCCTGGTCAATCTCATTTTTGTCCTGCTCCAGATCCTGATCCTGCGGAAACAATTTGAATGGTTCCAGCTCCTTCAGATCCCGGCGGTCATTGTCTTTGGAATGATGATCGATGCAGGCAGTTTTGTGATCCAGGGTATCTCCTATGACACGTATCTCCAGCAATGGCTCCTCTGCATCATCGGGATCCTGCTCGTCTCTCTCGGCGTCAGCATCGAGGTTATGGCTAAGCTGGTGACCACCCCGGGGGAGGGACTCGTCCTGTCTGTCTGCAAAGTCCTTCCCGTAAAATTTGCAAATATGAAAGTCGCCCTTGACGTCACCCTGGTCTGCCTTTCCATCCTCACCTCACTTCTTTTCCTGGGACATCTGGAAGGCGTCCGGGAGGGCACTCTTGCCGCGGCTGTCTGCGTCGGCCTGTTTACCAAACAGTTCCGCAAGCCGGTCAGCAGATTTGAGGAAACCTTTCTTATGTAGGCTTAGGCCTTCACTCCTTATCCGACCGATGGCTGATCCGCTTATACACCGCCACGATCCCGACGATCAGCCCGAACAGGATCAGCAGCACAAGCGGGACTCCCAGAGGCCCCGCGATCATGATAAGCATCAGCAGAGGCAGCAATATGACCTCCAAGATCGCAAGCGGGCCGTATCCGCCGGATGACTTGGGGTATCTCTCCGCGCACAGGCGAAAGCTCAGTTCTCCTTCCGGCAGCCCGTCCAGCCGCTTCGTATAGCCGCTGCTGTTCGTTTCAAACTCCTCTAATTTCCGTTCAAGCATCTCATACGGCGTGTTCACCTGGATCTCCAGGGTGCCAAAATCCGCCCAGGTCTGGGCCGGGGAAAGGAGATAGGTATATTCGTAGACCGGCGGTTCATATCCTGCGTCGATCGACGGATAGATGGGAGCCGTCACCGTATTGACCACCCGCTCCCCTGGGCCGATGGTGAGGGGGTATTCATACCAGCGCATCAGCTGCCGGGATACGTCCAGGCGCAGATCGGATCCATCCAGCGCCCCCTGCTCCCACTCATGCACCTTCATGGACTCTACCACCGCATTATACCAGTCGTGCTCCAGGATCCCGGATTCCGGATCATACTGAGAGAGGGCAAACTCCTGAAGGGTCTCTGTCTCTGTCCCCACCAGCGTCATCGTCCCGCTGATCTCGTTCTCACAGCCTCCGTTCTCATAAAACTTCCAGTCTGGCATCCGCTCCAAAGGCGCCCCTATGACATGGACCACCACCGGCTCATCCGGCTCCACCCACAGCTCCAGCCGGACCCCATCCTCCAATGTCCGGCCTCCGTTCTGCTGTTCCAGCAGCACCTTGGTCTTAGACCCGTCTGCCGAAAGGACAAAGGCGGCGTTGGCGGCGGGATAGGTCTCCGTATCCACACCGGCCGGCATATAGGTATAGTGGGTCACCGGCATCTCCGGCTGATAGAACGGATCGTTCTGGAAACCGTCCTGCAGCCTGGCCAGGTCCCGTTCCAGCTTAAACTTCTCACCAGAAAGGAGCAGCGTATGGCGCAGCGTCGTTTCCACCGTTTCCCCGTCTGCCCGTACCTGATAGAGCGCTCCGTCCGGGGCCAGGCGGCGCCGTCCGGTCTCTCCATCATACAGGCCCTCATCCGACAGACGGGCATAATCCGGGATCCTCCCAAAGGGGAATGCCAGCGCAGCGTTCACCTCATACTCCGCCGGATTATAAAACGTATACTCGGCAGTCACCGTTCCGCTGTAGGCCAAAAAATCGCTGACCTCCTGGTAAGACTCCTGCGGAAATTCCTGGATATCAAAGGTCAGCCGCTCCTGCTCCACCACCACCGGGCAATCCTCATCCGTCACGGCCGCTCCGGTCCCCGCAGTCCCCGTCCAGTAGGTCCGCGCGGAATTGGCCTGCGCCGGGGATACCTGGCACAGGGACATAAGCAGCACAGGACCAGCCAGAACAGCCGCTGCCCGAAAGATAGCAATCTTATTCCTCCGTTCCATCTCCTCCCTCACTTTCTGACCGCTTTTGCGGTCTCGGCACTGATCTCCGCTCTGAACCCACCCGGATCTCCTCTCCGATCTCCGCCGCCGTCTTCCCCACGGTATCCACCTTGATCGTATCCAACCGTTCATACAGCGGCAGTCTGGCAAGGCTCCTTTCCAGCACATCCATGGACCGAAGGCCCCGCTCCGCATCGCCTCGGATCCGCACCTCCAGAGTGGCCGGATCCGCCATGAGAGAGACGGCCTTCACCTGGCAGCCGGCCGTGTCCACCCGGGCAAGGATCTCGTCCAGGATCTTCTGCTCGTGCATCACCCAGCAAAAAATAATGTGCTCATAGGCGGAGCAGCGGAGAAACTGATCCAGCAGAAAACAAATGTTGTCCAGCACCATCGCCTTCGTCTCCTCCGTCACCTGGAAGGGGTCCGCATCCCAGCACCAGTCCCCGTCCAGAAAGACCGCCCGGGGCAGCGCCCGCTTCAGGTACTGGCCCACTGCGGTTTTCCCCACGCCCATGGGGCCGCCGATCAAAAAGAGCCGCTTCATCCAATCTCCTCCTCTCGCTGCCGGATCATATCACAGCGGTCTTTTACCCCTCATAAAATCCCTTGGATCTTTCTGCCATCCATAATCCCATTATATCGGCTCCTCCTGGACATCGCAAGGATTTCCGATTCTTTGAAAGCATCATTGACATTATCACGGTCAACCGATATAATCATCATAAGGCAGGTGATTTCCTTGATGATAGCAGAGATCATGCAGAAGCAAAATATGACAAAATATCGTCTTTCCAAGAATAGCGGCATTCCATATACTACCCTGACAGATATTATCAGCGGCAAGGCATTGCTGTCAAAATGCAGCGCAGAAACCGTGTATAAGCTGTCCCAAGCGCTTGATATTTCGATGGAAGATCTGCTCGCACCCTATCTTGAGAGGCGGTGCAGCTTTGAGCTCTTCAAAAGCAATGTATGCCATCAGTTAAAAAGCCTTGGCGATATTGATTTTATTATCCACACCCTGGAAAAAGATAAGATCCGTGAGTATTACGACCGCAAGTGGTATCCCGAAAGCTTCTATCTGCTTGCCATGCTCGATTATATCAGCCGAATGAATGATGTGCCTTTATGCAAAGAATACAGGGATCTTCGCAGACTATCTTTAAAAGAAGTTCTGTATCCCTCCAGCATCGCCGCAGTCTCGGCAGCAGCGGATGATGATACTGCAAAGCAAAAAGCAAGAGCAGAAGCGATCCCGGAATTTATGCGGTTTAATATTGTAGAATGCGAGGTACGGAATGTTGTCTGAAAATACCAATTATTTTAATAGGTGGTGCCGCTATTCTCGCCAATTACGGTTTCCGTGATATGACTACCGATGTGGATGCCGTGATCCACGCGGTTTCCTCTATGAAAGAGGCTATAAACCATGTCGGAGACAAATTTCATCTTCCAAACGGTTGGCTGAATGCCGACTTTATGAAAACAGGTTCTTATTCTCCAAAACTAGAAGAATTTTCTGTACACTATCGTGAGTTTTCTAATGTGCTGGAGGTGCGTACAATCTCGGCAGAAAACAGCAGGGCCCAGAGCGCTGACCGAGCTCCGGTCCCTGCCAGCCATCACTCCGTGCAGGTCCGTACTCCTGCCCCATCCAGCCTGGCTTTCTCCAGTCCCTTCTCCTTCTCCGCCCCTTCCGGCACAAACAGCTCATCCACTGTCACCCCCAGCTCCCTCGCCAGGTGAAACGCCAAAGACAAGGTCGGGTCATACTTGTTATTCTCGATCGCATTGATCGTCTGCCGGGACACCCCGCACCGCTTCGCCAGCTCTTCCTGGGAAAGCCCCAGCTCTTTTCTCCGCTCCCGGATCTGATTCTCCATATCAGCCACCATACTTCCGCTTATAATATAGAAGAAGGACAAAATACATCAGCGCCGCCACGCTGAGATGGATAAACGGGTTCACCAGCATCTCCTCGCCCCGGACCAGCTTTTCGATCACATGGATCATCAGAGATCCAACTGTTCCCATCAAGGTCCCGGTACTAGCCTTCCACACCATGATCTGCCGCCGCTCATCCCCCGGACGCACCAGAGAAATGATCATCGCCGCATCCAGCACGATCAGCAGCAAAAGAAATCCAAGGAATATCCACAGGAATATCGCCATCCCAGACATACTCTGCATAAACACCTCTCCTTTCCGCATAAGCCAAAATGTCAAAAGTGTTTTACATTTTTACCATATCATCCCGCGCCATAAATGTCAAGAACTTTTGACATTTTTTTATTCAGCCAGATGCGTCCTCCCCCTTTCTTTCTCGTTTTTCTTTCTCGTCTTTCTCCCTCGTCTTTCTCTCTTTCCACGCCAAAAGGCTGCCGTGCCGCTTTGGCGGCCCGACAGCCTCTATCAAAAAACATTCCCTATCTGAGCAATCTTGCCGTATGGACCCTTCCCCCATTCCCGGCTCCGGCCAGCATCACAGGTGCAGGACCCGGTCCCGGATCTCCTGGGTGCGGCCCTGGTTCCAGAACTGGGTGCCGATGTAGCCGCAGGTCCGACGGGCTACGGACATCTTATCCTGGTCCCGGTTGCCGCAGTTGGGGCACTCCCAGATCAGCTTGCCGGACGCATCCTCGATGATCTTGATCTCCCCGTCATACCCGCAGCACTCGCAATAGTCGCTCTTGGTATTCAGCTCGGCGTACATGATATTGTCGTAGATGAACTTCATCACAGACAGCACCGCCGGGATATTGTTCTGCATATTGGGCACTTCCACATAGCTGATGGCTCCGCCGGGAGACAGCTTCTGGAACTCGGACTCGAACTTCAGCTTCTCAAAGGCGTCGATCTCCTCGGACACGTGCACATGATAGCTGTTGGTGATATAGTTCTTATCCGTCACACCCGGGATGATGCCGAACCGCTTCTGCAGCGCCTTGGCAAACTTGTAGGTGGTGGACTCCATGGGCGTTCCGTATACGGAGTAGCTGATGTTCTCCGCCGCCTTCCACTCGGCGCACTTATCATTGAGCCGCTGCATCACCTTCAGGGCAAAGGGCTTGCCCTCCTCCGAGGTATGGGACTTGCCGGTCATGCGCACGCACATCTCATACAGGCCCGCGTAGCCCAGAGAAATGGTGGAGTAGCCGTTGTACAGCAGCTTGTCGATGGTCTCGCCCTTTTTCAGGCGGGCCAGGGCGCCGTTCTGCCACAGGATCGGAGCCACGTCGGAAACTGTCCCCAGCAGACGCTCATGGCGGCACCGCAGGGCCCGGTGGCACAGCTCCAGACGCTCGTCTAAGATCTCCCAGAACCGGTCCATATCTCCCTCGGAGGAGCAGGCTACGTCCACTAGGTTGATGGTCACCACGCCCTGGTTGAACCGGCCGTAGAACTTGTAGCTGCCGTCCGGGTTCTTCTGGGACTCCTCCACGGTCAGGAAGGAGCGGCATCCCATGCAGGTGTAGACATTGCCCTTTTTCAGCTCCCGCATCATCTTGGCGGAAATGTAATCCGGCACCATCCGCTTAGCCGTACACTTAGCAGCCAGCTCGGTCAGATACCAGTACTTGGAGCCTTCGGTGATATTATCCTCATCCAGCACGTAGATCAGCTTGGGGAACGCCGGGGTGATCCATACCCCTTTCTCGTTCTTCACGCCCTGCATCCGCTGGATCATCACTTCCTCGATGATCATGGCTAAGTCGTCCCGGGTCTGTCCCTCGGGAACCTCGTCCAGATACATGAACACCGTTACGAACGGAGCCTGTCCGTTACAGGTCATCAGGGTGATCAGCTGATACTGGATCGTCTGGATCCCGCTGCGGATCTCCTCCTTTAACCGGCGCTCTACCACCTTGTTGATGATCGCCTCATCCAGGCTCTCGCCGCACTCGGTCCGCTCGTCGATCACGCTCTTTCTCAGCTTCTGGCGGCTCACATCCACAAAGGGAGCCAGGTGGGACAGGGTGAAGGACTGTCCGCCGTACTGGTTGCTGGCTACCTGGGCCACGATCTGGGTCGTCACGTTGCAGGCGGTAAAAAAGCTGTGGGGCTTCTCGATCATGGTCTCGCTGATGACCGTGCCGTTCTGCAGCATATCCGCTAAGTTGATCAGGTCGCAGTTGTGCTCCTTCTGGGCATAATAATCCGTGTCGTGGAAATGGATGATCCCCGCCTCATGGGCCTGCACGATCTCCTCCGGCAGCAGCACCCGGCGGCTTAAGTCCTTGCTGACCTCGCCGGCCATGTAGTCCCGCTGGGTGGAATTGATGATCGGGTTCTTGTTGGAGTTCTCCTGCTTCACTTCTTCATTAATATGCTCCAGAAGGGACAGGATCCCGTTGTCCGTGGTGTTGGACTTTCTGGTCAGCTCCCGTTTGTAGCGGTAGCGCACGTACTTCTGCGCCACCTCGTAGCCCCGCATCTCCATGATGCCGGTCTCTACCATATCCTGGATGTCCTCCACGTTCACCGCGTGGGTGGAATCCGATACCAGCTTCGCAATGGTATCTGCCACTGCCTTGATCTGGTATTCGTTCATCTGATGGATCTTGTCCACATTGGCGTTGGCCTTGCGGATCGCATTCTCAATTTTAGAAATATCAAAGGAAACTTCTTTTCCGTTCCGTTTAATTACGTTCGTCTTTACTTCCATATCCCGTCGCTATCCTCGTATCCTTTCTCATACAGTGCAAGACCCAGATAATAGATACTAGATATTGTTTATTTTCAAACAATTATCATCTATATCT
>DVLJ01000035.1 GCA_018715565.1 Candidatus Ventrimonas merdavium
CATCCTTCCAGAGCATACCGGGGAAATCCCGGATCAGCGGTTCCAGGCGGGCCATCAGGCGCTTATCGTGGGGAAACATCTGCCGGACCACCTCTGCATAGCCCACAACGCCCGCCTCAATGCGCTCGGCCATCCAGGGGCAGCCGCAGGCGGTGCAGCCAAATTTTTTGACATACTCGGTGCAAAGTTTGCAGTCTACATCTGCCGGTGTGTATTTGAAAGTGTTGATATACATGGATACCTCCTTGTGAAAATGAAAAGGCCGGGCAAATGGATCGTCCGGCGGGTTAGGTGTATTCGGTTTTACCGCTCCTGGCTGCGCTGGCGTTTCCTCTGCCATGCCTCAAGCAGCTTGATGATGGTGTTTTCCATTTGCAGGGGCGTATAGGATTTTGGAAAATACTTGCGTATGCGGTCCCCGTCAAAGGTCAGGCTGAACTTCTCCGGCTTCTTTTCCTCGGACATGATTGCCAGCATACTGTCCTCATTGAGCCGCCCGGCCTGGCTGAATTTCTTCATCCGCTGGGCCTGGGAGAGTGACGGGGTGGCCTGCTCATAGTCTATCGTGGTGACGAGCATCTGCTGTTCCTCCGGTTTGAGCGCCGCAATTTGATAGGCGGGTGAAAGGGCAATCTTTTTCTCGTCTACCATCTGCATCAGCTCCGGGACCAGGTTCGTCAGGGAAATATAATTGCGGACCGTATCGCCGCTGACCCCCATCTGCTGGCCGATTTCATCATCACTTCTCAACTTCGCCGAAATTTTCGGCGAAGTCAAATCGTTTCGTGCGCCCTGCCGCTTGATAGCCTCCAGCTTCATCTTGTACGCCTTGGCCCTTTCGCTGGGAAGGATGTTCTCCCGCTGAAGGTTGCTGTCCACCATGATGATGGTGGCCGCATCCCGGTCCAGGTTGCGGATCAGAACCGGCATGGTATCCAGACCGGCCTGCTCACAGGCGTATTTGCGCCGGTGTCCGGCTACGATCTCATAGCCGCCTTCCTCGCGGGGCCGCACGATGGCAGGGACAATCACGCCATACTCTTTGACGCTCTGGATTGTCTCTTTCATTTCCTCATCGTCCCGCACCTGAAAAGGATGGTCCGGGAATGGGTAAAGGTCCGTCAGCGGCAGGCGAACCACCACTTCTTCCTGGGGTGGCTGCTGGGCAGGCGGGGCGGTTTTCTTTCGTCCCCTGGCAGGTGACGCGGGCTTATCGCTCAATGCTTCTCACCTCCATTGAGACACAAAAAGGAGGCCCAGCCCGGAACCTCCCTTCGCATCTGATTTTAGGCATAGAAAAACGGACATCAGCAGAAACACTAATGTCCGTCAATACATCGGCCCACAAGAGCCGCTATATTCAGTTGTCCGGCTGCACACAGGGGAAGGCTCCGGCGGAGCCTGGCACACATCACGACAGTTCTCTTTGCCACTTCATTCTCTTGTCGTTCCCTGTATTTTGCCCTTAATTTTTCCCTCACGAGCGTCCGTGAGGCCATAAAAATGCGGTAATGTTCGATAACAGCCCATAACACCTTTGCATGGATAAATTGGCGTATTTTCAAGGGTTTTCGGGGGTTTAATAACACCCGATAACGCCTCTCGGAAGGTGGTGAAATTTCAAAGGGCTAATTGCAATTTTATTAACAATACGAATGGAGGAACGTTTTCATGAAATCTTACAAACCTTATCAAGTCGCAGTCATCGTCCTAGGGCTCTTCCTATGCTTTTTGGGCCGGTTTCTCCCTCTGTCTCCCACTTTGAGTCCATCAGGCACGCAAGTTCTGATGATCATGGCCGGCGGACTTCTGATGTGGCTTTTGGTCGGCGTAGACTGGTCCAGCCTGGCAGTCATCCTGGCTCTTGCTTTGATTCCTGAGCTCGGAATGGGAAAGGTATCCGCAGGTACCCTTGGCAACAGCACGGTTTTCTATCTGATGCTATGCTTTATGCTTGCAAAAAGCCTTCAGGCAACTGGCGTAGCCCATCGGCTGGCAGTCTGGTTCCTGACCAGCAGCTTCAGCCGTAAAGGTGCATGGTGCACTATCGCCATGATCTTTGTTTCCATATTTGTCCTTTCCTCCGGGCTCTCCTCCAGCTCCACGATCATGATCTTCCTTCCTATCCTCTATGAGATTTTTGAATCTCTTGGGTACCAGAAAGGAAAAGGAGATGCCTTTCCTGCCGTCATGATCGCCAGTCTGGCCATCATCTGCCAGATTGCCCAGGCCACTACGCCGATCTCCCATGCCATGACCCTGATCGGCTTCTCCTCATATAACAGCTACACGGGCAATACCATGGAATTTGGCCAGTATGTAATGGTCGCCATGCCAGTAGGCGTTCTAACGGCAGTCGCATGGTTCTTTGTCTGCCGCTTCATCTGGAAACCGGATGTTTCCCGCCTGACAAAGCTGGATTATGACGCGATCAAAGGCAATGAAGGACCGCTCACCCTGGAAGAAAAAATCGCAGCCGCCGTTTACTTAACTGTGGTGATCCTATGGCTGGCTCCTGGCATCTCCAAATACATAGCGCCGGCGGCCTATCCGCTTTTAAATAAGATCCATCAGTGCTACCCGCCAATCGTGGGGATCATCCTCCTGCATTTTATAAAGGTGGATCATAAACCGGTCTTATCCTACAAAGACGCCATTTCCGCCGTGCCTTTAAGCACCCTGCTGTTCATGGGCGCCCTGCTGGAACTGGGAACCGCTTTAGCGAATGAAGACATCGGCGTATCCGCATGGCTCAGCGACACCATGGGCGTTTTCTTCGGAGGTGTTAGCCCTCTGATGTTTGTGATCATCCTGGGGGCCTTGAGCGTCATCCTTACAAACTTTATGTCAAACGCAGTGACCTGCGCGATCTGTATGGCCATTGGGATGCCGCTGGCTATGGGCATCTATAACGGGCTTGTCAGCCCCATCGTGCTGGCCATCATGATCACCATTGGCATTAATTTCGCGTTTGCAACTGCTCCGGCAACACCTCCGGTAGCGATCGCTGCGGATTCCGGATGGATCAGTGCGGGTAAATTGTTCCAATATGGCATGGTTGCTGCGATTGTTGGAATTGTGATCATGGCTGTTGTAGGCATCCCGATCGCCGGCTTTGTATCCTAGCAAATAAGGAAGTGACTTTATGAAACCACTTGTATACCAGACGATCCCGCAGATGCTTGCCAGAACAGCCAACCTCTTTCCCCATCGGCCAGCGATCATCTTCCATGGGAAGCGATGGGATTATCAGGAATTGGAGCGCATCACCCAGCAGCTGGCCGCAGGACTCCTTTCCCATGGACTCCAAAAAGGCAGCCATGTAGCGATCCTTTCAGAAAATACACCAAATGCTGTTTTTTCCCTTTTCGCTTTAGAGCAGATCGGGGCAGTGGCATGTATGCCGAACACCAGCCTAAAAGCGGGTGAATTAAAAGAACTGTTTTCTATTTCTGATGTGGATTTTTTGATGATCGGAAGTCATTATAAAAACAATGATTTTTATGAAGAATCCATAGAGATCCAAAAGGACTACCCTTTGAAGGCCATTTTTGATATCAGTGCAGAAGGCAGTTCCCCTTACCCTTCTTTCACAGAACTATGCCAGACAGGTGCCAGCTGCCTTTCCTCGGCTCCATTTTGGGATACCGGCTTCCTGTCCCCGGATGATCCAGGGATGATCCTTTATACCTCCGGTACCACAGGATCAACTGCAAAAGCTGTCCTTTTCACACAGTATCACATGGTCAATGGAGGGATCCAAAAGGCTGCCGGCCAGGCTATTACGGAAGCTGACGTCATCTGCTGTGCCCTTCAGATGTTTCATATTTTCTGTCTGGATGTAAATATCCTTGCAGCGCTGGCTACAGGCGCCTGTCTGGCTATGCCAAAGGATCTTCACACAGCCAGTATTTTGGAGACACTGACCGAGGATGCCTGCACGGTATTCAGCTGTGTTCCATGTATGTATCAGGCGATCATGGACCGGCCAGACTTTCAGGAACGAAACCAGTTTCAGCTGCGCACCGGGATCATCGGCGGCGCATTCTGTCCCCCGGAAGAATTCCAGGCCATCGAAACGTCTTATGGTTTCACATTGCTTCCTGGCCTTGGACAGACAGAAGCCGCGGCCGGGATCGCTCTTGGAGGACTTTCCGATCCGTTAGGACTCCGCAGCACCAGCGTAGGACATTTTGCTGCGCACAGTGAAGGAAAACTGATCCACTTGGAAACAGGAGAACCCCTTCCCGTTGGAGAAATCGGTGAAATCTGTATCCGCACCCCGCTTTTGATGTGCGGCTACTACAGACAGCCAGACCTGACAGCTCAGGTGATCGACAAGGACGGATGGCTACACACAGGAGATCTTGGCAGACTGGACACGCAAGGAAATCTGTATTATGCAGGGCGCATTAAAGAAATGATCAACCGTGGAGGAGAAAAGATCATCCCAGGAGAGGTGGAGGCTCTGATCAAGCAGATACATACCATTGCAGACTGCAAGATCATTGGCATCCCTCATCCCCACTATGGGGAAGAGGTTTGTGCCTGCGTGATCCCGGTGCCAGGAGATGCTCCGGATCTCGCTTCCATCCAAAATTATTTAAAAGGAAGGCTGGCAGATTTTAAAATCCCCAAATATATGGCGGCCCTAGACCATTTCCCCATGAACGCCACAGGAAAGATCAAACGCTCCCAGCTGCTTACGCTGGCCCTGGAGCAAATAGGGAATATCTGCTCCAGGCAGTATGGATGTGATCCGTCCTCTCTAATTCAGGAAAACAAACCAACAACCTAATACATAGCCAGACTGGCGGTCTCCCTGTAGATTCCCACAGGGAAGACCGCCAGTCCGGCGTCCGCATCCATGAGCGGCTTTCTTAGCCATCTTAACCGCTCATGGTCTCAGATCTGTTATCTTCATTCAAACTATGCATTGAAAAACGGGCCTAATCCACATACCAGTTCATCGGATAAGCCAGATAAGAAACCGGCTCCAGCTTATCGGCTGTCACATAGCCAGGAGCCGCCTTGATCAGGCTGGGGATCCGGTTCACGATCGTGGCACAGGTATGCTCTACTGTTGCCGGTTTCACCACATGGAACTCCGTATCCGGCTCGCCAGTGATCTTCCAATCACACATATCTCCGTCGTCAGGCCCATAGACCTTGCCAATGCACTGGGTCTCTAAGGTGATGCCCTGATAGGTCTCGGTGGTCACGACCGCGCTCATGCCGATGCAATTGCCCTTCGGGATCGTCTCTCCCAGGGTGGAGGAATACAGATCCTTGTCATAAAAATACGGCACGCACTTCTGGCTGTTGGAAATGATGGTCAAGCCCAGTTTCGCCGCCAGCGCTTCATTGGAGTTCCACACATAAGACGGGACCACCTCTTCCGGATGGGCCACCTCTGCCTCAAACCGCTCCGGCGTAAAGCCTGCGCCGTGAGCCAGGGCCAATGCCAATCCATAATCCTCTACGTTGTAGCTTACCGCACCCTCGATCTTCCGGATGGTGTGGCAGCCCGCTGCCACCTGCGCCACCATATTGATCCAGAAAATATCCTGCATACCGCTTCCGGCGATCGTGCAGTGATGATCCTTCGCCAGCTTATCCAGCTTATTGGTCATCGCGGACGCCGTCGTCCACGGATAAATGGCCTCCTCGCAGGTGGTGATCACGTTGATCCCCCGCTTTACGCAGTCCTCAAACATCTTATAGCAGTCGCTCACAAAGCTGAACAGCGTCACCACAGCCACATCCGCATCGCAGCTGTCCAGGACCTCGTCTGCATTGCTGGAGATGATCACGCCGGTTTTCACGCCCAGACCGGCATAGTCTCCCACATCCATGCCGACCACACTCGGATCCACATCGATCGCGCCTACGATCTCTGCCCCACTTTCATAGAGATACCGCAGGGTATATCTTGCCATCTTTCCGCATCCATACTGTACGACTCTGATCTTGCTGTTTCTCATGCTAAACCCTCCTTGAAAACAATCCAACACGGATAACGTTATGTGATAGTTTCATTATAGGGTCTCTGGCTGGTATAGAGTCAATCCCATTTTGTTTATTTTTTCACAATTTTCCCGTCATCACCGATCCCTCTACCCGTACCGGCACCTGCAGGCGCAGGAACATCTCCCGTTTGCGGGACTGGATGATCGGCAGCTCCGTCAATACCTCGCAGATATAATCTCCGGTCACCTCCATCTGGTTTTTCCTGATAAACTGGTGCAGCTCCCGGATATATCCGGCCTCCTTGTCAAAGTCATCACAGTAGATGCAGGCAAACATGCCGGCAGGGACCGCCTGCAGGTATCTGCTTGTACAGTCCTGGTCCACAAAGACAAAGATCTGGTCGGAAACACACCTTCCCTGGATAAAATCGTCCCGCGCGATCGTCGTTCCCGCATTATAATAATAAAACTCACTGACGTCATGGGCCTTCATCTCTTTTTTCAGATCCTTCAGCATGTTTTCGTAGGCCTCCAGACCCAGCTCATAGAAATTCTGCTCTGTACGCTGGGGGTAGAGCTTCCGCTCACCGATATATTCCAGCGTCAGGATCCCGTCTCTGGGGGATTTCAGATAGCGGTCATAGCTGTCGATCATCCGTTTCACCGCCTTTTTCTGCAGGATCATCGCCTCGATCTTCCGGTCGATCTCTTCCATCCTGCGGTTCAGCACATCATTCAGCAACGCATAATCCCGGTTCTCAAACACCTGCCGGATCTCCTTTAGTGTCATCCCGCTGGCCTTCATATAGCGGATCATGTCCAGCTGCCCGCTCTGTTTGATGTCATAGTACCGGTATCCGGTCTCCTGGTTTACCTCGATCGGTGCCAGGATCCCCATCTGGTCATAAAGCCGCAGCGTCTGTACGCTGACCTGGTTCAGGGCTGCCATCTTCCCAATGCTGAGTTTTTCCACGAACGTTCCGCCTCCTTTGCGCGCTGTAAAGACGATGGACCGCAGGATCCCTATACAAAGGTTCCTATACAAGAGTTTCTATACAAGTATTTTCTATAGGATCATTATAGCATAAAACTCTTTGGCTGGAATAGAGTTTCTCTCTCCCCAAAGGCAGAAAAGGCCCCAGGCACCGCAGCCTTTCCCTGCTGCGATACCCGGGGCCTTTTTCAACCATATTATTGATTCTATTTTTCTTCCTCCGTCTCAGCGTCCGCGTCCGTCTCAACCGGCTGGTTGTGGACCGCGATCACGGATACCACGATGGCGTCCCGGTCGGTCGTCAGGTCGATGTCCTTGTCTGACGCGATCGGCAGATCCTTCACATGGATGGAATCCCCGATCTTCATGCTGCTGACGTCCACCTCTACCTTTTCTACCAGGGCCGAGGGGTCTGCCTTGTAGGCGATCTCCTGCAGCCGCTGCTGCACCACGCCTTCTGCTATCTTCTCATGGTTCAGCAGGATCACTTCCGCTACGGAATGCACCTTCTCGCCCTTCACCAGCTGCTGGAGATCGATCTCGTCGATCTGGTTCTTCATGGCGCTGTAGTCGATCTCCTTGATCAGGACGTTCATCGGCTGCCCGTCTACCTCCAGGATGATCTGGCTGCCCTTCATGCAGGTCTTCATCAGCCGCTCCGCTTCCCGCTTTTCCATCTTCACCGGGATCGATCCCTGGATCTCCCTGCCAAATACATTGCCAGTAACAAATCCTTCCCGTCTCAGCCTTTTCGCCTTGATGTCCATGCTCCGTGTTTCAGCTTTGAAAGTATTCATTTGACTTTTCCTCCATAAAACTGAATGCTTAGAGGCCTTTTGTTCTGCATCGCTGTGTCGCAAACAGGTCGGTAAGTATCTCTTTTTTGTTACACCTATATTATAACACCTATGTCAAGATATTTTTGCACAAGAAAATGTTCCTATTCTGGGTTTTCTTGTGGGATTTTCATTCTGTCGGCACCCACACCTCAAAATACCGGTGAAAGCCATTTTCCTCATGCACCTTTGCGATCAGCCGGCCATAGGGATTTCCCGACAGCTGCCGCCCTGTACGGCGGATCGGCTTTAGAACCTGTTCGTAAAAGCAGTCCATAAAGGTTCCCCGTCCTCCAGCCTCAAATACTGTATAGATGCTCTCCACTGACGGCAGATATTCGTTAGGCAGGACCGCGTCCATGTGCTTTTCCAACGCCAGTTCCGGATCCATGGACCATCCCCACCAGTAAGGGGTATCCTTCGGAACGCCCTGGATACCGTCTGCCGGAATCAAAAAGGTGGGAGACGCCTCCATGATGGAATCCACCCAGTCCTTCACTTCCTTTTTCAGTCCCTGAAAAGTTCCGCTTTCCAAAGACTGGAACGAATAGTTCCTGCGGTGTCTGTGAAAGACCATCTCCCGGCTTTTGCAGGATACCAGCCTGCCTTTCCGGCTTTCGATGCTCTGAAGGCTCTGTCTATGGGCAGTTAAGACCCCCAGCATCCGGCGGTAATGGGCGATCTTTTTTAAAATTTCATTCTCCTGCCTCATAAACTTGCCGCACACATCTGGCAGAGAATCCTCATTTAATAACTGCTCCACCTCAGCCAGCGGAAACTCCAAGGACCGTAAATACAGCGTATCCATCAGATAATTCACATCCCATGCGTCAAAATATCGATATCCGTCATGTTCATCCCGATAAGGCTTGATGATGCCTTTTTCCTCATAAAAACGCAGAGTCTGGGCTGGGATCCCCAAAAGACTGGATATATCGCCGATCTTATATCTCGCTTCCATCATTCCGGCTCCTCCTTGATCTGATCCTGACTCCTATTGTATCAGATCATGCGGAAAAATTCCATTTTTCCCGATTGTTTGCCGGAATTTCCAACATAACAAGCAAAAGGGCGGACAAAACCGCCCTTTCTGCTGATCACCCGTCATTTAAGCGTGATACCCTGCCTCAAAGCCCATGGACGCCGCCTCCATGGCGTTAGTACACTCCTTAGCATCTCCGATCACGGTCAGCTTTTCCCCCAGGTCCTCTAACTCCGCCGCCAGGCGGCTGTTGGGATGATATCCCATGGAAACCACTACCGCATCGTAGGGAAGGGTCTTTCTCACACCTTCCTGCTCCACGATCATACAGGTCTCTCCGATCTCCAGGACCTTGGTATTCGTCATGATCTCTACCTCGTGATCGTGGAGGAACTTCTTCATAGCGACTACCCGGGTCGCGTCCGTCTTGGCCGCCACCGCGTCAAACATCTCGATGATGGTGATCCGGCCCCGCTCCCCATCTGCCAGATACATCGCGGTCTCTACGCCGACTTCACCGCCTCCGGCAACCAGGATCCGGCCCTCTACCTGGGTATGGCCCAGCAGCACCTCCCTGGCAGGAACTGCATTCTTCCGGTCAATCCCTGGGATCCTCGGCATATTAGGCAGCCCGCCTGTAGCAAGGATGACCTTGTCCGCCTGGAACGCACGCACCGCCTCCGCAGTAGCTTCCTTTCCCAGTTCCACCCGGACCTTCCAGATCTCCAGTTCCCGGATCAAGCTAGCCACAAACGTGGCGAACTCCCCTTTTCCCGGCGGGAACATGGCTGCCAGCAGCTCCCCGCCCAGCTTCATTTCTTTCTCCCACAGGGTTACCTCGTGGCCCCGTCTGGCAGCAGCGATGGCCGCTTCCATGCCCCCTGGACCTCCTCCGATCACCAGAACCTTCTTCGGCTCCGGCTGATCGGCAAAGGTGTAGCGATACTCATTTCCCATCTCCGGATTGACGCAGCAGCGGATCGGCACCTGCTTGATCACAAATCCGGTACAGCCCTGGACACAGCGCACGCAGGGACGGATCTCATCAAACCGGCCCTCCCTGGCTTTGTTCGGCATCTCTGGATCTGCCAGAGAGCATCGGGACATCCCTACAAAATCGCAGAAGCCGTCCCGTACCAGGGATTCTGCCATCAGCGGATCGTCGATGCTGTTCACCGCCATAACCGGGATCTTGACCAGCTTTTTGATCTCAGCCGCGTTCCCGGCCGTCCATGCGTGCGGCATGTAGGAAGTGGATACCTGAGCTAAGTTATAAGAGCCGTACACACCGTTGGAACAGTTGATGGCGTCTACGCCCCACTCCTCCAAAAGCTTTGCCAGCATCCTGGATTCTGCCATCGTTCTTCCGTCTACCGTGTGCTCCTCCGCGGAGAACCGGACCTGGATCGGATAGCTGTCCCCTACCTGGCTGCGGATCTCCTGGTAAATCTCTTGAAGGATCCGTACCCGGTTCTGGAAGCATCCGCCATACCTATCTGTTCTCTTATTCTGGAAAAAAGACAGAAATCCAGCGATCAGATAGCCGTTCCCAGCATGGATCTCCACGCCGTCAAAACCTGCCCGCTTGGCATTTCGGGCCGTCACTCCGAAATCCTTTACGATCTGATGGATCTCCTCCACCGTCAGTTCCCTCGGCATCTCCCGGTTCCATGCACAAGCGATGGGGGATGCGTTTACGATCGGTACACCGCCGTTCACACCGCTGTTGGACTGGTGCCCCGCATGATAGATCTGGCAGAAGATCTTGGTCCCATACTGATGCACCGCATCGACCATCCTTTTGTGGCCATCGATCATGGACTCGTCATAGATCCGGGCCACCCTCCGGTAGCCGCCTGCGTGCTCGCTGACTGCATAGTCCTCTGTAATGATCAGGCCGTAGCCGCCCTTCGCCTTCGCCTCATGATACCGGATATACTGCTCCGTCGCATACCCCTGTTCATCGCACATATTGGTCACCATCGCGGTCACGGCGAACCGGTTCGGGATCTCGCAGCTTCCGATTTTAAATGGAGTAAACATGTTTTCCATCTTCATGATTCCTCACCCTCCTATATTGATATGCTGTTTATAAGCCTTACAGCGGCTGTAAGGTCAAGCTCTTTTTGAAAAAATGTGCGCCTGAGCATGGTTTTCTTCCCATGTCTGTCAAGCGCACATCCTTTACCGGAAATGACGTTTATTTTTGGAAGGCCTCCGGGACGTCATCCAAGGTTTTCCATTTTTCCATAGCCTCCTCCAGGCTCATCCCGCCGGCGATCCCTTCCCGGCGCGCCGCGTTGACCGCCTGGATCTCCCGCATCTTCTCACCGCTCAAGGAATACCCTTTCATCGCCCAGAGGGTTGCGGCCCAGGCCAGCATGGGAATGACGCAGAACAAAATGATCACGACTGCTTTCATCCCGTCCGCATAAGGAGCGTCGCCTCCCGGCAGAGTGGAAAGGCCGATAGACGCCACAGAAATGCCTACCACCGTGGAGCTTAAGGAGGAAACCAGCTTATCTACCAGAGAAAACAGGGTCCCCATGATGCCTGGGATATAGTTTCCGGAACGGTATGTCTCATAATCGGAGCAGTCCGCCACCATAGGGATCGGCATATCTGCCGTAGCGTAGTAAGCGCCGTACCCCACGCCAAAGAACAGGACGAACAGGATCGTGTACAAATTGATATGAGAGAGGGACAGGTTGACCGAAGGAACCCCCAGCTTCCACAGCATCAGCAGGACAAACACGCCGATATACATCATCAAGGCCAATCTTACATACCGCACCAGAGACGCTTTCTGTCCCTGCTTCTGGGAGGTGCGGACTGTCAGCAGGAAGAACGGCGCGGAAAATACGTACCCGGCGATCATCATCGGCAGATACAGGCCATCGTAATTTCCCATCATAGCGCCGTACAGCATGCAAAGCACCGTTCCATTTGTCGCGATGGCCAGGGCCAGCTTGCAAGCCGCTCCCGCCACCATCAGCCGGCGCAGAGGCTGGTTGCCCTTGATGATCCCTACGTATTCCGAGATCTTTACAGACTGCTTCTGCTCTCCGCCCAGTCCAAAGTACTTCGGCTGGTCCTTTTCCCAGATCCCGATGACTGCCAGGACTGTCATCGCCGCAGAGATCACCACCGCGATCGGGATCAGAACATTGAAAAATTCCGGCGTCGTATAATCTCCGACCTGGGACCGCAGGATCGGGGCGATAAACTGGATGATCCCCATCCCCACCATACTGGCCACCAGGTTAAAGATCGTAAACAGCGGCCGTTGATCCGGATCGTTGGTCAGGACTGTCTGCCCGGACCGGGTACAGGACGTCTGAAACGTATACCCGATCACATAGATGGCATAGATGACCACATATGCCCCATAGCGCAGCGGCATCGCCGTTTCCGGGATCAGCCGCGTCCCAAAGTAAAGCAGGAAGGCACTGACAGCCATAATGATATTTCCCCAGACCATATAGGGACGGAATTTACCGAATCTCCCGTTGGTCTTGTCGATCATGGCTCCGATGATGGGATCCGTCACCGCGTCAAACAGACGCATGACTGTGACCATCGTCGTAGCGAACATCAGCGCAAGGCCCAGCACCCCGTTGCCGTAATAAGCGATGTAGGTGATGGTCAAGATATAATACACGTTGGTGGCCCCGTTATTAAAGGGGAACAGCACCAGCTGATAAAGCTTTGCCCGGTTATTTACCGATCCATTTTGTGATACCTGATTCATATATTTGTCACCTCGTTTTATTCCCAGCTCTATACCCAGTTCTGACTCTTTCTGCCCTTTCGTTTGTTGAGACGGTAGCTTGGGTCTGCATGCTCCGTCCGAATGAGGGTCATCTCATCTTCCCATGTGCCGGAGACCGCCCGGATCTGGTTCTCTCTCTCAAGCGTGATCCGAAACCGGAAGACCCGGTCTCCCTGCTGCGTTTCGATCAGCCTGCCGTTCTGGTACAGACTGACGGTGGGCTGATTGGAATAGACCTTGATCTCCGTCTCCTGCTCCGCCCGGTTCCGATACCGCCGGCCGCAGAGATGGACGAACGGCTCCTTGCTCCACCACGCTTTATATAGATAGAAGCTGTCTTTTTTCACCGATCGGTCAAAGGTCACCAGACCCTTATGGTTCATCCCTGGCTCTCCCCCTTGGTCCCTGGAATCTGCCGCAAAATCGAACATATTCCACACATGAGTCGCCCAGAGGAAGGGATGACGGTCGATGCACTTCAGCATATATTCATGGTAGACTGCCTGGTATTCCTCCGTATGATCCCCTCGGCGCGGCCTGGAGCTGTGCAGATTCGGCATGCCCTCCGCTCCGTATTCTGAGTAGCCCAGGCATCGCTTGGGCCAGATCCTGTGGAACAGATCCATGAACAGGTCGTTTAAAAACAGCCCTGGCACATACCAGCCCAGATACAGATTATAGGAGACCAGATCCGATACCTTATGGACCACGCTGTCAAACGGACTGCACATGGCATAACATGCCAGGGTCGTCAGCCGGGTAGGATCCATCGTATGGCACAGTTCATTCAGCTGACGGTGGTTATCCATCATATCTTTATGGTCTTTCGTGGAGATCGTGATCTCATTGGAGATCCCCCAGCAGACAATGGACGGATGGTTATAATTCTGGATGATCAGTTCCTTCATCTGGCTGCAGATGTTTTCCCGCCCCTCCGGCATGTGGGATGAGATATAGGGAACCTCCGCCCACACCACCATCCCAGCCTCATCGCACAGGTCATAAAAATACGAGTCATGCTGATAATGGGAAAGCCGGATAGTATTCGCCCCGATCTCTCGGATCAGCTCCATATCCCGGCGCATCTCCTTGCGCGTGATCGCCGTTCCGATCCCTTTCCAGTCCTGATGTCTGGCTATCCCCCGCAGAGGGTAGGATCTTCCGTTTAAGAAGAACCCTTTTTCCGGGTCCACAAAAAAGCTGCGGATCCCAAACCGGCTTTCTACCTGATCCAGTTCCCGGTCCCCATCCAGCAGGACCGCCTTTGCTGTGTAAAGGTATGGATCCGACAGACCATTCCAGAGATGGGGATGGGAGATGGGGATCACCATATCCTTCCCTCGTCCCTCCCCCACTACCGTTCCTTCCCGATCATAAAGGAATACCCGGATCTCTTGCGTACTGTCCGTAAACAGCTGGATCTGAACCTCTGCCTTTTCCATATCCTGGGAGAGGACCGGGGTGATCTTGATCCCGTCTCCGCCCAAATGATCCAATTCAAAATGCTCCCGGTCCACAATGATCAGATTCACGTCCCGATAGATCCCCCCATAGAAGGTGAAGTCCGCCATCTGGGGATAGACCTGCCGATTGACACCGTTATCCACCTCGACCTGCAGCAGGTTCCGGTCCTTTAAAACGCCGGTGATATCCGCCCGGAACACGGAATAGCCGCCCTGGTGGGCACATACCTCCGTTCCATTTACTTTGATCCTGGCGCTGGCGCTGACGGCGCGAAATTCCAGGTATATCCGTTCCTCCGGCCCCACCGGCTCCCGGATCTGGAACTCCTTTTCATACAAGCAGGTTCCCCGCCAATAATCGTTGCCCCCATCCTGTCCGTCCAGCCCATTCCAGGTATGAGGGATCTGGATCCGTTCCGTTTGCTTTGACGGTCCGGTAAACCTCCAGTCGGAATTTATGTTGATCCTTCTTCTCATGCGATCCCGCCTTTCTATTCCACCCTTCTATTCCGTGCCCGTTCCTTCCGTGTCCTGCATGGCAGCTTCCGGAAGCGGTATGATCAGTGTTAGATCAAAACAGGAATGTTTTACGGATATGTTCATATATCCGCCGTATTTCTGCACGTAATGACGGATGCTTTTCAGTCCGTAGCCATGATATCCGTGATCCTTTTTGGTGCTGACCGGCAGCTCGTCATGAAACCGCAGCTCTCTCCCAACCGGATTGATGATATTGATGACCAGGAAATGATCCTTGTTGTAGATCAAGATGTCGATCAGCCGCTTTTCCGCCTCCCGGATCTGGCTTACTCCTTCGATGGCATTGTCGACGGCGTTTCCCAAAATGGCGTACAAGTCCACAGTGTTCAGCACAGACAGGCGGCTTCCGTCCGCCACACAGTTGATCGTGATCCCATTCGCCTTGCAGTACAGGCTTTTCTCTGTCAGGATCGTATCCAGCGCCTCATTTCCCGTCTGCACTACCGCGTCGTAGATCTGGATCGACTGCTCGATCCCGGATAAATATTCCTCCCGCTGCTCTGGGTCGGAGATCCCGCGGATCGCCGCAATCTGATGCTTCAGATCATGGCATTTCCGGTTGATCAGATCGATGTTCTCCCGGGCCAGCTGATACTGGGCCTTCTGCTTTTGCCAAAGAAGGTTTAACACCTCCAATTCCTTCTCCATCGCGCTTTTTTTAAATAGCTCCGTCTGCAGATACAGCATGGTGACGCAGTAAAATTGGGCCAGCAGGACCGGGATCCATAGCTTCGCCGTCCAGAATGCCTCATCGCCGGACAGGACGGCATAGCTTAAGATCTCGAACACCGCCAGCAGTCCCAGGGCAGAAGAAAGCTGTCTTGGGCCGATCCCATAGGTCCCGTTTACCGGCATCATCCGGGCAATGGTCAGATTTACGATCAGATACAGCACCACCCCCGGCAGCAGGTACAAAATACTGTCCCCGATCGTTTCGGTTCCCCAAGTACCGTAGTAATAGACCAGGACCTGGCCGATCATCCCCCCAAATCCAGGTGTGATGACCGCCCAGACTGCCACATACAGCGCCGCCCGTTTCCTGCACTCCGTACAAAAACAGGCCGCCAGGGAAAAGGCTGCCAGCTTGACCAGCACAGCCGCAGGATACCACCATCCCCCTTTCTGCGCCCAGATCAGGGCCAGACCGCAGGCCGCCGTCACTCCGGCCAGAGAGACCGTCCCCCGCGCCGCGATCGGCTGCCGGTGCTTTAACGGGGAGAGATACACAACGGCTGCCGCCGCAAAAAATATTGCTTTCAGGATCCATACAGCCGCTGTTTCCATCATACACCCCCTCCAATATATTCCATCAGCGCCTTTACAAACGCCGTTTTATTCCGGCGGCTGATCTCCAGTTCTACCCGTTCCACTACCGCCCGGTTGTTCCGGATCCCGGACACATGCTTTAAATTGATCAGATACCAGTGGTTGCACCGGACAAAATGGAAGGGCGCCAGCTCCTCCTCCGCCTGCTTTAAGCTCTTTCGCACGGTATAGACCTGATCTGCCGTATGATAATGCAGGTTCCGTCCCTCAGACTCCACGTAGCAGATCTCATCGCTTCCGATCCGAACCGCTCCCCGACCGGTCTCCAGAACCAGGCATTTGCTCTGCTTTTGCCGGATCCGTTCCAGGACTCTGGCCATTCTTAGGGAAAACGGATAATATTGGACCGGCTTAAGCACAAAATCAAAGGCTCCCACCGAATACCCGTGGATCGCGTACTGGGCCATGCTGGTAAGAAACACGATCTCCACATGGTCGTCTAAGCTCCGCACGGCTCTGGCCGCCGCCATCCCGTTCATCTCCGGCATCTGAATATCAAAAAAGATCAGATCAAAGGGACCTTTTTTCTCCTGGAGCAGCCGGACCGCGCTCTCATATTCCAGGATCTCAAACTTGACATCCTGCTCCTTGCCAAAACGCTGGATATAGTCTGCGATCTGTCTGCGATATCCCGCCTCATCCTCCACTACAGCGATCTTGTACGTCATCTTCCTTCCCTGCCGTTTCCATATGGTTTATCCATCTGCATCCATCAGCTCTTTCAGTTCCTTTTTCTTTGCCCTGGAGATGGGGACCTGGATCCCATGCACCCAAAGGCTGTCCTGGTCGATCCGGTCCACATACCGGATGTTTACGATCGAGGAACGGCTGCAGAAGAAAAATGGCGGTTCTAAAAGCTGCTTTTCTACCGTACAAAGCTGCCCCCGGACCTCAAAATTACCCTTTTCTGTATAGTAGCGCATCTGATGGTCGGACACCTCGATATGACAGATCTCCTGAAGGGACAGGATCACCAGGCCGTCTCCATTCTTTAAGACGATCTTATCTTCTCCCCGGTCTCCCAGCCGGCGCCAGATCCGGTTCAGGGCCCGATGAAACGCCGCCTCCGGGAGCGGAAGCTGTAAAAAATCTGCCGCGTTCAGCTGGTAGCCCCAGATCGCCCGGTCCTTACAAGAAGACACCAGGACCAGGACCGCCTTCGGATTCCGGCGCCGGATCTCTCCAGCCAGCTCCAGGTCCGCGTTTCCATCCTGTCCCAGCTGGAAAAACATCACGTCCATCTGCTCAGCCCGGGCAGCCATCCTGCGGTTATCCGCGAAAACTGATATCTGACAGGGGAGACGGCGGCTGCGGAAGTAGGCGGCGGTCCGTTTTCGGACCGTCTCCTGCTTTATCGCCCAATCGCCTGCCATTCCTATGTGGATCACCATACGTCGCTCCCCCTGTCTTCTGATATCACGCCGTCCTATAACGGACGCCTGTCCCGCGTTTTCCTTGCTTCTAATTACGATCGTCCGCCGTCTTTTTGCAGCTTTCCTTCCGCCGTTTTACCATATCCTGGACCATCAGCGCAGCTGCAAGGACTGTCAATACGCCAAATACCCATTTTCCCGTATTGATCGCAGTCTGCCACCAGGGCGTCAGAGTCACGATCTGACTGCCTTCTGAAATCCCGTCCATTCCCCGGGAATGAACAACCGTATACATTACCCGATGGGCCGATTCCCGCATTGCCCATGCCATCGCAGCGGAAGGCGTCGTTCCGTTCGGCCCGTAGGGGGCAAACTCTGCCAGGAGCACGTCGTCTGAGATACTGGACAGCTTGGTGGTTTTGTCAACCCGGCCCGGGAATCCATCCGGGATATCATTGCCCGCCAATACCTCGTGAGGCTTAGACATGTACTGGGTATCGAACATATCTGTTACGGCAAATCCGGTCATGCCGGCCTCGCCTCTCAGCCATTCCGTCATCAGCTCATAGCTCGTGGCGGACCAGTTGGCTCCGATCCGGTTAAAGGAGGACATTACGCACTTGGCATCTGCGTAGATGATCGGAAGCTCAAATGCCCGCAGATAAATCTCCCGCAGCGCCTGCTCCGTCGTCCAGGTGCCTAGTCCGGCTCTCTTATTTTCCTGATCGTTGATCACAAAATGCTTATTATATACATAAACTCCCTTTGACTGGATCCCGGCGCTTACCTTTGCCGCTGTTAAGCCGGTCAGGATCCCATCCTCGGAGAAGTACTCGAACACACGTCCGGAGTAAGGGGTGCGATGGATATTAATGCCGGTGCCGTAAAGTCCCGCATAGCCTGCCCACATACAGTCTTCGCCGATCAGCTCGCCGATCTCCTCAGCCAGCCGGTCATTAAAGGTTGCCGCGATAATGCCGTTGCAGGGATAGCAGGTACCGGTAGAATCCTTGTCCGGATCATTATTGATCACGGCGTAGCCGTTCTGACCATTTCCGTAAGGCTGGGTCATGCCGGACGGTCCGTTATGATCCAGGGTCTCCGGCTTGCCGACTGATTGCACTCCAACAGTCATCCGCAATCCGATGGCACAGATTTTGGACAGATCCTCATAGGTGAGCTGATCCAGGAAGTCATCCCACAGCGGATCGTCATAGGGAAGGGGATCCCCATTGGCATCGGTCCTCATATCGATCAGCTGAATGGCATGCTCGCCGGTTCCCATCACTGGGAACCCCAGCCCCTCCGGATCTGCCGGGATATCCTCCTCATCCAGCACCACGTCTTTCGCGATCTGGTCGTTCATGGTCAGGATCACCCGGTTGTCGCTGAGGGTGTCGTGATCCTCGTCCTGCCACAGCTTCACCGTGCCTTCCCAGTCGTTTCTGGAAATGTACTCTACGCTGTTTTCTCCCCGACCCTCATACCGGTTGATATCACCAAAGTCGAACAGGGATCTTACTTCCGCTCCGGTTCCCATCGACGTGGAATAGGTTTCCGCATCAAACTGATATTCCAGGCTTTCTACCAGCTCCGGATCTCCATCCGCCGTCATGCCGTCCGCCACGGTCTTTCCCTTTACGGCCAGGATATTATTGACCGCGTCATGGGCATTGGCGGCCGCCGTCAGATAATGCGTACCCTCGCTTAAGATGTACGTTCCCGCCTCATAAGCGTCAAAAGAGGTAAAGAAATACTCCGGCACCTGGATGGTCAGTTCTTCCGACTGTCCCGGTTCCAAAAGCTCTGTCTTGCCGTAGCCTGCCAGCTCTACCGCCGGTTTGCCGATCTGGTTGGCAATATCGTATTCTGTATAGGGCTTCTGAACATAGACCTGCACCGACTCTTTTCCCGCACAGCTGCCGGTGTTGGTAACCGTCACACTGACCTCATATACGGTGTCCTTGCCGGATCCGTCCTTCTTCACTTCCATATCAGAGTAATCAAATTCCGTATAGCTTAAGCCGTAGCCGAACGGATAGGCGACCACATCCTGATAGGCAAAGTCCCCGGTCTTAGGAGTGCCCAGGACCTTATCCTCGTAGCGGGTCTCTGTGTATTTATAACCCAGATAAACACCCTCCTGATACACAACGTAGTTGTTGAATTTGTGAGGCGCCAGGCCAAAGTCATACGCTTCCGAGCCGGCATACTGGAACGCGCCGAAGTTGGTAACGGCCGGATTCAGCTTATTGTCCGCCCAGAAAGTATCCGTCAGCTTGCCGGACGGGTTTACGCTCCCCTTCAGGATATCCCCTACCGCGTACAGTCCGGTCTGGCCTACGGAGCCGATCCACAGCGCCGCGTCCACGCCATATTCCTCTTCATTCAAGAAGCGGCAGGAAATCGGGTTGGCGGAGTTGATCAGGACCACAATGCCGGAGATCGTTCCCGCGTCCTTCATCTCCTTCAGGCCCTGGAGCACGGAGCGTTCTTCCTCGTTCAAGGTCAGATAGTCTCCATCCAGCCCGTCCTCCTGGGTGCTGCAGCGCAGGTCGCAGCCCTCGCCGCCGCATCGCCCTACGATAAATACCGCGGTCTCTCCATTCCCAAACTTGCCGTCGCAGGCCGCGCTGACCGCCGACCAGGGCGCTTCTCCGATGGAAATGGGACGTCCGTCGGTGTTATTTCCCTCTCCGATCACCCGTCCATACTCGCTGGATTCATACCAGTCCACCAGCGCCTGGTTCACCGTCAGCCCGCTGGCCTCAAACGCGCTCTGATAAGTAGGCGCATCCGCCGCGGAAACAGCGCCGGAGCCTGTGCCTCCGTAAACCGGGTCAACGGAGGTCACTCCAAACAGGCTGACTTCGGGATTCTTCAAAGGAAGATAGCCGTTCTCATTTTTCAGCAGCACAGCGCCCTCGGCTTCCGCCTCCCGCGCCTTTGCAAATCCGTCTCTTTTCAGATCTGCGATGTTATCATACTTTGACTGATAATAGCGCACATACTCACCGTTGTCTCCGCCGTCTTTATTGACGATCTCATAGGTCTTGATCCCCAGCGCTGTATTGATCGCCGCCACGTTCTCATTGGCGATCGTCCCGCCTGTGGTAAAGACTGCCAGCCCGACTGCCGTCACATTCAAAAAGGCTTTTTTCAGCGTTGTTTTTCTTCTGCCTTTCATGCTTGTTCCCTCCTCTTGTTTCTCTCCGTATACATTCCTTGCCGGCTCTGCACCCATATCTCCCAATGCCTTGCCGCCAATGCGGAAGCGGCGCCGCGGTTCCCGGATCGTTTGTCATGCGGGACAAAAACCGGGTTGGAGGATCATGGAAAGACCAGCTCTATTTTGTATACTTTTTCCAAGTAAGCAGCCCCATTATAAAAAAACTTTCAGTCAAGTTCTATAATTTTGTCATAAGTGGTTCCTTTTTTGACGTGAATTGTTCACAGTCATCTTTCCTGCAATCTTTCTTTCATTTATGGTTGACAAATCCGTTTGTTTGTGAAATAATGAAGCCAATCTGAACAGGTTTCTTCTCTTCTCGGGAAAGATCGGGTATGCGGACCCCGCTTCTCTGGTTTTGGAAACCAGTCTCAGAGCCATCTGTCAGCGGCCATTAGTGTCTTTATGACATTCAATGCGGTAATGTCCCTGATCCTATTACTTATCATATTGATCATCATGATGATCATAAAGGAATCAGAAGGGAGATTTACTATGCAGATTCAAACGTCTTTATCCAACAAGGGACCTGGCTTTTATCTTTCCATGATCGCCAGCGTTCTTTCTTTTATTTTGGCTGTCATTTATCAGTACAGCTACCATACCAATCCCTACTACGCATCCTCCGTGTTCATCCTGCTGCTTCTTGCACTGCCCTGTGCGCTGGTCCTGTTCTTTATTAATCTGGACGGCTTTATCCCGGCAGCGACGACGCTGCTTGTGGGGCTGGCGATCCTCCAGTTCATCCACGCCATGTACTTTGATGTATCGGTTGTCCTGGTGGGGATCGATAAGAACAGTTTTGACCCGGAATTCATCCTCTGCAGCGTTCTGTTTGGCGTCTGCTTCCTGCTTGGGGAGGTATCCATCTATACACGGGTAAGGAAATAGCCGGATGTCCGGACAGCCGGACGCTCTATTGGGATGATAAGCCCTACAGCGGCTGTAAGGTCAACTGTTTTTGGGGTCATTTTGAAGGGATTGTGATTTCGATCTGAAAAGGAGGTCTGCATATGTTATACCATTTCTACGGCTGGGAACAGACCGGCGGGATCCATCCGGTCACGGATCAATCCCCATCTGTCCATTCCCCCAGAGATCTCTACGATCTCCTATCCCGCCTCTGGTGCGCCGACACCTGCGCCCCCCGGCTTCGTCAGGACTGGACCCCGGAAAATAAAACTCTGGGCCAGTGCTCCATCACCGCCTTCCTCGCCCAGGACATCTTCGGCGGCAAGGTCTACGGGATCCTGCGGCCAGGCGGGAACTACCACTGCTATAACGTGGTAGATGGCTGCTGCTTTGACTTAACCAGCGAGCAGTTCGGCGACGAGGCGAATGAACTGGTCTACGAGGGCAACCCGGAGCAGTTCCGGGAGGTGCATTTTGCCAAGGAGGAAAAACGGCTCCGGTATGAGCAGTTGAAGCGGATGCTGGAGGAGGCTTCTGCCAGGCCGAAGTGAGCCACTGGTTTCTGTGCCTGGGAGTTGCATCTATAAGAACTATGAAGATACTATAAGGAGTATGCGCCTTGCTGCGCACCAACGCAAAGCCCCCTGCGGATCACCCGGTCATCCGGGCCAGTCCGCAGGGGGCTTTTTCTCTGCTTTCTTCTGCTGCTGCTTTTCTCTCTTTTAACTCAGCTCAAACATCCCATGATACAGCCGGTAATAAAACCCTTTCTGCCGCAGCAGGTCCTCATGGTCGCCCCGCTCCACGATTTTCCCATGGTCCAGGACCATGATGGCGTTGGAGTTGCGGACGGTGCTGAGGCGGTGGGCGATCACAAACACTGTGCGGCCTTCCATCAGCCGGTCCATGCCCTTTTCGATCAGGGCCTCGGTCCGGGTGTCGATGGAGGAGGTGGCCTCGTCTAAGATCAGCACCGGGGGGTCTGCTACCGCGGCCCGGGCGATGGCCAGGAGCTGGCGCTGGCCCTGGGACAGGTTCGCTCCGTCGGCGGTCACCATGGTGTCATAGCCGTCGGGCAGACGGCGGATGAAGGAGTCTGCGTTGGCGATCCTCGCCGCTTCCTCGATCTCTGCCTGGGTGGCGTCCAGCTTGCCGAAACGGATATTGTCCGCAATGGTCCCGGTGAACAGATGGGTGTCCTGGAGCACCATGCCCAGGGAACGGCGGAGGGCGTCCTTTTTGATCTCCCGCACATCGATGCCGTCATAGGTCACCTGTCCCTCCTCCACCTCGTAGAACCGGTTGATCAGGTTGGTGATCGTGGTCTTTCCCGCCCCGGTGGAGCCGACGAAGGCGATCTTCTGGCCTGGCTTGGCGTACAGGCTGATATCCTTCAGGATAGGATGGCCCGGCTCATAGCCGAAGTCCACGTTCTGGAAGCGCACGTCTCCCCGCAGGGGCACCAGGGTCTGGTCCGCCTTCTGCCAGGCCCACTGGCCGGTGGTCCTGCTGCAGGGCTTTAAGACGCCGTCCTCCTCGGTCACATTGACCAGGTCCACTGTGCCCTCATCCACCTCCGGCTCCAGATCCATGGCCTCGAACACCCGCTCCGCTCCGGCCAGCGCAGCCAGCATAAAGTTGCTCTGCTGGGTGAACTGGTTGATCGGCGCGGCCGCCTGGCGGACAAAGACCAGATAGCTGGACAGGCTCCCTACATCGGTCATGCCTTTTAAGGCCATGATGCCGCCCAGCACCGCCACCAGGGCATAATTAAAGTAGGAAATGCTCACCACCGCCGGGATCATGGTGGCGGCGTAGCTCTGGGCTCCGGTGCCCGCCTGGCGCAGGGCCTCATTTTTCTTTCGGAACGTCTCCAGGTTGGCCTGCTCGTGGTTGAAGACCTTGATGACCTTCTGGCCGGCCGCCATTTCCTCGATATATCCGTCCAGATCTCCCAGGCAGCGCTGCTGCTTGACAAAGTAGGCCTTGCTCCGGCCTCCGCTGTAGCGGATGTAAAGGAACATCGCCGCGTAGCACACGGCCACCACCAGAGACAGCCGCCAGTTTAAGATAAACAGCAGGATCAGGGTCCCCGTCATCTGGATAAAGCTCTGGATGGCCATGGCAAAGCTGTTGTTCAGGGCGTCGGAGATCGTGTCCACGTCATTGGTGAAATAGCTCATGATATCCCCGTGGCGCCGGGTGTCAAAAAACTCCAGGGGCAGCTTCTGCATATGGGCAAATAGATCCCGCCGGATGTCATACAGCACCTTCTGGGCCGCCTTCACCATCGTCTGGGTATAGCCGAAGGCGCACACCACGCCCAGCACATAGATCCCGATAGTGATGCAGATCCCCCGGACCAGGGCGGACATGTCGCCCTCTGCCAGGGTATTGACGATGGGCCGGATCATGTAGGTGCCCAACAGGTTCATGGACGCGCTGACCGTGACCATCACCGCCACCGCCAGCAGCAGGAACTTATGCCGCCCCATGTAGGAAAGCAGCGTCTTTACCGTATAGCCCAGGTGCTTGGGCTTTTTCGCGCTAATCTGCCTGGCCATAGGCTTCCCCTCCTTTCAGCTGGGACGCGCAGATCTCCTGATAGATCTTGTTCCGTTCCAAAAGCTCCTCGTGGGTCCCGCAGTCATGGATCTTCCCATCGTCTAAGATCACGATCTGATCCGCTCCCATCACGGAAGTCACCCGCTGGGCGATGATGATCTTCGTCACCTCCGTCAGCTTGCCCAGAGCCGACCGGATCCGTCCCTCCGTAGCCGTATCCACGGCGCTGGTGGAATCGTCAAAGATCAGGATCTTTGGGTGCTTCAGCAGGGTCCTTGCGATGCACAGCCGCTGCTTCTGGCCGCCGGATATCCCGGCCCCGCCCTGCCCCAGCTCCGTATCCAGCCCTTTGGGCAGGGGCTTTATGAATTCATCGGCACAGGCGATCCGGCATGCCTCCCAAAGCTCCTCCTCGGAGGCCTGTTCATTGCCCCACAGCAGGTTCTCCCGGATCGTCCCGGAAAACAGCACATTTTTCTGGAGGACGATGCCCACCGCGTCCCGCAGGGCGGTGAGATCATACTCCCGCACGTCCCTTCCGCCGACCTTTACCACTCCTTGGCTGACGTCGTAAAGCCGGGGGAGCAGCTGGACCAGCGTGGTCTTGGCAGAGCCTGTGCCGCCTAAGATGCCGACAGTCTGGCCCGCCGGGATATGCAGGTCCACATTGGATAAGGCATATTCCCTGGCCTGCTCCTTGTATTTGAACGACACCTGCTCAAAATCCACCCGGCCGTCGGGGATCACGGTCACCGGATCTTCGGGGGAGGTCAGGACCACCGGCTCCTCCAGCACCTGGCAGATCCGGCGGGCGCTGGCCAGGGAGCGGGTCAGGAGCAGGAACACGTTGGAGATCATCATCATCGAGTTCATGACCTGGAACACATAGCTTAAAAAGCCGGTCAGCTTGCCCACCTGCAGCGTATCGTTCAGGATCATATTGCCGCCGAACCACAAGAGCAGCACCACCGTGGTGTACATCACCAGCTGGAAGGACGGCAGGTTCAGCACCGCATAGTGGAAGGTCCTCTGGCTGGTCTGCATCAGATTCTCATTGACTTCCTGGAATTTTTCCTCCTGATATTCCCCCCGGACAAAGGCCTTGACGACCCGGATCGCCGTCATCCCCTCCTGCACCACCTGGTTCAGCCGGTCTACCGCGGTCTGGAGCACGCCGTACATGGGCCCCACCTTCCGCACCACTCCGAACAGGATCGCCGCCAGCACCGGGGTGCATACGAAGAAGATCACCGCCAGCTCCGGCTTCATCCAGAAGGACAGGCCCACGCCCATACAGAGCATGATGGGGCTGCGCACCAGGGGTCTTAAGCCGCCGTTGATGGCGTTCTGGATGACCGTTACATCGGTGGTCATGCGGGTGACCAGGGAGGACGTCTGGAAATGGTCCAGATTGGAAAAGGCATACGCCTGCACCCGCTCATACTCCGCCTCCCGGATATTGGCTCCCAGCCCGTAAGCCGCCCGGGCCGCAAACCGGGCGTACAAAAGGCCGGTGGCCAGGGAGAGGAGGGCGCACAGCATCATCTGGATGCCCTTGTCCCGGATGTAAGCCATGTCATGGGCCGCTACGCCGTAATCGATCAGACCAGCCATCAGCACCGGGATCAGCAGCTCAAAAAAGGTCTCTCCCACCACAAGAATGGCTCCGATCCCCATATCCCGCCGGTACTTGCCCAGATAACCGGATAATTTTTTCAGATCTCCCATGGGTGTTCCTCCCTCCAGTTCCGTACATTTTGGTAGACCCGCCTCAGATGCTCGGCGAACTGTTCCTGCTCCTGCCTGGTAAAGCCCTGGAGCATGATGTCCTGGATCTCCCTGCAGTGGACCTGCCACATCTCATTCGCCTGCCTTCCGGCTTCCGTCAGCTCGATGTAGTTCCGCCGCCGGCTGTTCTCATCGGTCCTCTGGACGATGAATCCCCCTTTCTGCAGGGACGTCACCATCCGGGAGACCGCCGCCGCGTCGATCTCAAAATAATCGGCCAGCTGCTGCTGCATGCACGGCCCATGGACCGCCAGATAGTTCAGCAGCTTGGGCTGGCCGGCGCCCAGGCCGATCTCGCTCAAATACGGTCTCAGATAATTCCGCTGGGCATGGAAGGCCCGGTATAACAGCATATGGAAAGATTGTTCCATAAGGCATCCTCCTGTGGTCATTTTTATCATTGATATGTCAATCGTTGATATGTCAATGATTATAATTATACTGGGAATCGGTGGATTGTCAAGGCTGTCCAGGCCGTTTTCGGACCCGTCTGATCGTTTCCATATTTTAACAAGCCGCAGGCAGAATTTCCTCCAGGCAAATTTACATCCCCTCTTGTTTCTGGTATGATAGTCTTATGAAATGATGTTGGGGTCAAAAGGTATTTTGACCCCTTTGATACCGGATTGCTCCGCACTACGTGCTCCCGCCCCTGATATCATGAAATGACCTGACAAGCGGAGGTGATCGATCATGAAGAAACAGCCCATTTCCATAACGAATCCCCGCGAACTGAGCGGC
>DVLJ01000036.1 GCA_018715565.1 Candidatus Ventrimonas merdavium
GTGCGGGAGCGGCGGAAAGGTGATCGGTCAGAAGCTGGCGGAGAAGATGGGGGTCAAGTGCTACGATAAGGAGCTTCTTACCCGGGCTGCTCAGGAAAGCGGGCTGTGCGAAGAACTGTTTGAGACCCATGATGAGAAGCCGACAAGCAGTTTCCTCTATTCTCTGGTGATGGATACGTATTCCATGGGGTACACCAATTCCGCTTATATGGATATGCCTATCAACCATAAGATCTTCCTGGCTCAGTTTGATACGATCAAACGGCTGGCAGAGGAGGAGTCCTGCGTGATCGTGGGACGGTGCGCAGATTATGCCCTGGCGGAGTATCCCGGGGTAGTGTCCGTATTCATCTCCGCAGATGACGAGCACCGGATCGAACGGCTGTCGAAGCTGCATGACATTACGCCGGCGAAGGCGAAGGACGTGATGGCGAAGACGGATAAAAAGCGTTCCAGCTACTATAACTACTATTCCAGCAAGAAGTGGGGCGACGCTAAGAGCTATGACTTCTGCCTGAACAGCAGCGCTCTGGGGCTGGACGGTACGGCGGATATGATCCTGACGCTGGCGAAGGCGAAGATGGCGTGGGTGAACAGCTGATTTACATAAAAATATTATGTATACCTAAATGCGAAATGGAGCAATAGAAGGTCCCTGCCTCTCGGGAGATCATCCTGAGGAGGCGGGGACCTTCTTGCTGTGTCATGCGCAATAGGTATGCGCAAACGCGGCTGGTCGCTGTGATCGAAAAAAGAAGATCGATACACTGGACTGAATGGGTTACATAAAAATATTATGTAAATAGAACTTGCGTAAATGGTACGATCATTTGTGAGGATACCTTCTGCGGATCCCGAACGGAGAGGGGAACGGTCTGGGCGGACATACTCCGGATCCGGAGAACTGCGCTGCAGCCTTCCTATGACCTTGGGTGTTCCGGGGAAGGCGGATGGCCAAGCCTCTGGAATGCAGATGTCAGGACATCATCCGGAATAATCCGATCACCTTGCCTAAGATCTCTACCTGGGGAACGATGATGGGATCCATGGCGTCGTTCTCTGGCTGGAGACGGTAGTAGCCGTCCTCCTTGAAGAACCGCTTGACCGTAGCGGAATCTTCTACCAGAGCCACGACCAGCTCACCGTTGTGGGCTGTGGAGGTCTTCTCGACGATCACCTGGTCGCCGTCAAAGATCCCGATATTGATCATGCTCTCGCCCTTCACCCGGAGCATATAGACCTCCGCGTTGGGAAGGAGCTCTGCCGGGATGGGGAAATAGTCCTCAATATTCTCCTGGGCCAGAAGGGGCTGTCCGGCGGCTACGGTGCCCAGCATGGGGACCTGGACCATCTCCCGGCGGGTCAGGGCGAATTCGTCGTCCAGGATCTCGATAGCCCGGGGCTTGGTCGGGTCTCTGCGGATGTAGCCGTTCTGCTCCAGGGACTCCAAATGGGAGTGTACGGAGGATGTGGACTTTAAGCGGACTGCCTCGCAGATCTCGCGGACTGCGGGGGGATAGCCCTTCTTTAAGATGCATTCCTTGATATATTCCAGGATCTCCTGCTGCTTTGCTGTGATCTTGCCGTGTGCCATATAAAAACCTCCATTCTGGGTGCGTATCTCTGTCTGCGCTGTGTTTCCTGTCTCTATAGTAACATATGTTCGATAAAAAAGCAAACCTTTGTTCGATTTTTTGCGAAAAACGATTGACAAACACACGTTCGGGAAGTATAATGGGTTCAGTGATAAGAACACATGTTTGTTTTTGCGAGCTTTCGAGAGAGAGCGATCGAGAAGGGGTGGATGTGATGAGCAGGAGAGTGCTTAGACGGCGGATGCGGAATCTGATGATCGTGCTTTTGATGGTGGCGGCGTTCCTTTCAGGATTTTTCGGACGTACGCTCTTGAACAGCCATGCGGAGGAGGCGTTTATCCGGCCTGTGCAGCGTTATTATACCAGTATCCAGATCCAGAGCGGGGACAGCCTTTGGAACATTGCTGAGCGTTATCTGGAAGGCAGCGGCTATTCCCCCAGGGAGTACGTGGATGAGATCAAGCGGATGAACGGCTTAAAGGGCGAGGCGATCCACGCCGGAGAATTCCTGACCGTGGTATATTTTGCTGAGTGATCTGGAGTGACCAGCTGTTGTATCCAAGCGAGACACGACAGCAGAACGATCCTTAGCAAGCGGAATCATCTTGATCAGGAAGTGACTTTACAAAAGAGAACCGCCGACCGGGCATCTGTGCCGGTCTGGCGGTTCTGTACGTTATGGGTCGGATAGACCCAGTTGACCCGCTTGTTTTTCTTGTATGGATATGATCGGGATGGCCGGACCATCATGGTCTGCCCGGTTTTTCCCGCAGCTGGACGGCATTCCGCGCGCTCCGGCGCCGTTCATCCTCCAGGGCGGCGTAGTGCTTTTTGGTGGTGTTGACGTCAGAGTGCCCCAGTACGTCGGCTACCAGATAGATATCCCCGGTCTCCCGGTAGAGATTGGTGCCGTAGGTGCTCCGCAGCTTATGAGGGGTGATCTTTTTAAGCGGCGTGACCAGCCGGGCGTATTTTTTCACTAAGTTCTCCACACTCCTTACGGAGATCCGTTTCCGCTGCAGGGAGAGGAAGAGGGCGTCTTCGCTGCCCGGCATGGCGTCCATGCCCAGGCGTTCGTCCAGATAGTCCTGCAGGGCGTCCTCCACCTCGGTGCCGAAGTAGACGGTCACCTCCTTGCCCCCCTTGCGGTGGATATGGATCCCTCCGTTTTTAAAGTCTACGTCCTGGATATCCAGGCCCACACACTCGGAGACCCGGATCCCGGTGCCTAACAGCAGGGTCAGCATTGCCAGGTCCCGCAACTTGGTCCGATTGTGGAAGGCCTTCTGTTTCTCCGTAAGGGCGTCTCCCTGCTCGACCTCGTCCAGGAGGGAGGCCACCTCGTCCACGTCCAGGCGGATGATCTCCTTGTCGTGGAGCTTGGGGAGCTGGACCAGGGCGGCAGGATTGGTGGCCAGCTTTTCGCAGCGGAAGAAGTAGTTGTAAAAGCTTTTTAAGGAGGAGATCTTCCGCATGATCCCCCGTTCCTTGTTAGTCACTTCCTGATCGTTGTCGTTGAAACGGTATTTCAGGTATTCCATATATTCTTCCAGGTCGGTCACGGTCAGCTGGTCCATGTGCTCCAGGCGGATCTCCATCCGGTCTAACTTGGCGAAGAAGGGATTTTCCCGCTTCAAGAAGTCAAAAAATACGCTCAGATCATACGCGTAGGCGATCCGGGTCCGGGAGGAGGTACGTGGTTCGATCCCCCGGAAGAACTCTTTGCAGAAGGGCGGCAGTTCCTCCATCAGCCGCCGGAGCTTTTTGACATTTTCGATGTCCTTTTGTTCATAGTAAGGCAGATTTTTCATGGATTGGAATCCCTCCTTATAGGAAGCCGGTCGTTTTTAGGATGGATCGGAGACGTCGGCGTTTTTTCTGGCCAGCCTTCCAGATCTCCGTCTATCACAGCCCGGTAAAGCCGGTCCCGGACTCCGGGATTGTCATGCTCCAGAGAACGGATCAGGTTCTTGACATATTCCCGTCGGGTGTGGCCGTCCATGGGGCAGGGATTCTTGCAGACGGGAAGCTGGTATTTGTTGCAGAAGCCTTTCACATCGGCCTCTGAGACATAGAGCATGGGGCGGATGACGGTCAGCCCGGTACGGTCCAGTTCTGTATAGGGCGAAAAGGCGTGGAACCGTCCCTCATACAGCAGGGAAAGCATAGCTGTCTCGATCAGATCGTCCCGGTGATGAGCGTAAGCGATCTTGCTGCATCCCAGCTCCAGCGCTTTTTGGTTCAGAGCGCCTTTGCGCATCTTAGCGCAGAGGGAACAGGGATTGGATTCCTTGCGTACGTCGAACAGGATCCTGCCGATCTCGGTCGGAACGACCTCATAAGGGATCTGGAATTCTTTACAAAGAGAGCGCACCGGCTCCAGATCCAGATTCCCAAGGCCAAGATCTACCGTGATGGCCGACAGGGAAAACTGCTTTGGATAAAATCTCTGCAGATGATGCAGGCCGTAAAGCAAGGTCAAACTGTCTTTGCCGCCGGAGATCCCGACCGCAATATGATCACCGTCGTTCACCATGCGATAGCAGTCCATGGCTTGACGGAGCAGGCTAAGGAGTCGTTGGAGTTTCATAGATTGTGCTGGACCATCCTTTGCGTGAAAATTAGGTTCAACTATCCGATAAACGGCCAAGGCAGCGGTTTTATTACCGAACAGTTGGATAGTTGGATAAATCTTTCTGAATGTAACGCCACGTTAATATGGGATACCCTGATATTTTAGCATATCTCCCAAAGTATGGGAAGAGCGGAATTCCTCAAATCGTTGCTACTGGAGGAGGAATGTGGTATACTTGAAAGAGAAGAAAAAGAAACTGCAATATAATCCATCCATACGAGGGGAGGATATAACTATGACGGATAATGAAATGTTACAAGCGATCAAACAACTACTAGACCCTATCAGAAAGAATCAGGAAGAAATGAAGCTGCAGATTGAGGGACTGCAGTTACAGGTAAATACATTAAACCATGAAGTGAAACGAGGCTTTTGGAAAACGGATCAGGATATAGAAACCCTGGTAGAAGTCCTGGAAGCAAAGGGAATCCTTCCGAAAGCCCAGTAAGCAATCTGACGAAGCTGTGATCATATTATCAGGAAATCCGATCATATCAGGAAATCTGAGATTCGCCGGTACAGCAAACAGATGCGAAAGCCGGAGACGTCAGAGAAAGAGTAGCAACCAGTATTAAAATGGAAAGAAACGATATTTTTATCAAATGGAAAGAAACGATATTTTTATCAAAAAGAATAGATACCCCTAAGAAAAAAGATAAAGGGTATCTATTCTTTTTAAATACGTTCAACTATTCGTTAAACTATTCTTTCGCGAATAGTTGGAACTCACTCTCACAAAGCCTCTGTCACTCCCCAGCGGCTTTTACCATACTGTTTGAAGGTCCCAGAGGCTTTGGGATCGGTGAATGGATTTCTGGAATCATATTTTGAATGCTGTTATACGGCCCCGGGCCCTTGATCCTGGTTGTCGGTGGTTCCGGTCCCTTGACCTGGAGCTTCTAAGGACGCGTTGGTTTCTCTGGGCGTTTCTGAGGAATTTCCAGAATTTCCGGGATTTCCAGAATTTCCGGGTTTTTCGGTTCCTGGGCCGTTTTCGTTGGTTTGGCTGCCGCCTCCGGCTGTTACCGTTTCTCTGGGCGGTTCCTGGCTTTCGCTTTCGCCGGCCTGGCCGCCGGATCCGTTATCGGAGTTCCCGCCCAGGCCCTGGGAGTTGTTCTCCGTCTCCTGGGCCGTTCCGTCGGAGTCTTCCGAAGGGTCGTCAGATCCCAGGGATTCGATGGTCTCTTCTGGCGTCTCTGTACTCTCCTGCTCCTGGATGGAAGCGCTTTCTTCTTCTGTGGGAGCAGGTTCGGTCTCTGCGGGCGGCTGGGTCTCAGCAGGCGGCTGAGTGGCTCCGCTGGAGCCGCCGGAGGTCTGGCCGGAGCCGGAATTGCCCTCCGCTCCTACGTTCTTTCCGGACTCTGTGTCTTTTCCGGGTTCGCCTAAGCCGCTGACTTCGATGATATGGCTGCTGATGGAGCGTACCCGCTCAGAGACGGTATACCCTTCTGTGCCGTACAGGAAGCTGTGGAGCTGGATCACGTTGCTCTCCAGAGTGGTGGGCACCACGCAGGCCTTCTTTCCGATCTTGATCTCCTGATGGGAGAATGGGAAGCCGGAGGTCTGGCTGATATAGTACTTTTTCGGGTTTTTCGCCATACTGAGGATATCGGAGGCCCCGATGCTGGTCTCGATCTGGGGGTACACCGCTCCTACCAGGGAGGTCAGGGTGGAAATATCTGCGTTTTTCGCCTTTTCCATGGCCAGTCCCAGGACTTTCCGCTGACGTTCTGTCCGGTTAAAATCGGTATCCATCAGGCGCAGTCTGGCATAGGCCACAGCCTGGACGCCGTCTAGATGGTTCATTCCGCTGCTCTCCAGGTGATGGGATCCTACGCCGGTGGATTCTACGGTCTCTGTGATAAAGGAATTGATGTAGCCGAATTCTTTATCTGTGATCTCTAGATCGATGCCGCCTAAGATGTTGATCGCGTCTACGACGGCTTTCCAGTTAAAGGTGGCATAATCGTCTATCTGCAGATCAAAATTGTCTTCCAGGGCCTTTACGCCCTGTTCATGGCCGCCTAAAAAGTATGCCTCGTTGATCTTGTCATAGTCGTCGTCCTGATCGATCCGCAGATAGGAATCCCGGAATACGGACAGCAGACGGATCTCGCCGGTCTTCCGGTTGATGCTGCAGAGCATCTCCACGTCTGATAAGGCGCCCTTTCCCGTTCGGCCGTCCCGGGAGTCTACGCCGAAGACGGCCACGGTCCAGATGCTGTCCTCCCGCATCCAGCGGAATAAAAAGGTCCCGGCGCCGATGAGGACGGCTAACAGCAGGAATAAGGCCACGGCATGCCCTTTTTTCTTCTTCTTTTTGCCGCCGTGGTCCCGTTCCGGGTGGGCTGCCGCCCCTGCTCTGGACGGATCTGGCTGTCTGGTGCGTGCCTTTCTTCCGCCGCTCTGGAATGAGGAAGCCTGGCTTGCAGAACCCCGGTCTCCGGCACGGCCGCTTCCGGCAGGCCGGTTCCGGTTGGGATGACTGCCGTCAGAGCTTGTGTGCCCGGAGGGACGTTTCCCGGAACGGATGCGGGACGGTGCGGCGGGAGACTCCCAGGTGTCGTCTTCCAGGTCCAGAGTCTCAAAGTTCAGATCTGTGTCCTGATCCCAGTCCTCATCCAGATCGAAGTCCTGGAATCCTGCGGGATCCGCGTCGTAAGACGGATCGCCTGGCTTTCGGTAGATGATCGTATCGTCCCAGCCCTGAGCGGACGCCCGGGAAGCAGGGGCGCTCTCCTGCTGTTTCTTTCTTTGACGGCGGGCCCGCATGCGGTCCAGCTCGTCTTCGTATGGTTCTTGGCCGTAGCCCATCATGATCATTTCCTTTCTGTATGTAGGGGATATATGTACAGGAGCGCTGCCCGGCATCCAGACGCCGGACAGTATTCCGTCATGTGTTAGTCAATAAGGTTTCTATAATAAGGCCAGTTGGCGTCCCGGACGCCCACGGTCACATTGTTGGTCGAGCCGCTGCTCTCGTGGATGCACTGGATCCGGCCGTCGGCAGTCCAGCCCAGGAACATGATCACATGAGCTTCGGTGCCGGTGCGGAGGATGATGTCCCCTGGCTGCAGATCCTTTCGGCTGACTTTACGCCCGAGGACAGCCAGACCGGCGGTACTCTCGTAAGGAAGGCGCTCGCCGGTGACAGACCAGAATACCCAGTTGATCCAACCGGAGCAGTCCAGTCCCTTCAGTACCCGTCCTTTGTAATCCGGAGTGGTCAGAAGGCCGAAGCGGTTCTTTTCATAGCCGCTGGAGGAAGGCTTTCCGCCCCAGTAATAGGGGACCTTTCCTACGGAGTTTAAGGCAAACCGGATGATGTCCTGCCGTTCCTGAGACAGCCCTGCGGGAAGCTCAGCCATATAAGCGTCGATTTCTGCCGGGGTCAGGGGATTTCCGCTGGAGATGGTGGATACAGACAGTCCGTATTTCTCGAACCAGTCCTGCTCACTAAGGGACCGGGCCGCCGCCTGGTTTTCTTCTGTCCAGCCGGACCATCCGTTCTTGTTCTGGTTCTTTTCACTGTTCCCGACCGCGTCTATGGAAAAAAGGTTCTGTTCCGATCCGTCGATGCCGGTGATCCGCATATAGACGATAAGGTCCACATGACCGGGACAGCCGCCTCCGGATGGGTCGGAAGCCGCGGAGCCTGCCCCAGCTGCGGGATCTGCAGTACGTGCTGTATGGGCGTCCGCCGGTTCCGCATCAGATCGAGTGGCTGTCAGGGCCTGGGGATCGGCAGACGCGCTACCCTCTCCACTGGCGGAGGCCGTGCCGTCTGTCTCGGTAGGGGTCTGGGCGCTGCTCATAGTCTCTTCGGCAAGCCCGCTCGCCGCATCCTCGTCTGCCCCATCTGTTCCATCTGTTCCGCCAGGCCCTTCCGGAGCGGTCTGAACAGTCTCCGCAGGAGGCTGGGCAGCCTGGTCTGATCCTCCTGCCACGATCACGGCGGAGGTGCTTTCGGGAACAGGCTCTGTTTCAGCGGAGGTTTCTGCTGCTTCTGCTGCCATCCGCGCCGACTGCGCGCCTGCCAGGACTGTAGCGGATACACTCTCTGCTTCGGAGGAGGTATCTGCCTCTGCCATGCCTGCGGCAGCTTGGCCGGAGACCGCCTGCTCAGCGGGAGCTTGGCCAGACGCTGCTTGGCCGGAGACGGCCTGTCTGGGATTGACTTGTTCGGATACCGTCTGTCCAGCGGCATCTGGTCCGGCATCTGTGTGGCCGGAGCTGGTCTCCCTTTCGGAGGAGACCCCGGATCCCGGATCCCCGCCGCCCTCTCCCGCCATGTCCTCCAGGCTTTCTTGATTTTCCTGGCTCTCCTGGCGGGCCAGCTCCTCAGCGATCGCTTCTTCTTCCAGGGCTTCCATAGCTTTCTGCTCGGCCTCTTCACTCAGACAGCCGGAACAGTAATAGACATCGCTGAGCCCTACCCGGTAGGAATGGGATGCCTCCCACAGGGACTGGGCATAGGTCAGGAACAGGTCATAGTCGTCGGGATCCTGATAGTACGTATAGGTATTGGCCATAGCCATGATATCCAGGACGTTGGAATAAGGAGAGATCGGGTTCCCGTCTCCGTCCTCCGCAGTCATCCGGATATCCTTAAAGGAATTGACGGTCCAGGTAGAAGGATCGTTGGGGTCATGCCGGTCATCCTTGGGATTGTAGCCGCCAAGCACGCTGCTCTGGGGCTTTCCCAGGCGCTGGGCCAGCTGAGCCGGGGTCATGTCCGCATAGTCGTAGACGCCGCTGATCCAGTTCTCATCCCGGGTCATCAGGATCTTGAAGGCCCGTCCGGCCTGGCTTGCAGTTTTATCCGACGGGTCTGCATCCTCCGGGAATACATAGGCCAGGTTTAATTCCTCCAGGCTGGGAAGCTGGGGAAGGGAGTCCTCTGGGGAGGTCTCTGGCTCGGGGGCTTCCGTCGGCTCGGGAGCGGAGGCTGTCTCCGTCTCCGGTTCTGTCTCCGCAACGGGAACGGCAGCCGCTTGGGGGCGGGACGGCTGGAGCGCCGCGGCCCCAAGTCCGATCCCTGCGGCCAGCATACAGCCTGCCGCCGCGCTCTGCTTTTTATGTGTCTTAAAAAAAGTGATGGAGCGTTCCATCTGCTTTTTCCATAGTGTTTCTTTCTGATCCATAACGTGTGATACCTTTGCACAAATTTATTCAGTATATTATTGTAGCACAGATAAAAATGGAAAAACAGTCGGAATCCTTTAAATTTTTTTTAAGAATCCGGTCCAAGGAAGGCCGCTCTCGCGCCAGAAAAAAGCAGCAGGCTGCGGACGATAGCCTCCTGTCCGCAGCCTGCTGCTTGCTCCTGGATCTTCGGGCTCCTTGGATACCCGGTTATCCAGCGTGATCATTCAAATATCATTCAAATTCTTCCGCGTCTACGATCTTGCCGTCTCTCCAGATTCGTTCCAGATCGTAGAACAGCCGGTCTTCCTTACAGAATACGTGGACGATGATGTCGCCGTAGTCCATCAGGATCCAGTTGGCG
>DVLJ01000037.1 GCA_018715565.1 Candidatus Ventrimonas merdavium
GTCCTGGGTTCGAGTCCCCGTGGGTCCACTTATTACTATAAGCAATAGGGATTAAATATGTATTTTTTGGCCCGATGGCTCAGTTGGTTAGAGCGCCGCCCTGTCACGGCGGAGGTCGTGGGTTCGAGTCCCATTCGGGTCGTTTTGCGCGAAAGCGCCGTGCCGGCATGGCGGAACTGGCAGACGCACAGGACTTAAAATCCTGCGGGACTAATCTCCCGTGCCGGTTCGATTCCGGCCTGCGGCATTTGTATGGAAAGTCTCAATCCTGATGGAGGGTTGGGGCTTTTTTGCTTTTCTGTTTGAACCGGAAACCAGGAAGGGATTTGGATTTGACTTCCTGGCCGGAACGAGTTACAATGCAGGAAGTTTTGGAAGATACAGAAAGATACAGAAAGATACAGAAAGATACAGAAAGATACAGGGAAACAGCTTCGGGATGCGCAGGAAGCGGGAGGTGCAAAATCATGCGGAAGTCAAAACAGATGTCAGAAACGATTCGGCTGGGAGTGATTCTGGCTTTATCCGGCGGATTTATGGATGCCTATTCCTATATTGGGCGGGGCGGGGTTTTTGCCAATGCCCAGACGGGAAATATGCTGCTGTTCGGTGTTAATCTGTCCATGGGAGATTTTCGAAAGGCCATACAGTATTTTTTCCCGGTGTTTGCATTTGCCATGGGCATTGCCGTGGCGGAACTGGTACGATTGAAGGCTCCCGGACGGCTGCACTGGAGACAGTTTGCCGTCCTGGCAGAGGCGCTGATTCTGGCGGGAGTGGCGTTCTTCCCCCAGTCTCTGAACTTGCCGGCCAACATCCTTACTTCCTTTGCCTGCGGCATTCAGGTGGAGAGCTTTCGGAAAATCCGGGGAAACGGCATTGCCACTACCATGTGCATTGGCAACCTGCGCAGCGGTACCCAGCATCTGTGCAGCTATTTCTATGAGAAAAAACGAGAGGATTTGGAGCACGCCGCCCTGTATTACGGCCTGATTGCCAGCTTTGTGGTTGGGGCGGTGCTGGGGAACTTTGTGATTCAGCGGCTGCATGAGAAAGCGGTTTTCTGCTGCTCAGCGCTGCTTTTGCTGGCATTTGGGATGATGTTTGTGGACTATGAGCGGGAGAAAATGTAACAGCACTGTCTCTTGAATGGGGAATGTCCTTATGGTAGAATGGGACTATCTAGAGAGTACCAAAGAGAAAGCTGACGATTCAGTGAATGTACTATTTCCGATAAAAATACAGATAAGCAAAAAAGAAAGGAAATAGCCTATGGAAAAAGGAATCAGCAGCTTTACGAAGAATGGAACTGTTCCGGCCCAGTCCTGGGAGAAAATCGGAATCTCCAATGATTTTTTATTTGGGAAACTGATGAAAAGCCATCCCCGTTTGTACAGGAACTGGAGGAGGCCGTGTCAGAGGCCAGGAAGAATCGCGAATGGAGGCATGAATATATGACATTATTGATGCGGGACCAGGAGAATCTTGAGAGAGGGCGCGAGGAAGGCCGCCAGGAGGGCCGTTTGAAAGAGCGCGAGGAGGGCATCCGGAAAATGATATCTGCCCTGGGCAGCTTTGGCATTTCCCGGGAGGAGATCAAACGGAAGCTGCAGGAGGAGTATCAGCTGACGGAGCAGGAGTTGGAACGGTACAGATTGGAAGAGTAGGATCGCTTTTTGAAAGAAGAGGACATGGATTGATGAGAATGAGACAGACTGTCCGGGAAGCAGTGCTTTATTACAGCCCGGAGCAGAGTGAGAAAGTGACGAAGTTAAAGGGCGTGCTGGTGCGCATGGGCATCCGCATTAAAAATGTGGGAGCGGAGCAGGTGAACGAGACTATCGGCGGGCTTTTAGGCATCCCCGGCTTTGAGAAAGGGCAGGAAAGGGCGGATGGAGCGGAATTTCCCCATATTCCGGAGGAAGTGATGGTGCTGCATAAATTTTCCAGTCAGCGTCTGGACGAACTGCTTTTGAACCTGCGGAAAGCAGGGGTGCCGAAAGTGGAGCTAAAGGCCGTGGTGACGGAGAGCAACGCAGGCTGGACCTTTTATCAGCTGTATGAAGAGATTCGCGAAGAGCATGAGAAAATGAGCGCAGGGGTATAAACCTTTCAAATCCGGTTACCATCTATGTAAAAGGAGGTGCCGGAGCGTGAATGAAATGCAGATTTCCCTGGCTGGGCCGGCAGAAGCGCTGGATTTTGTCAGCCGGGTGGAAAAATATCCCTACAACATGGATTTGTGCTGCGGAAGCGCCGTGGTGGATGCCAAATCCATTCTGGGCATTTTATATCTGGGGTTTGACCATGTGGTGGTGCTGCGGGTTTATGCAGAGGAATGCGGAGCCCTGCGCCATGACATTGAGAAATACCTGGCCGCCTAAAGGCGGCAGACTTCCCCTTTTTCCGAAAATGTGGTAAACTAGTCGGGACAGACGCCGGGGCCAGAGCTGGATCCTCGGCAGGAGTACGGATACCGGACATTGCAGGAAAGAGGGGAATGTTATGTATAAGATTGTTTCGCGGCTGCTGCTTTACGGCGACATGCCGAAGGATACCATATTGATGGAGCTGGCGGATATCGTGCGGAAGATGGATGACGGAAGCCAGACGAAAGAGGAGCTGTCTACCCGGGTATTTACCCAGATGAAGCACTTGCTGCAGGTGGCCACGGACTATGGGTTTGATGAAAATCTGTGGCACAATTACCTGACGTTTTTGCTGATCACCAATGAGAACCCGTTCAGCATTACCTGTGAAAAGGTGGGGGCCAACATAGGCAGCGTCAATTACTTTGCCAAGAGTGATTTTAAGGCGTTCCGGGACCTGTTCCACTACGATTTCAGCCGCCTGGAGGCTTATCTGGGCGTGGACTGCTTTAGCCGGATCTCCCATTATCAGGCCATCGGGAAAAAGGAGCTGATGTACAATAAAAATGTCAGCGAGAAGGTCCGGGCCCTTAGCCGGAAGCTGGAGGCGGCGGGGGATGAGGACGCGTTTTTTGACTGTGTGACGTCCTTTTACAAGGCCTACGGCGTGGGCATGTTCGGATTGAACAAGGCGTTCCGCATCCAGTCCAGGGAGGACGGCCAGGTGGATTTCATCGCTATCAACAATATGGATACGGTGATGCTGGACGACCTGATCGGCTACGAGATCCAGAAGAAAAAGCTGGTGGACAACACCCAGGCCTTTGTCCTTGGCAGGAAGGCCAACAACGTGCTCCTGTTCGGCGACAGCGGCACGGGAAAATCCACCAGCATCAAGGCGATCGTCAACGCCTTTTACGATCAGGGCCTGCGGATGATCGAGATCTACAAGCACCAGTTCAAGGATTTATCGGCGGTGATCGCCCAGATCAAGAACCGGAATTATAAATTTATCATTTACATGGATGATCTGTCCTTTGAGGAATTTGAGGTGGAGTACAAGTTCCTGAAGGCGGTGATCGAGGGCGGCGTGGAGACCCGGCCGGACAATATCCTGATCTACGCCACCTCCAACCGGCGGCATCTGATCAAGGAAAATTGGAGTGACCGGGACGACATGGAGCACGACAACGGCATGCATCGCTCCGATACCATGGAGGAGAAGCTGTCCCTGGTGAACCGGTTCGGCGTAACGATCTGTTATTCCAAGCCGTCTCAGAAGGAATATTTCCATATCGTGGAAGAATTGGCCCGCCGGTCCGGCGTCACCATGCCGGAGGCAGAGCTGCGGGCGGAGGCTAACAAGTGGGAGCTGAGCCACGGAGGGATCTCCGGGCGGACGGCACAGCAGTTTATCAATTATCTGCTGGGCGGAATGGAATAACTGGAGACAGAAACTGCCCGGAAGCGTTTGAGGATGCTTCCGGGCAGCTGCATTTAGAACATGAAATTACAGCATGATGTATTTCAGGATGAACAGGACAGCCAGCACGTACATCAGCGGTGTGATCTGCTTTGCCTTTCCGGTGAACAGATGGATCAGCACATAGGAGATCACGCCCAGGGCAATGCCCTCGGAAATGGAGTACATAAACGGCATTGCGAAAATGGCGATGAACGCGGGGATGGCTTCCGTTAGGTCATTCCAGGCGATCTTCGCTACCTGCTGCATCATCAGGAATCCTACCACCAGGGCCGGAGCCGTGGCAAAGGACGGGATCGCCAGGAAAATGGGGGAGAAGAACAGGGCCGCTAAAAACAGCAGGCCGGATACGATGGAAGTAAATCCAGTCCTTCCGCCCTCGGCAATACCCGAGGAGGATTCTACAAAGGTGGTGATGGTGGAGGTACCCAGCATGGCGCCCACGGTGGTGCCTACTGCATCAGCCAGGAGAGCGCCCTTGATCTGGGGCAGCTTTCCGTCTTTATCCAGCATATCTGCTTTGGATGCGCAGCCGATCAGGGTTCCCAGGGTATCAAACATGTCTACGAACAGGAATGCAAACATGACAACTACAAAATTCAAAGTCCCGACCACAGAAAAATCCAGCTTCATAAAGGTAGGAGCCACAGAGGCCGGCATGGAGAACAGGCCGCTGGGGAACAGGCTGTAGAACCCGGCTTCCGGATCAGGAACGTAAAGGCCGACGGCCTGGCAGATCATGCCCAGGATCCAGGTAGCCAGGATGCCGATCAGGATGTTGCCCTTGACCTGCTTGATCAGCAGGATGGCAGTGATGATGATGCCGATCAGGGCCAGCAGCACCGTAATGCCCTCAGACTGGAAGGTCCCGGCATTGAGCGAACCCCGGAACGAGAAAATGGTCACCAGCGTGGAAGAATCCACGACGATGTGGGCATTCTGCAGTCCGATAAAGGTGATGAATAGGCCGATGCCTACGGCCACGGCCAGCTTCAGGGTAGAGGGGATGGCGTTAAAAATGGCTTCCCGCACGCTGGTCAGGGACAGCAGGATGAAGATGATGCCCTCTGCGAAAACTGCAGTCAGGGCCACTTCCCAGCTGTAGCCCATGCTCCCGCATACGGTGTAGGCAAAGTAGGCGTTCAGACCCATGCCAGCCGACAGCACGAAAGGCAGGTTGGCAAGGAATGCCATCAGGAAAGAAGCCAGGGCCGATGCCAGGGCAGTGGCAGTAAATACCGCTCCCGAATCCATCCCGGCTCCGCCCGGTCCCAGCATGGACGGGTTCACCGCCAGGATGTAGGCCATAGTCATAAATGTGGTAATGCCGGCAATGACTTCCGTCTTAAAGTCTGTGCCGTGTTCTTTGAATCTGAAAAACTTTTCCATATTCATGTTTCCTCCTTAAAATGATGAGAACCCGGGGATTTCTGTGGAGAAATACACCGGGTGAAACGTGACACCCCTATTGTAACAGATTGTGTAGACAATAACCATAGATTTTTGAAAAATAATACAGCTTTGGAAGATTGCTACAATTTGCCAAACAGATAGTCTGATCGATTTGGGAAAAATAATAGCGAAAAATAGCGGGGAAAAGAATGACAGCTGGTCGGCCTTGACTTTTTCCGGTTATCGCCGTATAATTTTCATTATCGACATATGTCGGAAATAAAAGAAAGGAGAACGGACATGCCAAGACCAAAGCGCTGCCGGAGGATCTGCGCGGAACCGGCTTATGATGTGTTTCTGCCGGAGGGGATCGCCGGCGGAGAACCGGTGGTCCTGACGCTGGACGAGTATGAGGCCATCCGCCTGATCGATCTTGAGAAAAAGACCCACGAGGAGTGCGCCGCATGGATGGAGGTTTCCAGGACCACGGTCACGGAGATCTACGAATCGGCCCGGTATAAGCTGGCGGACTGTATTGTGAACGGGCGGAGGCTCTGTATCTCCGGCGGCGATTACCGGATCTGCGACGGGACTGCCAAAGGCTGCGGCGCGGCCCGCTGCAGATGGAGCCGGGCGGGAGTCCGGAAGAGCGCCGGGCTGGAAGCTGGGGGCGGCCTGGTGGAACCAGGGCAAGGCAGCCAGATGGCGGCATGGGCCGGACAGGAAGGCGCTCGGCATGTAGGTGCCCGGCTGGAAGCACCGGTGTTGGAATGGTCCGTTCCCATAGAGAGAAAAGGAGACAGAGCGATGAGAATTGCAGTGACTTATGAAAACGGGATGATCTTTCAGCATTTTGGACACACGGAGCAGTTTAAGCTGTATGATGTGGAGGACGGCGTGATCGTCCGGGAGCAGGTAGTGGATACCATGGGCAGCGGCCACGGCGCGCTGGCTGGATTTCTGGCGGAGCACCAAGTGGACGCCCTGATCTGCGGCGGCATCGGCGGCGGCGCTCAGATGGCCCTGGCAGAGGCGGGGATCCAGCTGTACGGAGGGGTGACCGGCTCTGCGGATGAGGCGGCAAAGGCATTGGCGGGTGGACAGTTATCCTACGATCCGAACGCCCGCTGCGATCACCACGGCCATGAGCATGGCCACGGGGAGGACCACTCCTGCGGAGACCATGGCCACGGCCACTCCTGCGGCGGTCATGGTCATTCCTGCGGGCGGCAGGAATGAGGCCGTGTGAGGCCGTGCCTGGCGAATCGTAAGGAAATAGTAAGAATCCGTTCCTTGTCCTGGTAATGGGAGTCGATTACAATAAGAGTAAGGACCGGGACAGGAAGGAGGATGCGTATGGGAGCGGGGAAGCGGGTTTTCTGGACATTTTCCGTGAAGGAAGCGGAGGCATTTGCCGGCTATCTGGAGCACATGGCGGCGCAGGGCTGGTATCTGGAGCGGATCGGCCAGTATTCCATGAAATTTTGCCCTGGCGAGCCGCGGAAGATCCGCTATGCGGCGGCAGTGGTGCCGGGGACGTCTGCGTGGGGAGACGGGGATCTGGGACAGATCCGGAGCCAGCAGGAGCGGTGCAGAGCGGCTGGCTGGGAATTCTGCTGCCGGGGCGCCTGGTGGCAGATCTTTTCCACGGAGGACCCGGAGCGTCCGGTCCCGGAGGAATTAAGACCGGGGCGGCAGCTGGAGATCCAGAGAGGGATCCTGCTCTCCCCCTTTGTAACGATTGCGACTCTGATCCTGGTAGGGCTGTTCGTATGGAATATCTGCCAGATCCTGGAGCGCCCGGCGGTCAACCTTTCTAAGAATGTCATGCTGCTGCTCCTGCTCCTGGAGCTGTGGCTGGCCGTGCTGGCAGGCTGGAACCTGATCGCCTCCGCAGTCTGGTACTGGCGGGGGAGGAGGGCTTTAAGGCAGCACAGAGACTGGGCAGGGCCGGAGTGGAGAAGGATCGTCTTTAAGCGGCGTTTGGGAACGGCGGGGCTGATCGGCGCGGCGGCGGTCCTGTGCGTGTTCTATGAATGGTCTGCGGAAAGTCCGTTTATCCCGTTGTTTTCCGTGCTGATGGCGGCTGTTTTTTCCGGGCTCCAGGGCTGGCTTCGGAGGAATGGGAGCAGCAGCGGGAAGAAAAACTTCGCTGCCTATGTGGCGATCAGCGCGGTCCTGGTTGTGTTTTTTACGATTGTCGGGAGCTGGAGCCTGTTCCGTATCGTCGGTTCCCGGGGAGACGGGGAGGCGCCGGGGTACGTCCGCAAGGGAGAATTTCCGGTGGCATTTTCCCAGCTGGGATATGAGGAGGACGAGCGGTCCTACCATCTGAGCCAAAGGAGTCTGATCGCCTTCTATCAGCGGGAAAGCGGACGGGGGGCAGACGGCGGAGGAAGGCTGACCATGGAGTATCTGGAAAGTCCGGTCCCAGCGGTGATCCGTCTGGCCAGAGACCATTATCCGGACGTGAAAGGAAACGCCTGGCGGATGACGGAGACGGAGCTGCCCCAGGAGCAGGATGGGATCTCTGTGGTGCGCTGCCGCTTTGAGCTTGTGGATCCCCAGGGAGGTGTCTGGACAGAGGACGGTTTTGACTGTTACCTGATCTGGGATGATCACCGGCTCCTGGTGCTCCGCTATTCTGAAACGGTCGAGGAAGATGCGATCGCCCCGGCGGTGGATGCCTTTTTTGTGAGGCGTCCCCGCCAGGGCGGTTTTCGTTCTATAGGAAATGGGGGCCTATGATACAGATCTAATGGACAAAATTTGCGCATATCCCGCTGCATAAGCGCAAAAACCCCGAATCTTAGCGGAAAATTTTCTCAGCAGCCGTTGACAGAACCGGACGCATCGGGCATACTGGAGGAAAACGGGGAGGAGAGGAGACTGGAATGAAAGAACAGCAGGGGAACGGCCCGGGGAAAAAGATGACCATCAATGATGTGGCAGAGGCCTTGGGGGTCTCGGTCAGCACTGTGTCCAGAGCCATATCCGGCAAGGGCAGGATCGGAGAGGCTACCCGCCGGCGGGTTCTGGATTTTATCGAGGAGCATGACTACCATCCCAACGGGATCGCCAAAAGCCTGGCCCAATCCCGGACCAATAATATCGCCATCATCATCCCGGATGTGAAAGGCGTGGTGGCGGTCCCCTTTTTCTATCTGTGCATGTGTGGGGTGAATGAGGTGGCCCAGGCCCGGGGCTATGATATGTTCGTGGTCTCTACCAATGGCAAGGATACCAGCCATCTGGAACGGCTGATCAATGAGAACAAGGTAGACGGGATGATCCTGGGGAGTACCTATAAGGATGACGTATTTGCCGCCTTTTTAAAGGAGAAGGGGCTTCCGTTCGTGACCATTGGCTCTCTGAACGACGACCAGGTGGTCCAGATCGACCACGATAATGAGGGGGCCTGCCGGGATCTGACGGCCATCCTGCTTTCCCGCCAGTGGAAGCGGATCGCTTACATGGGCGCCTCCAAGGATCTGCTGGTAGATGAGGCAAGATACAGCGGCTATCTCCGGGCCCACCGGGATATAGGAGTGGAGGTGGACAAGAGCCTGGTGTTCCGGGAGGAGGTAACCGAAGCCAGTATGCGCAGCCATGTGGACGAACTGCTGGAAAAAGGGGTGGACTGTATCATCTGCCAGGACGACGCAGTCTGCACCCTGGTGCTGGACGAGCTGCGGAACCAGGGGGCGCGGGTGCCGGAGGACATGCGGGTGGCTTCCTGCCACAACAGCAAGGTCCTGGACAATTATCCGGTATCCGTGACGTCGCTGCGCTTTGACAACACGGAGATCGGCCGGACAGCCTGCACGGTGCTGCTGGATCTGCTGGATGGGAAACCGGTGTCCCGCAAGACGCTGCTGGACTATGAGGTGGTGCTGAAAGAGTCTACCAAATAGAGTTTTTTGGAGTTTTTTGCCGGATCGATCGGAAAAGTGAGATGGGCCTCAGAGTTTGCGCTATTTGCGCAAACTCTGAGGCTTATTTTTGTGCATAATAGACAGGAAGAATGGACGATAACTAGCAAATATAGCTATTGCACAAAAAAGCAAGAGAGAATATAATGATAATCAGAACAAGCGCTTGCGCAAGCGAAAAAGAAAATGGATACGGATGGTTCTACCGGAAAAGGAGGTAATTTATGAGACGAGGGTTGGCGCGTATGGCAGTGTCCGCAGCGCTGATAGCGGCGCTTTTGACGGGCTGTGCCGGAGCCGGGAAAGATGACGGCGGCCAGTCCGGCGGACGGCAGACGGTCCCGCTGACCATATGGGGGGCGGAGAATGACCAGGCGATCTTGAGAGAGTTTGCGGACTCCTTTGCGGAGCATTATGGCGAGTACGCGGACTTTGATATCCAGATCGGCGTGGAAAGTGAGTCTACGGCAAAGGATACGGTACTTACGGACGTGGAGGCAGCAGCAGATGTGTATTCCTTTGCTTCCGACCAGCTGTCGGACCTGGTGAACGCGGGAGCGCTCCAGCCGCTGGATCCCATGGAGGAAGTGTTCCAGAAATATGTGGGAAAGAGCGTGGAGGATATTAAGAAAGCGAATACGGAGGGCTCTGTGGAGTCGGCTATGATGGACGGGACGCTTTACGCATTTCCCAGGACTGCCGACAACGGCTATTTCCTGTACTATGATGCCAGCGTGATCTCTGAGGAAGATGCAAAATCCTGGGATACCCTGCTGGCGGCGGCCCAGAGAGCTGGCAAGAAGGTGGGGATGACCCTGGCTTCCGGCTGGTATGACGCTTCGTTCTTCTACAGCGCAGGCTTTACCACCAGCTTAAACCCGGACGGCACCACTTCCATGGACTGGAACAAGACGGCGGATTACACCGGAGTCCAGGTGGCGGAAGGGATGGCCCGCATCGCGGGAGATCCGGCGTTCATGGCAGTGGCAGACGGAGATATGGCCAATCAGCTGGCTTCCGGCCAGCTCTGCGCGGCGGTGTCCGGCGTGTGGGACGCCGACGTGGCCAAAAAAGTATTTGGAGACGGATACTCGGCGGCGATCCTCCCCACCTTTACGGTGGCGGGAGAGCAGGTGCAGCAGCTTGCGGTAGTAGGCTGTAAGCTGGTGGCGGTCAACGCCTATTCCGAGTATGTAGGCTGGGCCGTCCTGTTTGCAGACTGGATGACCAATGAGGAGGCCCAGATGAAGAGCTTTGAGAAAAACAGCACCGGCCCCTCCAATATCAAGGTGATGAATACGGATATCGTCCAGCAGAACGTGGCGATCGCGACCCTGGGCGAGCAGTCCAACTACGGCGTGATCCAGAGCGTTGGACAGAACTACTGGGATCCGGCCAAGACCTTTGGCGAGATGGTAGCAAAGGGTGAACTGAAAGAAGGAGACACGGCAGGGATCCAGGCGGCGCTGGATACGCTGGTGGAAGGTGTGACGGCTCCCATCCAGTAACCGGAACCGGTGAAAGGAAGGCAGCTTTATGACCCCCGAAAAGCTGCCTTCCGGGGGAGACGAGAAAGGAGAGCGAATATGGGAAAAGTCCAGACAAAAGCCGCGGCGTGTGTCCGCGGGATCGGACGGTTTTTCGGAGATTTTAAGAGCGCGGTCCAGCATGGGGATCTGTTTGTAAAGCTGTCGCTGCTCTGGATGGGCGCGGGATATTTCCGCAGGAAGCAATATGTGAAATCAGCGCTGATGACGGTCCTGGAGATCCTGGTGATCGTGTACAGCCTGGCATTTGGTATGCAGTATGTGCCGAAATTCGGCACCCTGGGCACGGTGAAGCGGGAAGCGACGTTTAACATCATGACCATGAAGAATGAGTTTAACAACTACGACAATTCCTTCATGATCCTGCTGTTTTCCGTGGTGACCTTTGTGATCTGGGGCGCGTTCCTGGCCATCTATATCAGCAATGTGAAGCGGGCCTATGAGCTTCAAAAGATGGCGGAGCGGGGCGAGCACATCAACACATTTCTGGAGGATGTGGATACTTACCGGAACAAGAATTTCTACAAGACCCTGCTGGCGCTGCCGGTAGCGGGCGTGGTGCTGTTCACGGTGGTGCCGCTTCTGATCCTGGTCCTGGTGGCGTTCACCAACTATGACCAGCAGCACATGCCGCCGGGCGAGCTGTTCACCTGGACGGGGCTGACGAACTTTATCAACTTATTTGGCGGCGGCGGACTGACCATTACCTTTGGGTATTCCTTTGTGAGAGTCTTAAGCTGGACTCTGGTATGGGCCCTGTTCGCCACCTTTACCACCTACATCGGCGGCATCCTGCTGTCCCTGTTGATCAACCACAAGCGGGTAAAAGGCAAAAAGATGTGGCGGACCCTATTCATGGTGACCATCGCGGTGCCCCAGTTCGTGTCCCTGCTGCTGGTGCGGAACTTTTTTGCCAACGGCGGTATCGTCAATACGATCTGCGCCAACATCGGCCTGACGGAATTTTTGAGAAATGCGGGACTGATCAGTACCTCATATATCCCGTTTCTGTCCTCCCCGGGCTGGGCTCATGTGATGATCATCCTCATCAATATCTGGGTAGGCGTGCCCTACCAGATGCTGATCGCCACAGGCGCCCTGATGAACCTGCCCACGGACCAGATCGAGAGCGCCCGCATCGACGGAGCCAGTCCCACCCAGGTGTTCCGGCATATCACCATGCCGTACCTGCTGACGATCACCGGACCGGCCCTGGTAACGGATTTTGTAAAGAATATCAATAACTTTAACGTCATCTACCTGCTGACCCAGGACGTTTACACCACCACCAACCAGGCCCTGGCCAATTCCCAGGCAAAGGAAGTGGACCTGCTGGTGACCTGGCTGTTCCGTCTGACCCAGGAGTATTACAACTACAAGATGGCGGCCGTGATCGGCATCGTAGTATTTGCCGTCTGCGCGGCGTTTACCCTGGTTGCCTTTAACCGGATGACGAAAAACCGAGAGGAGGGGTATCAATAATGAAACTGAAAGCATCGGATATTCTGCGGTATGGGCTCCTGGCATTTCTGGCGCTGATCTGGCTGGTGCCCATCGTGTGGCTGCTGGCCACCTCCTTCAGTAAATACACAGGGATGAACACCACCACGTTCTTCCCTACGGAATGGAGCTTTGACAACTATAAGAACCTTTTGCTGGGGGCGGATTCGGTAGCCCAGTTCCCCCACTGGTTCTGGAACACCCTGGTGATCGCCTGCTTTACCTGTGTGATCTCCACAGCCTTTGTGCTGATGGTGGCCTATGCCACCTCCTGCATGCGGTTTAAGGGAAGAAAGACCCTGATGAACATTTCCGTGATCATCAACCTGTTCCCCGGCGTGCTGGCCATGATCGCAGTGTACTTCATTCTGAAGAGCTTTGATCTGACCAACAACCATGTGGGGCTGATCCTGGTGTACTCGGCGTCGTCGGGGCTGGGGTATCTGATCGCCAAGGGCTTTCTGGATACGGTCCCCGAATCCCTGCGGGAAGCGGCCTATCTGGACGGAGCCAGCGAGGTGACGGTGTTCTTCAAGG
>DVLJ01000038.1 GCA_018715565.1 Candidatus Ventrimonas merdavium
GCCTCCAACACTGTTAATGGCAACTCTCCCACTTCTTCCTCCCCGACAACTCCAGGCAACTCCTACAGCCCCAGCTACAACAGCGACGATTATGACCTGCAGCCCGGCCTGACCAGCGGCCCGAAGCCGTGACCGGTACATCCGATGCCCAGGTCCTCCAACGGAACCTTTTTCCGATACGATCCGATATCAAAAGCAGCGCAGACCCGAAAAAGTCTGCGCTGCTTTGCTATATCTTCCTCTATGCTCGTTTACTTTTAATAGAATAGCCGGTTCACCGCGCTGAAGATGCCCCGCAGGGACGCGCGGGTGATATTGGAGCTGATGCCCACGCCGTAAGTTACCTTGCCGGACTTCTTATCCATCAGATGGATGTACGAAGCTGCCTGTGCATTGGAGCCTGCGCGCAGTGCGTGCTCGGTGTAATCCAGCACCTTGATCTCGATGCCCAGCGTCTCCTCTAAGCCGCGCTGCACTGCGTCGATCGGGCCGTTGCCCACGCCCTCGAAGGTCTTCTCGATCCCATGGTCGGTATAAGTAACCTTCGCCAGGGTTGCAAATGCGCCGTCCTCCACCTCGGTATCGGTGATCTGGCACTTGCGGAAATGGATCGGCTCTTTCCGATCTAAGTAGCAACGGCGGAATTCGTCCATGATCTGCTCCGGAGCAACCTCTCCCTGCTTCTCGGAAATCTTCTGGATCACGTCCGCGAACTCCTTGTGCATGCCCTTCGGCAGCTTGAAGCCGTAGAACGTATCCATCACGAAGGCTACGCCGCCCTTGCCGGACTGGCTGTTGATCCGCACGATCGGCTCGTACTGACGGCCGATATCCGCCGGATCGATGGGCAGATAGGGAACCTCCCAGTATTCCTGGTTCCGCTCCCGCATCGCCTGCATGCCCTTGTTGATCGCATCCTGGTGGGAGCCGGAAAATGCGGTAAATACCAGCTTGCCCGCATAGGGATGACGGGGCGGGATGTCCATCTTGGTGCACCGCTCGTATACGTCGGCTAACTCCCGCACGTTCTCGATCGCCAGCTCTGGGTTGATGCCCTGGGAGAACATATTGTACGCCAGGGTCAGGATATCCACGTTGCCGGTCCGCTCACCGTTGCCGAACAGAGTGCCTTCCACCCGGTCCGCGCCTGCCAGCAGCGCCAGCTCCGTAGCCGCCACGCCGGTCCCCCGGTCATTATGGGGATGCACGCTTAAGATGATGCTGTCCCGATCCTTGAAGTGCTTGTTCATCCACTCGATCTGGTCTGCATAGACGTTCGGCGTGTTCATCTCCACCGTGGAGGGCAGGTTCATGATGATCGGCCGCTCCGGCGTCGCCATCCCCCATGCCTCCTGCACCGCGGTACACACCTCCAGGGCGTAATCCAGCTCGGTGCCGGTAAAGCTCTCCGGGGAATACTCTAACAATAAGTCGCCGTCAAAGCTTTCCGCATACTTCTTCACCAGCTTGGTGCCTTCTACGGCGATCTGCTTGATCTCTTCTTTGTCCTTGTGGAACACCACGTCCCGCTGCAGCGTGGAGGTGGAGTTGTAGATATGGACTACCACCTTCTTGATGCCCTGGATGGCCTCGAAGGTTCTCTTTAACAAATGCTCCCGGCACTGTACTAATACCTGGATGCGCACGTCGTCGGGGATCATCCTGCGCTCTACCAGCTGGCGCAGAAAATCATACTCGATCTGGGAGGCTGCCGGGAAACCTACTTCGATCTCCTTAAAGCCCATCTTCACCAGAAGGTTGAAGAATTCCATCTTCTCCTCGACTACCATCGGCTCGATCAGCGCCTGGTTGCCGTCCCGCAGATCCACGCTACACCAGATCGGCGCCTTCTCGATCTGCTTGTTCGGCCACTCCCGCTCCGGGTAATCCACCACCGGGTTTCTCTTATATCTCTGATAATTTAACATAATGCTTCCTCCTGTTCTTTTTCCGCTTCCTATCTGTCTGTGATCGTCGTCTCTGCGCCGGCCGGATCCGGCAGGCGGCTTTTCTCTTCTCCTCAGCCCATAACGGGCAGTCGCTCGATCACTCCATAACGGCGGACGATAAACAGGGAGACTTTTACGGGTTCAGCCCCATCCTTCATCAGTCCTTTACTTTTATGATCTCCTCCCCGCAGGTCCTTCTGCTGAAATCTCCACGGGAATTTCTATCTATTTTAGCACATTTCCCCTGTAATGGCAAGCTGTATACACAGTTTCCGCCCCTTTCCCCCTCCGTCCGCGCACCTCCGATAATTTACCTTGTAAGAAGTATAATTACCTCGTAATGCAATTTAGGGATTTTGCAAAGCATTTCAAAAAAAGAAAAGGAGAGTGCATTCATTATGAGAAAGCAGACAAAAGTAGTTGCAGTAGCATCTGCAGCGGCTCTGTTAGCGATCGGCGCTTCCATGACCTCCTTCGCAGCCACCGGCTGGGTGGAGGAAGATGGGACCTGGTACTACTACGACAGCGACGAGAACAGAGTAGAGGACGAGTGGAAGAAGTCCGGAGACAACTGGTACTGGCTGGACAGCGAGGAGAACGGCGCTATGGCCGTTGACAAGCTGATCGAAGACGACGATGACACCTACTATGTAGACTCCAACGGCGTGATGGTTACCAACACCTGGGTTAAGGTAGTAAACGAGGACCAGGACGATGACGACGATCCGGCTGAATATCACTACTACTACATGCAGTCCAACGGCAAGGCCTACAAGGGCAACGGCGACAACGTAAGCAAGAAGACCATCGACGGCAAGCGCTATGCCTTCGACGAGGATGGTAAGATGCTGTACGGCTGGGTAACTGATGACGGCGATCTGGCCAACGGCGAAGACGAGTGGAAAGACGCAGTTTACTACTTCGGCAGCTGGGAAGACGGTTCCATGAAGACCGGCTGGCAGCAGATTTCCGTATTCGACGATGAAGGCGAGAAAGATGACGATTACAACTATTGGTTCAATTTCAAATCCAATGGTAAAAAACGTACCCATGAGACGGACGACGATACCTGGCATTCTAACGGCAGATACTATCACTTTGATACCCGCGGTGTAATGGTATACCAGTGGGTACAGACTTCCGGCTCTAATACTGCATCCGCGTCAAGCTGGTCTTATTTTAACAGCCCGGAAGACGACGCCAAAGTAGTAAAAGGCTGGTTTAAGGTAGTTCCGCCGACTGAGGACAACACCTTCGACGAGAGTGAACTCACCTTCGCGAGCGAAGACTCAGACGATGAGGAAGAGCGCTGGTACTACAGCGATGGGAACGATGATGGCCTGGTAGTCGGCGAGATCAAGAAGATCAAGGGCAAATACTACGGCTTCTGGCCGGATGACGGTGAGAAGGGCGGCCGGATGCTGATCGGTCTGAACGCACTGACCATGGATCCGGAGAACGGCGAGATCATTGACTCTGTATATATGGATGATATGGATTCTGATGATCTGGACGACTTCATGGATCAAGTAGACGCTGGCACCGTTCCCGCCAACACCTATCTGTACTACTTCGGAGACGACCTGGATTCCGACGGCGCGATGAAAGACGGCAACGTGACCATCAATCTGGACGGCGACAACTATACCTTCAAGTTCCGCGAAAGCGGCGGCGCTGACAGCAGAGGACGCAGCGTGACTGGTATCGATGACGGCGATTACATCTATAAGTATGGCCAGAGAATGAAAGCCGACAGCGACGAGAAATACATCCTGGTATACGCAGACGGCGATATCAACGACGATGATGTTACCGTATATGATTTCGAGGGCTCTGATGTAAGAAGAATGGACGGAATCCTGAACCGTGTAGATATGGGTATCAGCGATGCGGGCGATGATGGTAAGACCAAAGTCTACTATGGCTTTACACCGGACGAAACAGCCAGCGGCGAGCTTTACTGGTATCTGGTAAATACCAGCGGACGCATCCAGAGCGGTAAGAAGTCCGGCTTAAAGGACGGCGACGACTATTACTGGTATATGAACGACGATAAAGTCATTATGTACACCGACAGCAAAGATCTGGGCGATACCAACAGAAAGGTTGATGGCGTTGACAGAAACCTGAAGGACGACTGGGATGAGGTTGCATCCAGCGCTGATATTGTTGACCTGCTGGATTGATCATTCTTGTCATCCACTGATCGAACTTCCCTCCGCCCTCAGGCGGAAACAATGACAACTTGACACATCCCCCGGACAGACCGACCCTGTTTGATCTGCCCGGGGGATGTTTGTTATCAAATAATTCACAGAATTTTATCGCTATTTTTCTTAAGTTTTCTGTAAATTTAGAGGTTGTACATATTTGTTACATATTTGGATCCTATCATATCCTCTATCGCCCTGCACGTTCTTTTCGCGCAGGAAAACATTTTACAAGGGAGGACCATTATGGAGGAATCTTACGAAGCTGCATTTAGGACCTATCTTTTGGACCGGGAAATGTCGGAAAGCACCATCCGCTCCTATCTCTACGCCGCCCGGCAGTATTTCAGCCGCTATGCCAGGCTCTGCCCAAAAAATCTCAGGGATTACAAGATCTTTCTCATCGAAACCTACCGCCCTCAGACGGTGAACCTGCGCCTGCGGGGCATCAACTGTTATCTGGAATCCATCGGCAAGGACGGCTGGAAGCTGTCTTCCGTCCGGGTCCAGCAAAAGCCGTTCCTGGAAAATGTGATCAGCGAGGCGGACTATCTGTATTTCAAAAACTGTCTGAAGCGGGACCATCAGATGTACTGGTACTTTGTGGTCCGTTTTCTCACCGCCACCGGCGCCCGGATCAGTGAACTGGTGCAGATCAAGGTGGAACATGTCAAGATCGGCTATCTGGATCTCTATTCCAAGGGCGGAAAGCTCCGCCGCATCTATATCCCCGCCTCCCTCCGCAGCGAGACCCTGCAGTGGCTGAAGGAGACCGGCCAGAAAAGCGGGTTTCTATTTGTCAATAAAAAAGGGCAAAAAATAACTGCCCGGGGCATTGCCGGGCAGCTAAAACACTTTGCCGTTCTGTATGATCTGGATCCGACCGTGGTCTATCCCCACTCGTTCCGCCACCGGTTTGCCAAAAGCTTTCTGGACCGGTGCAATGACCTTTCCATGCTGGCTGACCTGATGGGCCACGAAAGCATCGAGACCACCCGGATCTATCTGCGCAGGACCAGCACGGAGCAGCGGGCCATGATCGACCAGATCGTAGACTGGTAGACCGGCTCTGCCGGGGCAAAGCAGCGCGTTCCGCAGCCGGTTCCATCCCGCCTACAGCAGGTGGCCCTGGTCCTTCATCACCTGGATCACCTGATCCACATACTGCTCGCACAGCTCTTTGGTCCCGGCTTCCACCATCACCCGCACCACCGGTTCGGTGCCGGACTGGCGGAGCAGGATCCGTCCGTCGGAGCCTAAAGCATCCGTCACCTGCCGGACAGCCTCCTGGACCTTGGGATCGTCCTGGGCGGTCTGCTTGTCGTGAACGCGGACATTTTTCAGGACCTGGGGATAGATCTCTACCTCGGAAGCCAGCTTGGATAAAGCCTCCTTCTTCTCCAGCATCACTTCCATCACCTTTAAGGAGGTCAGGATGCCGTCGCCGGTGGTGGCGTGCTTGCTGAAAATGATATGGCCGGACTGCTCTCCGCCCAGGCAGTGTCCGTACTGGGACATATTCTCGTACACATACTTATCTCCCACCGCGGTCTTCTCGTAGGCGATGCCTGCGTTGTCAAAGGCTTTGTACAGGCCGAAGTTGGACATGACGGTGGTGACTACGGTGTTGTTGTAAAGAGAGCCGTTCTCCTTCATGTATTTCCCGCAGAGGTAAAGGATCAGATCGCCGTTCACCTCGTCGCCGTTCTCGTCCACGGCGATGCAGCGGTCCGCGTCGCCGTCGTAGGCAAAGCCCACGTCGCAGCCCTGCTCCTTCACATACTCCTGCAGCACATGGATATGGGTGGAGCCGCAGTCAGTGTTGATGTTCAGCCCGTTGGGAGTGTTGTTGATCACATGGGTCTCGGCGCCTAATGCCTCAAAGACGCTCCTGGCAATGGCGTAGGCGCTTCCGTTGGCGCAGTCCAGGGCTACCTTTTTGCCCTTAAAGGAACGGGTGGCGATGGAGATCAGATAGCCGATGTAGCGGTTCCGGCCGGCGGCAAAGTCCACGGTCCGCCCGATCTTCTCCCGGGTGGCGAAGGGGATCTCGCCCAGCTCGCCCTCCAGATACCGCTCGATCTCCTCGATCACGCTCTCCTCCAGCTTCTCGCCGCGGCCGTTCAGTACCTTGATGCCGTTGTCATAGAATGGGTTGTGGCTGGCGGAGATCATGATCCCGCAGTCAAAGCCCTCGGTGCGCACCACATAGGATACGCTGGGGGTGGTGGTCACGTGCAGCAGATACACGTCCGCGCCGGAGGCGGTCAGGCCGGATACCAGCGAATACTCGAACATATAGCTGCTCCGGCGGGTATCCTTTCCGATCACTACCCGGCACCGTCCTTCCGGATTCTCCGGGGTGGCCTTGCTCCTCTGGCCGTAATACCAGCCCAGGAAACGGCCTACCTGATATGCGTGCTCGACTGTCAGTCCTACGTTGGCTTCCCCGCGGAAGCCGTCCGTTCCGAAATACTTACCCATGGTTGTTCACTCCTTACTTCATTCTTGGCTGCCGCGTCCTGCGGCGGGGAACTCCTGTCCGTTCTTCTGTCCGCGCTTGTGGCCGTACGTCTTTCCGTGTCTCTGACCATATTTCTGGCCGCGCTTCTATCCGCGCTTCTGACCATACTTCTGGCCGTACATCTATCCGCGCTCCTTGCCCGGCGTTTTCTTTTATCGGATCTCCTTCAAAAACCGGCCCAGGGCGTCCTGCCAGGTGGGCAGGGGCGTAAAGCCGTTCTCCTGCAGTTTTTCCTTGCTCATCCGGCTGTTGGACGGACGGGTGGCCTTGGCCGGGAACTGATCGCTGGTCACGGGGGTCACCTGGACCTGATCCATGCCGGCCTGGCGGAAGATCTCTTTTGCAAACTCATACCAGCTGCACAGGCCTTCGTTCGTTGCGTGATAACGGCCATACCGGTCTGTCTGGATCATATCCACCAGCAGACGGGCCAGATCGTAGGTATAGGTGGGGGACCCTACCTGGTCGTCTACCACGCTGACCGCGCCCCGCTCCTCGCCCAGGCGCAGCATCGTCTTGATGAAATTCTTTCCCGCCACGCCGAATACCCAGGCAATGCGCACGATGAAGAACTTCTCCGTCAGCTCCTCCACCGCCAGCTCGCCCTCGTACTTGGTCTGCCCATAGACATTCAGGGGATGGCGCTCGTCGTCCGGCTCCCAGGGGCGGGTGCCGGTACCGTCAAATACATAGTCTGTGCTGATGTACATCAGCTTCGCGCCGGTCTCCCGGCAGGCCAGGGCCACATTGCGGGTGCCCTCGCCGTTGATCCGGCGGCACAGGTCCACATGGTCCTCGGCGGCATCTACTGCAGTATATGCGGCGCAGTGGATGACTGCGTCAGCTTTTGCCTCCGAGATCACCCGCATACAGGCGTCCCGGTCGGTGATATCCATCTCCTCCACGTCCACGCCGATGCCCTCGATGCCCCGCTTTGCCAGCTCATTCATCAGATCCGTGCCAAGCTGTCCCTTGGCCCCGGTTACCAATACTCTCATATGACTTCCTCTTTTCTTACCGGTTTCCGTACATCTTCTCGTAGTAGTTCTGATATTCTCCGGAAATGATGGTCTCCCACCAGGTGCGGTTATCCAGATACCACTGGATGGTCTTCTTGATGCCGTCGGCAAACTTGGTCTCCGGCAGCCAGCCCAGCTCGTTGTGGATCTTGGTTGGGTCGATGGCGTAGCGCATATCGTGGCCCTTCCGGTCGGTCACATAGGTGATCAGGCTTTCCGGCTTGCCCAGCTCCTTGCAGATGATCTTCACGATATCGATGTTCCGCATCTCATTGTGGCCGCCGATGTTGTACACCTCGCCTGCCCGGCCTTTGTGGATGATCAGGTCGATGGCCTTGCAGTGGTCCTCCACATACAGCCAGTCGCGGACGTTCAGACCCTCGCCGTACACGGGAAGGGGCTTATCCGCCAACGCATTGGCGATCATCAGCGGGATCAGCTTCTCCGGGAAATGATACGGCCCGTAGTTGTTGGAGCACCGGCTGATGGTCACCGGCAGGCCGTAAGTGCGATGGTAGGCCTGCACCAGCAAATCCGCCGCCGCCTTAGAGGAGCTGTAGGGGCTGCTGGTGTGGATCGGCGTCTCCTCGGTGAAGAACAGGTCCGGCCGGTCTAACGGCAGGTCGCCGTACACCTCGTCGGTGGAAACCTGATGATAGCGGGTGATGCCGTATTTGCGGCAGGCGTCCATCAGCACGGCGGTGCCCTTGATATTGGTGTCTAAGAACACTTCCGGATTCTCGATGGAGCGGTCTACATGGCTCTCCGCCGCAAAGTTGACTACTACGTCCGGATGTTCTTCCTCGAACAGTTGGTAGATGGCCTCCCGGTCGCAGATATTGATCTTGCAGAACCGGAAATTGGGGTTCTTTAAGGCTTCCTCCAAGGTGGACAGATTGCCGGCATAGGTCAGGCAGTCCACGCAGATGATCCGGTAATCCGGGTATTTGTCCAGCATGTGATAAACAAAGTTGGAGCCGATAAAGCCGGCGCCTCCGGTAACGATCATATTCATCTTCTCAGTCCTCTTTTCTTACTTTCCTTCGTCGTCTTTTGTTATTTTAAGTCGTTCCCATGGAGCTTGTCGATATACTTGCCGTCTAATACGTCCTTTAAATACTGGCCGTACTGGTTCTTCTTCAGGACCTCGTAGGTCTCCAGCACCTGATCCCTGGTGATCCAGCCGTTTAAATAGGCGATCTCCTCTAAGCAGGCGATCTTCCGGTGCTGGTGGGTCTCCACGGTCTTGACAAAATTGGTAGCCTCTACCAGGGACTCATGGGTCCCGGTGTCCAGCCAGGTGAAGCCCTGGCCCAGCAGGGTCACATCCAGCTCGCCGTTCTCCAGATAGATCCGGTTCAAGTCCGTGATCTCCAGCTCTCCCCGGGCAGACGGCTTAAGATTCTTCGCATAGTCTACCACCCGGTTGTCATAAAAATACAGGCCGGTCACGCAATAGTTAGATTTGGGCTTCGCCGGCTTCTCCTCGATGGAGATGGCCTTGCCCTCGGCGTCAAATTCCACGATGCCGAACCGCTCCGGATCGTCTACGTAGTAGCCGAAGACCGTGGCGCCTACCTTCTTGGCCGCCGCCGCTCTCAGCCGCTTGTTCAGCCCCTGGCCGTGGAAGATGTTGTCCCCCAGCACCATGGCTACCGAATCCTGGCCGATAAAGTCCGCTCCGATGATAAACGCCTGGGCCAGGCCGTCGGGGCTGGGCTGTACGGCGTAGGACAGCTCCACTCCGAACTGACTGCCGTCCCCTAACAGGGACTCGAACCTTGGCGTGTCGTCCGGGGTGGAAATGATCAGGATCTCCCGGATCCCGGCGTTCATCAGCACGGAAAGGGGATAATAGATCATGGGCTTGTCGTAAATGGGGAGCAGCTGCTTGGAGGTTACCTTTGTCAGCGGGTACAAACGTGTGCCGGAGCCTCCGGCAAGTATGATTCCTTTCATGGCGTTCTCCTTTCTACGCGACTTCGTTCATCTTGGCCAGCTTTGCCGCCTGGTCGGCAGCGATGCAGGCGTCTAAGATCTCCTGGATGTCGCCGTCCATGATCTTGTCCAGCTTGTACAGGGTCAGGTTGATCCGGTGATCGGTCACCCGCCCCTGGGGGAAGTTGTAGGTGCGGATCTTCTCGGAACGGTCGCCGGTGCCGATCTGGCTCCGCCGCTCCGCTGCCTCGGCGTTCATCTTTTTCTCCATCTCTAAGTCATACAGCTTGGAGCGCAGAAGGCGGAACGCCTTTTCCTTGTTCTGCAGCTGGGACTTCTCTGTCTGGCTGTAGATCACGATGCCGGTGGGCATATGGGTCAGCCGCACGGCGGAGTCGGTGGTGTTGACGCACTGGCCGCCGTTGCCGGAGGCGCGCATCACGTCGATGCGGCAGTCGTTCAGATCGATCTGGATATCTACTTCCTCTGCCTCAGGCATCACTGCTACGGTGGCGGTGGAGGTGTGGATCCGTCCGCCGGACTCGGTCTCCGGCACACGCTGCACCCGGTGCACGCCGCTCTCGTATTTTAACTTAGAGTACGCGCCCTTGCCGGTCACCATGGCCTGGACCTCTTTAAAACCGCCGATGCCGTTCTCGCTTAAGCTGATGATCTCTACCTTCCAGCGCTGGCTCTCCGCGTAGTTCACATACATCCGGTACAGCTCCGCCGCGAACAGGGCCGCCTCGTCGCCGCCTGCGCCTGCGCGGATCTCCAGGATGATGTTCTTATCGTCGTTGGGGTCTTTGGGCAGCAGGAGGATCTTCAGCTCCTGCTCCAACTCTTCTACCCGCTTCTTGGCGTCAGACAGCTCTTCCTTCGCCAGTTCCCGCATCTCCTCGTCGCTCTCTTCCTCTAAAAGGGCCAGGCTGTCCTCGATATCCTGCTTCGCCTGCTTATATTCCTTGTAGGCGTCTACCAGCGGGGCCAGGTCTGCCTGCTCCTTCATCAGCTTGCGGAACCGGTTCTGGTCCTCCGCCACATTCGGCTCATTCAATTCCTGCATGATCTCTTCATAATGGATCAGAAGATTTTCTAATCGGTCGAACATTACTTCCTCCTATGTTCTATTGCTGCGCGTTTATCGCTATCCGTTGCTGGTTCGTTCTTTTGTCTGGTTGGTTCGCTTTTCCGAGCGGTTCGCTTTTCCGGTCCGTTCGCTTTTCTAGGCCGTTCGCTTTTCTGGGCCGTTCCGTTTCTGGGCCGTTTGCTTTGCTGACCGCGCCGCACGGCATCCCGGTCTATGAGGTCCTAAGCGCCGGACTTCCAGGTTCCCCTCACCACCCGGTCGTGCCCGGGCAAGTCCTTGATGACCTGGATCTGGGCAAATCCCGCCTCCCGCAGAAGGCCGCTGACCTCCTCGCCCTGATCGTGGCCGATCTCCAGATAGAGGCTGCCGCCTTCCGTGAGCCAGGCTCTTGCTTCCTTTGCCAGGCGGCGGTAAAAATACAGGCCGTCCTCCGCGCCGTCCAGCGCCAGGATGGGCTCATGGTCCCGCACCTCCGGCTCCAGCCCCCGGATCACCTCCGTAGGGATGTAGGGCGGATTGGACGTGATCACGTCAAATGGTTCCGTCTCCGGCGGCAGCGCCGCGAATAAGTCTCCCTGATAGAAGATCAGCTCCTGGGCGGCGCTTCCCCCAGCGTTCTGCGCGCCCTTCCGGGCCACCGCCTCCGGCCGGAGGGCCTCCCAATTCTTCCGGGCCACCTCCAGGGCTTCCTGGGAAATATCCGAGGCGGTCACCTGCGCATACCCGCCCTTTACCGCCAGGCCGATGGGGATGCAGCCGCTCCCGGTGCACAGATCCAGCAGGCGGATCCGGGGATCTTTCTGCTCTGCAAGTACCAGCTCCACCAGGGTCTCGGTGTCCTGGCGGGGGATCAGCACGTGCTCGTTCACCGCAAAGGGCAGCCCCATGAATTCCTGCGTCCCCAGCAGGTGCTGCAGGGGCGTCCTGCCGCTCCGCAGCCGGATCCACTGGCGATACTGGGCCGCTGCCGCAGTGTGGTCCTCCGTATCCCCCAGCTCCCGCATCCGCTCCAGCAGAAAATGGGTCATATCCAGATGGAAGGCTTCCATCAATAACGTCCTGGCATCCTGCTCACTGTCGGGGACGCCCGCCTGCTCCAGGCTCTGCGCCCCTTCCTGCCACAGCTCAAACAACGTCATGACGCGGCGGCTCCTTCCCGGACAGCCTTCGTCCCGTCTGCACTGTCAGCATTGCCATCCAGAGCTGCCTGACAAGGGGCAGGATGCTTTCCCTCCTCCTCGTCCTCCGTCAGCTCCTGGGGGATCTCCGTCTCCGGGAAATTCTCCCGCAGATATTGTCTCCAGTCAAAGACCGTCTCCACCGCCTGGATCGCCACCTCGATCATCCCGTCGTCCGGCTCCTTCGTGGTCAGGTTCTGCATCCACATCCCCGGCTTGCTGAGGAAATTGACCAGCGCGCTGTCGCTCCGCCCTGCCAGCCGCAGGAACTCATAGGAAACGCCTGCGATGACCGGGATCAGCACGATCCGGCTGAGGATCCGAAGCCACACGTTGTCAACCCGGATGACCATAAAAAACAGGATGCTGATGATCATCACGATGATCAGGAAGCTGGTGCCGCACCGCTTGTGTTGCTTGGAGCTCTCCCGCACATGGGCTACAGTCAGGGTCTTACCGTGCTCGATACAGTTGATGCACTTGTGCTCGGCCCCATGATACATAAATGTCCGCCGGATCTCTTCCATCCGGGAGATCATCTTGATATAAGCTACAAAAATGGCGATGCGGATCACGCCTTCTAAAAATGCCATCACCGTCTCGGAATGGATCACCCGACGGCAGATATTCGCCAAAAGCAGGGGAAGGACCATGAAGATCGCTATGGCCATGACCACGGAAAAGACCATCACAAAGGTCATCAGGACCTTCTCCAGCTTTTCCCCAAAGGTCTTATCCAGCCACAGCTCGAATCTTCCCGGTTCCGAGCCTTCGTCGTCTTCAAAAAAGCTGGCGGAAAACGTCAGGGTCTTCATGCCCAGGATCATGGAATCGGCAAAGCTGAACACGCCGCGGACAAACGGCAGGGCGCAGAACCGTACCTTCTCCGTCATGCTGACGTAGGTGTCCTTCTCCACCGCGATCTCCCCGTCGGGCTTGCGCACCGCGGTGGCGTAGTTATCGCCGTTCTTCATCATGATCCCTTCAATGACAGCCTGGCCGCCAATGCCGGAATATTTCATTCATATCTCCTTTTCTCTCTAACGATAAAACCTGTGCGTTTTGCTCCACAGGACACAATTTCCTATGGAACAAAGAAAGGTTGAGCCAAAGTGTCTCCACTTACGTCTCAACCTTACCTCGCTCATACATCGCTTATGCCTGTACGCCGTACTTCTTGTTGAACTTATCGATACGGCCGCGTGCTGCTGCTGCCTTCTGCTGACCAGTGTAGAAAGAGTGGCACTTGGAGCAAACCTCCACGTGGATCTCCTTCTTCGTAGAACCGGTTACGAATTCGTTGCCGCAGTTGCAAGTAACTTTTGCCTGATAGTACTCCGGATGGATACCTTCTCTCATGATCTTCACCTCTTTACTTTTCTCAAAGTCTATAGTCTGTAGTCCTCTAACGGTCTCTGGCGTACCGTTAAAACCACGTCACGCCTGTAAACAGCGTTGTTAGTATACCATAGAACCGCACTGTTTGCAAGCGATTCTTTTGAGAGAAATCCAATTTCTTTGGAAATTTTTTTATAAAATCTGTGCCGGGACCGGCTATCTCCGCCGATCGCTCCTGCCGGGCACCGGGCGGGGCCCGTTCTCCAGCTCCCTAGTGGAAGCGGATCCGCTTGGCGCTTTCCACAAATTCCTTGTTGGTCCGGGTCTTGGCGAACAGGTTCAGGATCTGTTCCACGGATTCCTCCGGCTTCATGGTGTTGGTCGCCTTGCGGAGGATATCTACGGCCTCGGCCTCTTCCTTGCTCAGGAGCAGGTCGTCCCGGCGAGTGCCGGACTTTAAGATATCGATGGCCGGGAAGATCCGCTTCTCGGAAAGCTTTCTGTCCAGGACCAGTTCCATATTGCCGGTGCCCTTAAACTCCTCGTATACCACGTCGTCCATCCGGCTTCCGGTATCCACCAGCGCCGTGGCCAGGATGGTCAGGCTGCCGCCCTCCCGCATGTTCCGCGCCGCGCCGAAGAACCGCTTCGGCATATGCAGGGCCGCCGGATCCAGACCGCCGGACAGGGTGCGGCCGCTGGGGGGCACTACCAGGTTGTAGGCCCGGGTCAGTCGGGTGATGCTGTCTAACAGGATGATCACATCCCGTCCGTGCTCCACCAGACGCTTCGCCCGCTCGATGACCATCTCGGATACCCGCTTATGCCGGTCCGGCAGCTCGTCAAAGGTGGAGTAGATGACTTCTACGTTGTTGCCCTTTACGGATTCCTTGATGTCCGTAACCTCCTCGGGACGCTCGTCGATCAGAAGGATGATCAGGTGCATATCCGGATGGTTCGTGGTCACCGCCTGGGCCACCTGCTTCATCAACGTGGTCTTACCAGCCTTGGGCGGGGAGACGATCATGCCGCGCTGCCCCTTGCCGATGGGGGACAGCAGATCCAGCACCCGCATAGCGGTGGTGCTGCGCCCCGGCACTTCCATATGGAGACGCTGGTTGGGGAAGATCGGCGTCAGATCCTCAAAGTTGGGACGGCGCTCCACTACGCTGATGGGATAGCCGTTGACATTGCGGATGTAGAGCAGGGCCGCGAACTTCTCCGCCGCAGTCTTGACCCGGCGGTTGCCTACGATGATATCCCCGGTCTTTAGATTAAACCGGCGGATCTGGGACGGGGCCACGTACACGTCGTTGTCCCCGGGCAGAAAATTCTCGCACCGGATAAATCCGAAGCCGTCGGGCATCACCTCTAAGATCCCGTTGGCCTCGATCCCGCTGTCCAGCTCTGCCACCTCCTGGGCGGTCAGCACCTCCGGCTGACGGGGGGCGGTACGCGCCGTGCGGCCATCGCTCCGGCTATCCCACCGGCCGTCTGTGCGGGTCTCGCCCCGGGATTCTCCGCGGTTATCCGTCCGGCCCTCTGCGCGGGCCTCCCCGCGCCCTTCGGAACGTCCTTCTCCGCGGCTCTCTCCACGGCCGTCTGACCGACCGTCCGGACGGTTATCCCCGCGGCCGTCTGTGCGGGCCTCCCCGCGGCCGTCTGAACGGCTGTCCGAACGTCCATCCGAACGGTTATCCCCGCGGCTATCTGAACGGCCATCCGCCCGGCTATCCCCGCGGCTATCCGAACGGCCTTCCCCGCGGGCCTCTGCCCTTGCAGACTCCTGTCCCTCGGTATTCTTCGCATCCTGGTTCAGATTCCTCATCTGGGGCGGCACTACCGCCGTCTTGAGGATCTCCTCCTGCTCTGCCAGGCGGCACAGCTCATTGATCAGATCCGCCTTGCGCATCGCTCCTGCGCCTTTGATCCCCTGGGCCTTCGCCAGTTCTTTCAGCTGCGCAAGCGGCAGCGTCTGTAATTTCTCTCGCATATAAAAATCGCTCCATTTCTATCAATCATAAACTTGTCCTGTACGGACTGCAGCATTCTCGGGTGTAGTTGTTTCGTTCTTTCCTGGGTAAATATAAAGACGTTGAGACTCCAATAGAAGGTGACTCGGAGCCGGGGTCCGGCCCTGCGGCCTGTCCAAATACCCCGGTACTCCTTGTATTATAATAGATATTTCCTAAAAATGGAAGCACTTTTTCTTCCGGATCACATTCCTGCCTCCGGATCCTCCCCGGAACACAGGAATTCCAGGTGTTCCCGGATCCGTTTCTCGTATCCCATTTCCGTGGGCTCGTAAAACCGCTGGCCTGCCAGACCGTCCGGCAGGTACTGCTGCTTGACGTAATGGTTGGGATAATCGTGGGCGTATTTGTATCCGGTCCCATGGCCCAGATCCTTCGCTCCCCGGTAATGGGCGTCCTGCAGATGGGCCGGCACCGGCATCGCCCGCTGGTCCCGGACTGCCCCCATGGCTGCAAATACGGCATTGCAGGCAGCGTTGCTCTTGGGCGCGCACGCCACATAGGTGACTGCCTGGGACAGGATGATCTGGGCCTCGGGCATCCCGATCCGCTCCACCGCCTGGGCCGCACTGACGGCCACGCACAGCGCCTGGGGATCCGCGTTGCCCACATCCTCGGAGGCGCAGATTATGATGCGCCGGGCGATGAACTTGATATCCTCCCCTGCGTACAGCATCCGGGCCAGGTAGTAGACCGCCGCGTCCGGATCGGACCCCCGCATGCTTTTGATAAAGGCAGAAATGGTGTCGTAATGGTTGTCCCCGTCCTTATCGTAACGGACCGCCCGCTTCTGGATACACTCCTGGGCCACATCCAGGGTGACGTGGATCATCCCATCCGCTGACCGTTCCGTGGTCATGACCCCCAGCTCCAGGGCATTTAACGCGCCCCGGGCGTCGCCGCCGGATACCTCCGCCAGAAATTCCGCCGCATCCTCGTGGAGCACGGCCCGGTAGCTGCCCATCCCCCGCCGGTCGTCGGAGATCGCACGGTACAGCAGCTCCTTGATCTCATCTGGCTCCAGGGCCTTCAGCTCGAAGATCCGGGAGCGGGACAGCAGGGCGCTGTTCACCTCAAAATAGGGATTCTCTGTAGTGGCGCCGATCAGGATCAGGGTGCCGTCCTCTACATAGGGCAGCAGATAGTCCTGCTGGCTTTTATTAAAGCGGTGGATCTCGTCTACGAACAGGATCGTCTTGCGGCCGTACATGCCCAGGGCGTCCTTGGCCGCCTTGACCGCCTCCTCCATATCTTTCTTTCCCGCCATGGTGGCGTTCAGCTGGCGGAACTCGGCCTTGGTGGTGTTGGCGATCACCCGGGCCAGGGTGGTCTTGCCGGTGCCCGGCGGGCCGTAGAAGATCAGGGAGCCCAGCTGGTCCGCCTGGATGGCCCGGTACAGCAGCTTGTCCTTCCCGATGATATGCCGCTGCCCCACCACCTCGTCTAAGGCTGTGGGCCGCATGCGGGAAGCCAGCGGCGCTTCCTTCTCCTGGGTATTGCTGCGCATGTAGTCAAATAGATCCATGGGATATGCCTCGTTTTCTGTAATCTATGTTCCAGTATATCCTCTTCCCCTTTATTAGTCAATCAGCAGCTCCTCCACCGTCACAAAACGGCAGCCGCCGGCCTGCAGGTCATCCACGATCCGCAGGGCCGCTTCTACGGAAGTAGGGAACACATCATGCATCAGGATGATATCCCCATTTTCTATCGTTTTCTCTACCCGCCGGACGATCTGTTCCGTATTCTGCAGTTTCCAGTCCAAAGAGTCCGCTGACCAGAATACGGTAATGTAATCGGTAGCCTCCTCCAGTGTCTGATTCCACTCTCCATAGGGAGGCCGCAGATATTCTGGCTCCGCCCCAGTGATCTCTTCTAACAGATCCGCCGTCTTTTCCAAGGACTGGCGGACCTCCTCCGCCTTTGCCTTGGTCAGCTCTGTATGAGAAAATCCATGGCTGCCGATCAGGTGCCCGTCCGCCTTCATCTGCCGGATCAGTTCCTCATTTCCCTCAATACTTTGTCCCATTAAGAAAAAGGTGGCCCGGACATTCCGTTCCCTTAAGCCATCCAACAACGCTCGGGTGCAGGTTTTGTGGGGGCCATCATCAAAGGTCAGGGCTACCGTCCAGCCGGCATAGGCCATGGGAGAGTCTGCAAAAACGGCACGATCCTCCTCCGTCGCCCGGGCAATGCTCAGCATGCTGCCAAACAGCGCCCCGTCCAGAAAAAGGACCATTGCCAGGATCGCCAGCTGCTTCTGGAACAAGCTGCAGTGCGGTCTCCACTCCCGGAACATATCCCCTGATCGGTTCATCCTGCGCCCTCCCGTCAATCCTTCTTCTCCGCTATCTTATGCAGAAAGGGCAGGATATCATTCCTTCCGCCGGCTGCTTTCTGTCAGCCGCTTTCCCGCTCTACAAAGGTTGTCTTCGGGCTTATGACTGTTATCGAATCTGTTCCGGATAAAGAAGTCCAGCAGCTTTCATTTCATTAGCGCAAATAAGACCCCATATATTGGACTTTTGCTTTCAGCGATCTCCAATATATGGGGTCTCGTCATTTCCCCAGTGATAAAGGTCTTTCCTTTTCTCTAGGATCTGTACTTTATGCCAGAACTGCGTCGTAGGCTTTTGCCATGCCTTCGTTCTGGATCATGTCATACCACTTCTCCACGATCGGGAGCATGTCGGACAGATCCTGTCCCCAATACTCGGTCTTCGCCAGGATGTCTGCTACGGAAGCATCCTTCATAAAGGCCATGATATCCTCGCCGTCGTTTGCCTCGTCGGTCCGGTAGAACGCGATCAGGGCTGCCAGAGAGAAGGTCAGAGCCTCCGGATAGGAACCGTTGGCCTCCTTGTACTCTAAGATGGTCGGCAGGACTCTTGCTTTAAACTTGGATACAGAGTTTAACGCGATGGACAGCAGCAGGTGCTTGATGAACGGGTTCGCAAACCGCTCCAGGACTGCTGCACCGAACGCCCGGTTGTCCTCGGTATCGCCGATGGTGGGGATGATCTCCTCGAAAATGCACTTCTTCAGCAGTGCGGATACCTTCTCATCCTTCAAGCACTCGCCTACGGTCTCCAGGCCGTACAGCCGTGCGCCCAGGACCATGGAAGTATGGGCACCGTTCAAGATGCGGACCTTTCTCTTCTTGTAGGGATCTACATTGTCAGTCCAGACCACGTTGAAGCCTGCCTTCTGCAGGGGCAGCTCGTCCTCATGCTGGCCCTGGATCACCCACAGATGGAAGATCTCAGCGGTATCCATCATGTTGTCCTGTTCGCCGATCCGCTCGCACAGGGCGGCGTGCTCGTCTCTCGGGAAGCCGGTCACGATCCGGTCTACCAGTGTGGAGCAGAAATCGTTCTCGCTTGCCAGCCAGTTCTTAAACTCCTCGCCTAAGTTCCACAGGTCCGCATACTGCTGGCAGCACTTTAACAGCTCCTCGCCGTTGTGGTCGATCAGCTCGCAGGAAAGGACGATAAAGCCCTTTAAGCCCAGCTGGAACCGCTTATACAGCAGCTGGGTCAGCTTGCCCGGGAAGGAATGGGCCGGAGCGTCCTCGAACTTGTTGTCCGCCTCAAAGCAGATGCCTGCCTCGGTGGTGTTGGAAACGATAAAGCGGAAATCCGGATTCTCCGCCAAAGCCATGTATGCCGCGTTGTCCGTATACGGATTCACGCATCTGGAGATCACGTCAATATGGGTGTGCTCGTCCACGACCTGGCCGTTGTCAATGCCTCTTAAAAACAGGTTGTACTCGCAGCCCTGCTTCTCTAACATCTCGCACATGCCCTTTTCAATCGGCTGCACGATCACCACAGAACCGTCAAACAGATCCTTCTCTTTTAACTTCTGAAAGAAATAATCCACGAAACCGCGCAGGAAACCGCCCTCGCCGAACTGAATCACTGTTTCTTTCTTGCTCATCGCCTGAACCCTCCATTTTCATAGTGTGTTGTGCCATAAGATCTTCCTGCCGGCGGTCCGTCCTCTCCAAGGCCCACTCCCCCGCCGTCCCCGGGTCTGTGGCCCGGCAAAAACAGGGGATCAGAGAAGCCGTATCCCGCGCAAAAATGTAAGTGCTTACAATTCGGCATAAAAGATACAATGCAATCATCTTGTAGCTTTACTATACAACATTTATTTCCTGATTGCAATAGGTTTTGGATATTTTTGTAAGCGTTTACAAGCGTGTTTACAAGATCCAGGTGAACGGAAGATCCGGGTGAGCGAGAGCGCCATGTGAAGGGGCTTTCTATGGGACAAGAACGTGTGCGCTTGGCGCACACTCGCGCCGGATCGCGGCTGCATAGGCAGCCATATCCCTTTGCGCGGAGTACGCCTTCTTGCGGAGCTTTTTTGATTTAATAGGAAACGCAGTTTCCTATTAAATCAAAAAAGGACCGGCCGCCGTCAGGCTCCGGTCCCCTGCTCCGGTCTGACCGGAGTGAGTCCTTATATGGAATTAAGCTACAACGTGAACGTTCACAGCCTGGATCCCGCGGTTGCCCTCGGTGGTATCGAAGGTTACCTTCTGGCCATCTTCCAGGGTCTTGTAGCCGTCAGCTACGATACCGGAGAAATGTACGAACACTTCCTCGCCGGTCTCATCGTTGGTGATGAAGCCATATCCTTTCGTTGCGTTGAACCACTTAACTGTACCGTTATTCATGATTGGTACCTCCCTTAAAAAATTTTCGTATTTTGCTTGGAACAAAAAAATCACATATTTTTGTAGATCATGAATGGCCTTCATGACTTACAAAAATATGTGAATCAAAAGCTCATATCAAAATACGCTGTAAGTTTAGCACCTCTATAGCGCTCTGTCAAGAGATTTTACCAATTTTTTGTATTTTTTCCGCATCGGTGCGTCATTCGTGACATTATTCGACAATGGACGTTCCGCCTTTGGTCCATCCGGTTCTGTGCCTGCTCCGCATCAGGTGTATCCGCCGCAAAAGCAGGTGTTGGGCGCGGCAGGTGTGATGGGTGTGCGGCCGGGGAAAGTGAGCCGGCCGCACACGTATGCTTAAAAACCAATCTTGGGAATGTTGTCCGTTTGATAAACGTATTCGCTGTTGGAGCGTTCAAACAGCAGCAGATGCTCGTCGGTGACCGGGATCATCCCCAGCTCCTCTACGGCGATCTGATAGACCATGTTCAGATCCGGGGTCTGGGACATCCGGCACTCCATCATGGTATTGGCCTCTCTTAACTCCAGGACCTCTCGCTCCAGAAGCTGCGCCTGCCGGATCCGCGTCTCTACGTCGGTACACAACTGGATGTACTGACAGCAGGACCAGAGGGCGAACAGGATGGTGACCACCAGGGCCGTGACATACGGCAGCTCCCCCACAAAGGGCGGACGTTCCCGCTCCAGATAAAGCGCGCCGGTCTTCTTGTCCCGCTTCATCACATACGGCTTCGTCCTGCTGTGGCTCCGCTTCCGTACTGCACTCCCCCCTGCGTTCATCCCGTCTCCTCCGCTTCTGGTCCCTCCATGGCGATCCAGGCGTTCATCGCCCGGGTCAGCCACTTATTCCTATGGTATATCGTCTGCTGCCACATCCGGCAACCGGGGATCCGGTAATCCAGAGGCGTCAGCCGTCCGTCCTTCGTGTATTCCTGCGCCGCGCTCTCCGGCGCGATGGCGAGGCCGCCTTCCTTCCCTCTGCCGCCCTGCATCACTGCCATGCGGAGGGCCAGATCCTGATTCTGCACCCGGATCTGACGGGCTGCCTTCTTTTCCTTCAGTTTCTCCAGTTCCTGCTCGTAGGGCAGGCACTCGTCTCCTCGGATCAGGGGATAGGCTAAGATGTCCGCCAGTCCCACCCCATGGCTTCCAGCCAGGGGATGATCCTTCGCCGCGTAAAACCGGATCTCCTCCGGGATATCCTCTCCCGCATGGACCAGATCCGCATCTGATACGGGATGATCCAACGTCACCATCAGATCGATCTCGTTGTGCCGGAGCATGTTCGCCAGGCTGCGGCTGTCCGGCTCCGTAAGGAGCGCCAGCTCTACCTGGGGATTCTCCTGGAGATACCGGTTGGTCCTGGCCGCCATCTGCTCTCCCGCCAGCACCTCCAGCACGCCCAGCCGAAGGGAACCGTCTACCACCCGGGACTGCTCCTTCCCCACCAGCAGGGCCTCCTGGGACATCCGGACGATGGGGACCGCATAGGTCAGCAGGCTCTGACCGGCCTGGGTGATGCGGATCTTCTTGCCTACCCGCTCATACAGAGGCGCTCCCAGCTCCTGTTCCAGCTGCTGCATCTGCATGGTCACGGTAGACTGGGCATACCCCAGCGCCCTGGCCGCCCCGGAAAGGCTCCCGGCTTCTGCCACCTTTGTAAATGTGTTCAGGTTTCTTATCTCCATGGTTCCGACGTCTTAATATCATATATTTTGAAGTATTTTTAAAATAGTTCATAAATTCCGATATATAGATTATATAGCACCTGCTCAGGATTTGCAAGGGGAAAATTCCGGAGATGTGGGGGAATTCTGCGCGGCGGAGAGGAGCGGCTGAGGAACGGCTCTAGCCGACAGCGAGATGGTTTTGAGATTGGTTTCTTAAATCAAAAACAGTTACCGCGGCCCCCAACAATGGGCCAACAGTCGCTGCCACCCGTCAAACGGGTGGCTCGCGCTTCGGCTATAAGCCTTTGTTACTAGGCCAGCGTCTCAAGGCGCTGGCTTTCACTTCGTTCAAGCCACTCTGTGCTTTTCCCTCTGTTGCCGCCCC
>DVLJ01000039.1 GCA_018715565.1 Candidatus Ventrimonas merdavium
TCGGTCGAGGGCATAACCAAAGAGGTTAGGATAGGTTGTAGAGGAAAGAACGGATGATGGTTCAATATGTAGTTTTGAAGGTACATGGATTTTTATTTTCAGGTCTTATGTGGATTCCCGGATTTTGGGAATCCTTTTTTGATTTACATAACAAAACCATTTATATATACATGGTCTGCTGCTAACGGTATCCTTTCAATAGATTATAAAATCCACGGAATCCCTTGCCCCCAGCGAACCCCGTGTGCTAAAATAAAAATATCCAATTCCACAACCAACCAAGGAGAAAGTAGCAGGGGAACGATGAATGATGTCAGCAGCAGCCTGAAAGCATTTCTGGACTATGTGGCCGGGATCATGACCGAGGATTCCTTTGTGCAGGAACTGGACGAAGCGGTGGCTGAAGCCCGGAAGAATCGAGAATGGAGACATGAGTATATGACACTGTATCTGCGGGATATGGAAAATTTGGAGAAAGGCCGCGCGGAGGGCCGTGCGGAGGGGAAAGCAGAGGGCTTGGCCGAAGGCTTGGAGCGCATGATTGCCGCTTTGAAAAAGTACGGGGTTCCGGAGGAGGAAATCCGAAAAACTGTGCAGGAGAATTATGGCCTGACGGAGGAGGAACTAAATCAGTATCTGGGCTAGGAAATGTTGGCGGAGATGATTCATTCTGTCCTGCGCGCTTTTGGTTTTCAGGTATTAGCGGGTTCCCGGATTTGGGGAACCCGTCTTTGGTTGTGTGCCGGGCATGGCACGAATCTTGCTGGTGAAAGTCCAGTCACGGGTATTTACCGCCAAGTGCGGCGAACCACAAGCTGATGTCAGTAATGGACGGGGGAGGAAGTGGTGTATAGTCAACCTATAAGAAACAGAAGAGCAGCGGGGAACGCGAAAGGTGAGAGGAGTATGTGGCTGAAACTGAATAAGCGGAGGAGGATTAAGGATACCTATTTTGCCAGCTTTATCACTCTGGTGGTGGTTCCGATCCTGGCGATCATTCTGATTTCTATGGTTATTATCCGGGCAATCCTGACGGATTCGGCGGTCCGCAGTATTCAGAGCGCCCAGGAGAACATGGCGGTGGTGCTGGGCAATGAGGTACAGGATGCGGCTCTGCGGCTTTCCCATTTTATCTATGTGAATAACAACGAGATTATCCGGATGGCTGCGGCTACGGACACGGATCAGGCTCTGGAGCGGTATCAGAACAGCAAGCTGCTGACAGAGTCCTTTAACTATGCCATGCCGCCGGTACAGGATATTTTATCGGCGGCGTTTTATATGAAAAGCGGGAGGGACACTTACTTAAAAGAGGAACTGATTCTCAGCGACGAGGAAATCCGAACATCTGCCTGGTACCAGGAAGCTCTGGATAAAAAGAATATGGTGACCATCGGCTATTATGATAAGGGAATTACCATTTCCCGGCGGAATGCCAGTGTGTTTACCATTGTGGCGGCCTTTGCGCCCAATGTATCGGTGGACCGGGATGAGGTGATCGAGGTTGTGGCCCTGTTTCGGGGGTCCCAGTTGGGAACGCTGATGCGGGAATATAATAAAGAGGAATTGCTGGGCGTTTCTGTGCTGTTGGACCAGGAGGGACAGGTAATTCTGGACCCGTCCCAAAGCTGGGAGAAGCTGGCTCAGCCGGCGGCGGATTTCCAGATGGAGCAGGGACAGTTCCGCAGACGGGCAGGCGGCAGGGAATACGTTTATATTGTGACCACAGAGCCAGTGACTGGCTGCCGGTTTGTCAATATTGCTGAGGCCAATGTGCTGACCAGGCGGTTCAATCAGGTGGCTGTGGGAATCCTGGCTGTGACCATGTTCCTGTTCTGGCTGTTCTTCATGTTTTCTGCGTATTTCCTGAAAAATATCGTGACTCCCATGGAAAACGTGGTGGAGGGCATGAAGCAGGTGGAGCAGGGAGAACTGGATGTCCATATCCAGCCGGAAGGTCAGGCGGAGCTGCGCACCATGGTCCATTCCTTTAACCACATGGTGCGGCGGCTGAAACAGCTGATTTCGGAAAATGAGGAGCATCAGCAGAAAAAGCATGAGGCGGAAATCCGGGCTCTCCAGTCCCAGATCAACCCCCATTTCCTGGTAAATGCCTTAAGCTCCATCCGGTTTATCGCCCAGGTCTCCCATTTTGACGCCATTGGGAAAATGGCGGAGGCCCTGATGAAGATTCTGACCTGCTCGTTCCGCAGCAACGCCGGATTTTATACGTTCCGGGAAGAACTGGATGTGCTGGACGGGTTTATCTATCTCATGAAGATCCGGTATTCCGATGGCTTTGACATTGCCTATGAGCTGGAAGAGGGTTGCGGCGACTGTCTGGTGCCCCGGCTGATCCTGCAGCCTGTGGTGGAAAATTCCATTGTCCATGGATTCAGCGAGGCGGAGGATGAGATTGGACAGATCTGGCTCCGGGCGGCTATCCGGGATGGGTTCCTGGTGATCACTGTGGAGGATAATGGAAAAGGAATGAGTAAAGAGGAACTGGGACAGGTGTTAAAGGAAGAGGGACCAAGAGACGGCGGAAGCATCGGCCTGTTCAATGTCAACAGCCGGCTGATTCTGAATTTCGGAAAGGACTCCGGCCTGGTGATGGAAAGTGAAGAGGGAAAAGGAACCAGGACGGTTATCCGGATTCCCGTTTCCAGGGAGGAACATGCGCATGAAAAAGATACTGATCGTTGATGATGATACCATTGTCCGGATTACCCTCCGGACCCTGATTCCCTGGAAGCAGTTTGGCTATGAGGTAGCTGCGGACGCTGTTCACGGGAAGCAGGCCTTGCAGTACATGGAAGCGGAGCCGGTGGATTTGGTGATCACGGACATGAAAATGCCGGTGATGGACGGCCTTTCCCTGATTGAGGAGATTTCCCGGCGGGGATGGCATCCTCAGATTCTGGTTCTCAGCGGCTATGATGATTTTAAACTGGTGCGGGAGGCCTTTCGTCTCGGGGCAGTGGATTATCTCCTGAAATCGGATCTGACGCCGGAGCTGATGGAGTCTATGCTGAAGAAGCTGGAGCATCGGACTGGAGAGCTGGCGGAAGCCGGGAGGGAGCCTGGCGGAGAATCCGGGCAAAATTCTGGGCCGGAATCCGGGCAGAACTCCGGGGCGGAATCCAGGCAGAATTCCGGGGCGGAATCCGGGCAGAACTCCGGGGCGGAATCCAGGCAGAACTCCAGGCAGAATCCAAGGCCAGAAGCCGGGCAGAAAACAGGCAGTAAGCAGAATCTGGCGCCGGTGGGCTGGAGAGAAGCAGACCGGGCGGAAAAGGGCAGGCGTCTGGCGGATCTGGCTATGGGGCGGAGGGAGACAGCGGAGATTTTCTTTCCTGAAGCCTATTTGGTAGTGCAGTTTGAGATTGACGATTATAGACATCAGGCCGCCCGTTTCTCGGAGAATCTGGAGGAAAAGCTGATTGAGCCGTTTTTGACCCTGGCGGGGCAGATCCCCCGGGTGGCCTCCCGGTGCGTGATCGGCAGCCTTTCTCCGTCCCGGTATCTGATGCTGTATGAGGTAACGGACCGGCAGATCTACCGGGACAATGTGGCTTCGGTCTGCCGGCAGCTCTGCAGTGTCTGGAAGAATTATCTGAACCTTTTGGTGTCGGCAGGAGTCAGCCAGTTGGAAACCGACCCGGCGGCATTTGCAGACCGGGCGGAGGAGGCCGGGCGGCAGCTGCGGCTTTGCTGCCTGAAAGGGCGGATGCAGCTTTGCGTGCCCTGGGATGGTGCCGCCATTTCCTATGAGGAGACGGAAGAGGCCGGAGAGCGGTATCAGCGGCTTTTGGCCGGTCTGTGGGACGGCGATGAGATGGCGGTGGAAACGGAGAAAGGAAAGCTGGTGGGGGATCTGCACCTGATAGATTTAAAACAGGCGGTACGGCTGTGTCAGAGCCTGATCTGCCGGCTGTCCTGGATGGTGCTGGATCATCAGGAGGATCTGTTCAGCCTGTTTCCCGAGGAAATCAATTATTATGAAAAAATGGACCGTTTCCTGGATGTGCGGGAGCTGGAGCGGTGGATGAACAACTATTTCCGGTGGTTTTTGGATTATCAGAGGCATTATCAGGAGCGGAACCATGAAAACCTGATTCTAAAGGCGAAAAAATTTATTCTGGATAATTATTCCAATCCGGAGCTGACCCTGGGAAGTGTGGCCGGGTATGTGGGGCTGAATGAGAAATATTTCAGCACCCGGTTTACCAGGGAGGAGGGCATGACGTTCAGCAATTATGTGATGGAGGTGCGGATCCGCAAGGCTAAGGAGCTGATGGACCAGACCAATTTAAAGATTTATGAAATCAGCCAGAGCGTGGGCTACAACAGCGTGGAGCATTTTACCCGGGTCTTTAAAAAGGTGTGTAAAATCAGTCCCGGCAGCTACCGCAGGGAGGGATAATCATCAAGACCTGACGATACATCAAGAAATCTGACATTAGTGCATGGAGAATGGCCGGAGAACATGCTATCCTTATGGTATCAAATACACAAGGGAGGTTTTACAATGAAAAAGAAAATCGCAGCATTAGGACTGTGCGCAGCTATGACAGCCGGAATGATGGCGGGATGCTCTTCCTCCAGCGCGCCGGCAGGCAATACGGACAGCGGAAATGCCGCGCCGGCCCAGACTGAGGCGTCAGGCGGAGAGGAAGCGGCGTCTGAGGATCTGGAGGGTACGCTGGTGTTTGCCATTTGGGATAACAACCTGATGGATTACATCGACTCCAACGACATGGTAGGCAAGTTCCAGGAGAAATATCCCAATGCAGAGATTGAGGTAGAGAAGATCAAGGACGATTCCGAATACTGGAACGCCATGAAGATGCGGGCCTCCGCAAACCAGCTTCCGGACGTGATGTTCAACAAGCCCTTTACCTTATCCCGGTTCCAGGATTATCTGCTGGATCTGTCGGATCTGGAAGCGACCAAGAACAATGAGCTGGCTGCCGGCTATGCCTTAAACGGCAAGATCCTGGGCGTGCCCATGACCGCCGGCTATGAGTATGTATTCTACTGGAAAGACATGTTCCAGGAGGCAGGGGTAGAGGTTCCCACCACCTGGGAGGAGTTTGAGGCGGCAGCTCAGACCCTGCAGGATTACTATGGCAAGGACAACCCGGACTTTATGGCGATCGCACTGGGCGCCAAGGACGAGTGGCCGGATTATCCGTACATGGAGTTCATGCCGGCGCTGCAGGGCGGAAATGGACAGAACTGGAACGACATGGCCAAAGAGGATGCTCCTTTTGCAGAGGGAACGGATATCCGCACGGCTTATGAAAAGGTATATGACCTGTTCACCATGGACGTATTCGGAAAAGACCCGTTAGGCATGGGCAACGACCAGGTGACCGCGTTATTTGCCCAGAAGCAGGCAGCCATCCTGGCTTTAGGCGACTGGGGCCTGCAGAACATCCAGAACGGCACCGACGATTATTCCCAGCTGGGAACGTTCTATCTGCCGGTTCGGGACAGCGCTTCTGACCCGTTCCGGGTGATCGTACAGGGCGATTCTTTCATGGGCGTGACTACCCACAGCAAGAATCCGGAGCTGGCAAAGGCCTTTGTAGAGTGGTTCTACAGTGAAGACTGGTATCCGGGATACATCAACTATGTATCCAGCGCTTCTTCCATGACCAATTTCCCGAAAGAGAAAGACCCGATCCTGGCAGAGGCAGACGCACTGCAGCCGGATATGGAGATGGTAATGTACGACGGCGGCGGCGATGACTTCCAGGCGATCCAGAACGAGATCGCATTTGACTATAAGAAACTGGGCGCGCAGATGTTCACCGACGGCTTCGATCTGAATGCGGAGCTGAACACCCTGAACGAGAAATGGGCTGCGGCCAGGACCAAGCTGGGGATCCAGTAAACAAAAAGCTGGGGCGGAGTACAAGGCTCCGCCCTTTTTGTCTTTGTTTTTTACAGTATTGGAAAGGAAGATAGGCGGATTATGAAGTCATTAGAACAGCAGAAGCGGATCTTTATCGCCCTGTCCCTGATCATCCCGATGGCGCTGCTGATCGGGTTCGTGGTGGTTCCGGCCATGGATCTGATCCGCATGAGCTTTACGGACTGGGACGGCTATTCCCAGACTTATAACTGGATCAAGCTGGACAACTATATCAGCATGTTCCAGAATGAGAACCTGTGGCAGTCTCTGAAAAACAATGCGGTGTACTTTTTCGGACATCTGATCTTCATCCCGGTGGAGCTGATGTTTGCGGTCCTGCTGACATCCAAGCTGCGGGCGGCGAAGTTTTATAAGACCATGGTCTTTATGCCCTACATCATCAACGGAGTTGCTATCTCCTATGCGTTTTCCTATTTCTTCTCTCCGGTAAACGGAGCCTTTGACGCGATCCTGGAGACGCTGCATCTGGAGTTTTTGATCCAGAGCTGGCTGTCCGATCCGAAGATCGTGAATTTTGTGCTGACCTTTGTATCCTTGTGGCGGTTTTCCGGCTACCATGTGATCCTGTTCATGGCGGCGCTCCAGTCCCTGCCTCAGGATGTGCAGGAGGCGGCCCAGGTGGACGGCGCCACGTCCTGGCAGCTGTTCCGGTATATCCAGATCCCGTCCATCATGCTGATGGTGGATTTTGTGCTGTTTGACAATATCCGGGGCGCGTTGCAGGTGTTCGATATCCCCTATGTGATGACCAGCGGCGGACCGGGCTATGCGTCTTCTACGTTCACCCTGTACACTATCGATACGGCGTTTAAGTACAGCAACTTTGGCCTGGCTTCTACCATGGCGGTGGCGATCATGGCGATGATCGTGATCATCTATGTGATCCAGAACAAGATCATTCACGGTATTTTCTTGAGGAGGGATAAGGGATGAAACGGAGTACGCTGATACAGCTCTTAAAGCAGGTGATCTGCATCGGGATGGTGCTGATCGTGCTGGCGCCCATTGTGCTGACCCTGTTTGCGGCATTTAAGACCAAGGCGGATATGGTCAATACCTCGCCCCTTCTGCTGCCTCCGGTGGCGCGGATCACCCTGGAGAACTTCCAGAAGGTGCTGACGGACAAATATCTCCTGGTGGGATTTAAGAATACAGGGATCATCCTGGCCGTCAGCATTTTCTTCAACGTGATGTTCGGGACGATCACGGCGTTTATCCTGGAGCGGTTTGATTTTCCGCTGAAAAAGGTGATCATGGCGCTGTTTTTCTTAGGTATGCTGATCCCCAGCTTTGTGACGGAGATCGCCCGTTTTAAGATCATCAACGGGCTGGGACTTTACAATACCCTGGGGGCGCCGATCGTGATCTATGTGGCCTCGGATCTGATGCAGCTCTACATTTACCGGCAGTTTATCTCTACCATCCCCCGGTCCCTGGATGAGAGCGCCCTGCTGGACGGCTGCAGCTATTTCGGACTGTTCCGGCGGATCATCCTGCCGCTTCTGGCTCCGGCTACGGCGACGGTCATCATCATCAAGGCGATCACGATCATCAACGACATGTACGTTCCCTATCTGTATATGCCGAAGAACAAGCTGCGGACCCTGACCACGTTCCTGATGAACTATGCCAATGCCCAGCAGGGATCCTGGCAGAAGCTGGCGGCAGGGATCATCATCATCATGCTCCCCACCATCCTGATCTATGTATTTTTCCAGAAATACATCCTGGCCGGCGTGGCGGCAGGAGCGGTCAAGGAATAGCGGTTTTTTAAGGGAGCATTAAAGTAAAGGAGGATTTTATGGACAGCAGGATTCCCGATCTGGCATGGCTGGAGGACCCGGAGGTATTTGCCGTGAACCGGCTTTCGGCCCATTCGGATCACCGGTTTTATGAGACATATCCCGCCATGGAAGCAGGAGAGGCGGCGGGGGGAAGGATGGACCTTTGCCAGAGCCTGAACGGCGTCTGGAAGATTTCCTATGGGGAAAATCCTTCCCGGCGGAAGGCGGATTTTTACAAGGAAGGATTTGACGATTCGGATTTTGGACAGATCCCGGTGCCGGGGCATATCCAGCGGTATGGGTATGACCAGTGCCATTATGTGAACACCATGTATCCCTGGGACGGCCATTCGGAGCTGCGTCCCCCGGCGATCGACTGGGAGTATAACCCGGTGGCCAGCTATGTGCGGGAGTTTGACCTGGAGGAGGCGCTCTGGGGGAAACGGGTGATCCTGTCCTTTCAGGGGGTGGAAACCGCTCTGTATGTGTGGCTCAACGGGGAATTTGTGGGCTACAGCGAGGACAGCTTTACGCCGTCGGAATTCGATGTGACGCCCTGGATCCGGGAGAAGGGGAACCGGCTGGCCGTGGAGGTCTATAAGCGGAGCAGCGCCAGCTGGCTGGAGGACCAGGACTTTTTCCGGTTCTCCGGGATCTTCCGGGACGTGTTCCTCTATGGGCTTCCCCGCCTGCATGTGCGGGATCTGTTTGTAAAGGCGGAGCTGGAGCGGGAGTACCGGGATGGCCGTCTGACGGTGGAGCTGGAGCTTATGGCGCCGCCGGAGCAGGCAGAGAGGGTGCAGGCAGAGCGGGCGCAGGCAGAGAGGGAACAGACAGAGCAGGGACAGGCAGAGCCGGAGTCGGCGGCTGCCGGTGCGGCAGCGGGCCTGGCTGGCTGTCAGGTGTCGGCGGTCTTAAAGGACCGGGAGGGGGCTGTGGTCTGGCAGTCCCAAAGGGAAACGCCGGACGGCTCCGGGCGGATGGTCCTGGAGGGAGATATCCCGGAGGTCCATGCCTGGAGCGGAGAGAACCCCTACTGCTATACCTTATACCTGGAGGTATGGGACGGCAGCGGAGCGCTGGCGGAGGTGATCCCGCAGACCGTTGGCTTCCGCAGCTTTGAGATGCGGGACGGGATCATGTGCCTGAACGGGAAACGGCTGGTATTCAAGGGCATCAACCGTCATGAGTTTGACATCCGCAAGGGCAGGGCCATCGGCGAGGAGGAAATGCTGTGGGATATCCGGTTCATGAAGCAGCACAATATCAATGCGGTCCGCACCTGCCATTATCCCAACCAGAGCCGGTGGTATGAGCTCTGCGACCAGTACGGCATTTACCTGATCGATGAGGCGAACCTGGAGAGCCACGGTTCCTGGCAGAAGATGGGGGCCTGTGAGCCGTCCTGGAACGTGCCGGGCAGCCTGCCCCAGTGGAAGGCCTGTGTGGTGGACCGGGCAAGGTCGATGCTGGAGCGGGATAAGAACCATCCGTCGGTCCTGATCTGGTCCTGCGGTAATGAGTCCTACGCGGGAGAAGATATCCTGGCTATGTCCCGGTTCTTTAAGGAGCGGGACCATACCAGGCTGGTCCACTATGAGGGTGTGTTCTGGAACCGGGCGTTTGATGAGATCAGTGACATGGAGAGCCGGATGTACGCCAAGCCGGCAGAGGTGGAGGCGTACCTGAAGGCAGAGCCTGGGAAGCCCTTTGTGGTCTGCGAGTATATGCACGCCATGGGCAATTCCCTGGGCGGAATGAAGGAATATACGGATCTGGCGGACCGGTATCCCAAGTATCAGGGCGGGTTCATCTGGGATTATATCGACCAGGCCCTGGTGCGGGAGGATGTGGACGGAACAGAGGTTTTGGCATACGGAGGAGATTTTGGGGACCGCCCCACCGATTATAATTTCTGCGGGAACGGCATCGTCTACGGGGACCGGACGCCGTCGCCTAAGGCGGCGGAGGTGAAGGCTCTGTATCAGGAGCTGGAGCTGATCCCGGGGTATGGACAGGTGACGGTACGGAACCGCCGGCTGTTTGCTGATACGTCGGCCGACGGGTTTGTGTACCGGATCCTGAAAAATGGGACCGTGGTCTATGAGACCACATTTTCCGTGCTGGCAAAGGCGGGAGAGCAGGTAACTGCAGCGATCCCGGTGCCGGATTGGAAGAAGCTGGAGACTGAGGGACCGGCGTCTGAGGGACCGGCGTCTGTGGCCACAGAGTATATCTATCAGGCAGTGGCGGTCCTGGCAGAGGACACCCAGTGGGCGCCCAAAGGCTTTGAAACTGCCTTCGGAGAAACGGTTGAGACGGCTGAGACGGAAGGCGCAGCGAGAGCTGGAGAAACTGCAGGATCGGGAGCCGGTGTAGGAGCTGCCGGTGCAGAAACCGCCGGTGCAGGAATCTTCCATGTAGGAATTTCCGATGCAGAATCCGCCGATCTGGCGGCTGCGTTCCAGGTGATCCATGGGGATGTGAATCTGGGCGTAAAAGGCAAGGGATTTTCCATCCTGTTCTCCCGTGCAGACGGAGGGATTGTGTCCCTGCGGTATCATGGAAAGGAATGGATTACCAAAGCGCCGCTCCCCACCTATTGGCGGGCGTCTACGGATAATGACCGGGGCAATGGGTTCGCCAGGGATAGTTCGGTATGGCTGGCGGCAGACCAGTTCATCCTGTATAACAATACCCAGATGCAGGTCCAGGAGGAACCGGACCGGGTAACGGTGACTTATACCTATGGGGTTCCGGTGTATCCCTGGACAGAGACCCAGGTGACCTATGTGGTGACTCCCGACGGCAGGATCCAGGTGACGTGCCATTTTGCAGGAAAGAAAGGGCTTCCCCAGCTTCCGCTGTTCGGCATGCGGTTCCGGTTCCTGGCGGACAGGGACCGGTTCACCTACTATGGATATGGGCCGGGAGAGAGCTACTGCGACCGGGCGCATGGCGTGCGGTTAGGCGTATTTGAAGGAACGCCCCAGGAGAACCTGGCCCGGTATCTGATGCCTCAGGAATGCGGGAACCGGACCGGAGTCCGGTGGCTGACGGTATGGGATCAGGAGGGGCAGGGAATCACCTTTGCGGCAAAGGACCGGCCTCTGGATATGAATGTGCTGCCGTATACGGCGGAAGAGCTGGAATCAGTCCTTCACCGGGAAGAGCTTCCCGCGCCGCCTCATTATACCATTGTCAGCGTGCTGGGCGCCCAGCGGGGCGTAGGCGGAGATGACAGCTGGGGCGCTCCGGTCCACGAGGAATACTGCGTGAGCGCCGAGGAGGATCTGGAGTTTTCCTTTGTGATGGAAGCGGCAGATGGGAAAACGGCGAGATGACAGAGAGTTGACGGAACCGGAACTACCGGGACTGGAAGGAAATTGTGAGAACGAGAAAGGCAGGGCCCTGTGTTTGCAGAGGCCCTGCCTTTCGCTTACCGCTCGATCTTTTTATCTTTGAAATAATAGGTCCGGTCCCGTTCGCCGATGGGGCGCAGGACCTGGCAAGGATTGCCGGCGGCGACCACGTCTGCCGGAATATCCCTGGTGACCACGCTGCCGGCGCCGATGACGGTGTTATCCCCGATGGAAACGCCGGGAAGGATGATGGCTCCGGAGCCGATCCAGCAGTTGCGTCCGATCCTTACGGGGACGTTGAACTGCAGCGGGTGTTCGCCCCGCAGCTCGGGAAGGATGGGATGGCCGGCTGTGGCAACGGTGACGTTCGGTCCAAATTCGGTATAATCGCCTACATAGATATGGGTATCGTCTACCATGGTGAGACCGAAGTTGCAGTATACGCCTTTTCCGAAGTGGACGTGATGTCCGCCCCAGTTGGCGTAAAAGGGAGCTGTGATGAAGCAGCCTTCCCCGATCTCTGCAAACATCTGTTTTAAAAGGGCGTTCCGCTTTTCAAATTCGGTGGGGCCTAAGGTGTTGAACTGGTGCAGCAGCTCCAGATATTGGAACTGCTCGTTCATAAGCTCCGGGTCGCCTGGGTCGTAAAGGTTTCCGCTGTGCATCTGTTCGTAAATGTTCATGTGCCGTTCTCCTGTGGGAAGCTGTATTTGGCGGCGTGTGCCATGGGGATATTATAGCATCTGGGGGAGGGATTGGCCAGTGGTTCTGCAGCGGTATGCGATATTCAGGGCTGCTGGCAGGGCGGATCGGCCGGCAGGAATTTTTGTGGGAATTTTTCAAAAATCTCCGATAATTTCTATTGACAAATGGCGGGATCTGTCCTATAATATCCTCGTTGCCCGTTAAGCGCGGCAGTAATCCTCGATAGCTCAGTCGGTAGAGCACGCGGCTGTTAACCGCGCTGTCGTAGGTTCAAGTCCTACTCGGGGAGTTAGGTCCATGGAGACCAGAATGAATCCGGCCCCATGGTCAAGCGGTTAAGACATCGCCCTTTCACGGCGGTAACACGAGTTCGAATCTCGTTGGGGTCATTGTAAAGTACCAACAGCTTGGACCTTTAGCTCAGTTGGTTAGAGCAACCGGCTCATAACCGGTCGGTCCTGGGTTCGAGTCCCCGAAGGTCCATTTATGCCGGCTGCTAAGCTCCAGCAGGGCGCTTGCTAAGGGCGCCGGCATGTATCGCACGTAAGCGTCCAAAAGACGGACGCCAAGTGCTCATAACAAGGCCCAGTGGCTCAGTTGGTTAGAGCGCCGCCCTGTCACGGCGGAGGTCGAGAGTTCGAGTCTCTTCTGGGTCGTTTCCCCCATCATCAGATGGGGGAGAATAATTTATATCAGCCGCAGTGGCGGAATTGGCAGACGCCCGGGACTTAAAATCCCGTGGGTAGTGATACCCGTGCCGGTTCGACCCCGGCCTGCGGCATATGGAAGATAAGCTCCAATCCTTTATAGTCAGAGGGATTTGGAGTTTTTTTATTGAACAGAATGCAGGAGTATAACGGTATGCGGAGC